>CALAQT010000480.1 GCA_937888775.1 uncultured Actinomycetes bacterium | reverse complement strand
TCCTAGGCATAGCGATCTCTTTCGCTCGTGCCTACACAGTTCCTCGGACAATCCCTGAAACCACGAAAGTCGAGATGAAGAAGAGGGTGAGCGGCTCGAAGGAAGGAAAAGGAGGAGACTCTCCCTCTCAGCTGATAGATGCGAGAATCAAGGAGCTGAGTGATTGGCGGGGCGAGACGCTCGCTCGGGTCCGAATTCTCATCAAGCAGGCCGACCCCGAAGTGGTCGAGGAGTGGAAGTGGAGAGGGGTTCCAGTGTGGTCGCACGCCGGAATGATCTGCACCGGTGAGACGTACAAGAATGTCGTGAAGATGACCTTCGCCAAGGGCGCCTCGTTGGAGGACCCTTCAGGCCTCTTCAACTCCAGCCTCGAAGGCAACACCAGGCGTGCCATCGATTTCCATGAGGGCGACAAGATTGATGAAAAGGCGTTGAAGGCGCTCATTCGCGCCGCCGTGGCACTGAACACGTCCTCAGCCGGCCACCGGCCGGGGACGAGAGCATAGACGACCGAGAGGGATTTGAGGCGGAGTGGGTGAGCCCAGAGGCAGGGGCCGCCCACGTGAACGGAGCTCCAACCGGGACCGAGCCCGGGGACGTTGGCGCAAGCGATACCGACGCCCGGAAACGCCATCAGCACGGTGAGTCGTGAACTGGGCGAAGGGGTTTCGAAGGTTCTCGCCGTGCGGGATCAGCCCCTCGTAGGTGAGGTTGGAGCCGTTGACCTTCACCTTGGTCGGCTCGCGGTGGAGGAAGTCGTGCAGCTCGGTCTTGGTGTAGTCGCGGATCGGCTTGTTCGGGTCGAGGAAGCCCGACTCGGTGAAGATCCGCACTGTCCACCAGCCGTCCGCCTTGTAGCCGGGATGGTGATCGCGCCCTCGGCGAGCGACTTGGAGTCGTCGAAGAGCTGGGTGAGGTCGATATCGGAGACCGTGCCCCGGCCTTCGCAGCGCGGACACATGCCGCCGGTGCGGGTGAAGGTCTGTCTCACGGTCTTGCCGGCACCGCGTTCGATCGTGCCGAACACCAGCGAGCTCTTGCCCGAGCCGGAGACGCCGGTGAACACCGTCAGCCGGCGCTTCGGGATCTCGACGCTGACGTCCTTGAGGTTGTTCACGCGCGCGCCGTGCACGCGGATCAGATCGTGGCTGTCGGCAACGTGCAGCGCAGGCGACTGCGTGTCCGTCCTCGTGGCCATGCTCATCGTGTCTCCATCTGTTAGGCGGGGCCGCCTTCGCGGTCTCCGTCGGCGTCGCCTGGCTCGATCTGACCAGCTTCGAGCAGTACGTCTGGTTCTCCTTCGCTTCGGCCCGTGGAGCCTCTGGGCCCCGGCTACGCGGCGTGCCCGCCGAGGCGTCAGACCAACCAGCGGCCGTCGCGCATCAGCTCGCGGTCGGGCAGCTCGTTCACCTCGCGCCAGGCCTGGATGCGGCGCGGGGAGATGCGGAACCAGCGGTACGGCGTGGCCAGCGCACGCGGGTCGAAGCCGGTGCGCGCGACGAACCGGTCACCCCGCTCCTGCGGCAGCGCGTCGATCTCGAGGACCTCGACTTCGCCATCGATTATGGACACGTCGCGGGTGTGGCCCAGCCCCAGCCGAACGGCCCGGGTGGCAGCCAGGTTCCTGCCGGTCAGGCTGTCCGTCGGCGTGGCCACCAGCAGCGCCTCGCCGTCCCAGTCGAAGGACAGCGGCACCAGATACGGCGCACCGTCCGCCGAGGCACTGGCCACCCAGACATCGATGTCGTGGGTGAGCCGATGCTCGGTGTCGCGACGACGCTGAGCGCGGGAGCGGGGGTCGGCACTCACCGGTCCTGGAGCAGCCCGAGCACGTTGCCGTCGGGGTCGGTGACGGTGGCCACCAGGCGGCCGCCACCGACGTCGTGCGCGGGCTCCTTCACGGTGGCACCCGCGGCGGTCACCTCGGCCAGCTTCGCCTCGATGTCCGGCACGTGCCAGTAGGCCACCGGCGAGGTCATGCCCTGCGGTCCACCGCCCGGCACCAGCCCGATGTGCTGGCCCTCGGCCTCGAAGCCGACGTAGTAGGACCCGTCGGTCTGCGGCGGTACGCCGAGCAGGGCGGCGTACACCGCCTTGGCCGTCGCCAGGTCGGACACGGGATGCAGCACGGTCTTGATTCCCTGGGTGGAAGAGCCGGTCATGGTCACTCCTGAAGTCGTGGGTCTGGTCGGGATCGTCTGGCTTAAAGACGAACGGGAAGTCCGGAAATCGACAGCCCGATCGCCCCGGATGGCGAGATCGCGTTGGCCGTTCGTCTTAACCGGGCCCAGCCCGCAAGAGAAGGAGGACCACCGGGACCACCTCCGGGCGGTCGCGATAGAAGGCCAGGGATGCGTCCGGGTCGTCAGGCGGGATGAAGGTCCCGTGAATGGTGATGTCCATGGCGGTCATGCTAGGTGCGGCTCGGTGACCGGCGCTTCTCGATTCCTGATCAGTGGTCACCTGTTTCGCCACGCACGACGGCATCCCCGCCGTCGCGCGCGCCGCATGGCGCCGGTAGGTGCTGGGCGGCATACCGACTAGTTCGGTGAAGCGACTGCTGAAGGTGCCCAGCGACGAGCAGCCGACCGCGAAACAGACCTTGGTGACGCTGAGGTCGCCACGACGCAGCAGCGCCATCGCGCGCTCGATGCGCCGCGTCATCAGGTAGCCGTACGGCGACTCGCCGTAGGCGAGCCGGAACTCGCGGCTGAAGTGCCCGGCCGACATTCACGCGCCGCGGGCGAGCGCCTCGACGTCCAGCGGCTGCGCGTACTCCCGGTCGATCCGGTCGCGGACCCGGCGCAGCCGCGCGAGGTCGCTCAGGCGCTGCGCCGCGGCGGGTCTGCTGGTCACCCGCGAAATCGTGCCACATCGCAAGGACCAGCGGTCGAGCGCTGACGCGTGAGCGCTGGCCCGGAACCACCGTGCGGCGGGAGCGCTGAACCCGCGGGTTGCCGCCCTGCTCGGCGCGCAAACCGGGTGCCCGGCGTCGTCGCACAGGCCTCCGACTGCCCCTTCGTCGCCGAGCGAGCTCGCCCCCATGCTCTCTCCGAGAACGCGCGGCCGGAGACCCCCGCCGACGGCGACATGTCGTTGACGCTGATCTCAGCCTTCGCGACGCGGACGACATGCGGCACCGCAGATAACCAGGGCAATACGAGTGGAAGCTGGCGCGGATGCGCACCCAGCGCGCCCAGCCCGCGGAGCTCAGCAGCTGCTCGGCCGCCTGGTGCAGCCGCTCGCTATCGGCGCTCATCGCGTTCCTGCTCGGACATGCGACGCCGTAACTTGTTAGCCATGCTGCCTCCTTCTCGGACGGGCCCGGCCCGCGAGGGCACCGACAGCTAGGCGATTAGTTCAACCGCCGCATGTACGACAGCTCGAGCCGCCCTCTGCCGCCACGCCTCCGAGAGCAGAAGCACCAGGTCATCCGCCGAGACTGATGTCTGTCCTCAGAAGCGGGCACGAGCTCGACGGCCGTGGCGGCTGCTGCTTTCTCGGAGCGGTTGGCGGCTCGTTGTAAGAACGTGAGCATGTGAGCATCCTCGGCCGCCCGACTTGTGGGGTTCCGTGCGCTGCATCGGGCAGCGTCTGGGTGTACCGCGTCAGGCTCGGGATCGCGCCGTCCAAGGGCAACCGCCCTCAGCAGCCGCGTGGAGCGTGCGGTGGTGGATCCTCTATCGGGCGTCCGGCCGACGGACGGCATTCCTGCCGGCTGCTCCTCTGCACCGACGCGGTCAGCCAACCTCAGCGAGTCTTGTGGCCGCGTTCGGCGGGGAACAGCGGTCTCGGCGACGTGGGATTGCCGAACAAATCGGGAGTCTGACGTGAAGTCCGAGGCGTGGTGGTTCGCGCTCGGCGGATGGGCGATAGTCCTGGTATGTCGGTGCAGCTTTATGACCGGGCGCAGCACCGGCCGCTGGCCGCCCCGGCGTGGAGTGAGGCCGCGGCTCGCGCTGCGATCGAGGCGATCGCCGCTGACGCGGTCGCGGCCTATCAGGGACCGGACCGGCTGTGGCCCAACGCCGTTGATGATCTCGAGGGCGATCCTGACGTGCCGTTTCGCAACGTGTACTTTGGCGCTGCTGGCATGGCGTGGGCGCTGGATCTGCTAGCTCGGGAACGGCTGGGACCCGAGCTCCCGGGGTTGGACGGGCTCGCTGCCGGCCTTCTGGCGGGGTTTCGGCGAGCGCCGGAGTTGGTCGCTCTCGCGCCGGCCCCGGCGACATCGCTGATGTTCGGCGAGAGCGGCATTCTGCTCGCCGTCGAGGCGATCCGACGCAACGGCGAGTACCTGGATGACCTTGAGGCTTGCATCCGCCGAAACGCTCGAAACCCCACGCTGGAACTCTGCTGGGGTTCTCCGGGAACGATGGTGGCCGCGCTGAGGCAGTGGCGCGCCACGGGTCAGGCGCGCTGGCGTGAGCTGTGGCTTGACTCGGCGGACTGGTTGCTCAGCGAGTGGCACGAAACCGTCTGGGTTCAGGACCTGTACGGCAAACAGCGCCGGTTCACCGGCGCCGGGCGCGGCTTTGCCAGCAACGCCCTCGTGCTGCTCGCCGGCCGCGACCTCCTCGGCGATCGCGCCAACGGGCTCGCCGGGCGCGTCGCCGGCGTGCTGAGCCAGCTGGCGCTCAAAGACGATGGCGTGGCCCAATGGTGTCCACTGGTTGGAGAGGATCCTGGCCGCCGGCCGGTGCAGTGGTGCCACGGATCGCCCGGAATGGCGACCTCGCTCGCGGGCCTGCCCGCAGATGACCAGACCGATCGCCTGCTGGCCGCCGCCGGCGAGCTCACGTGGCGCGCCGGGCCGCTGGTCAAGGGCGCGGGTCTGTGCCACGGCACGGCCGGAAACGCCTACGCCTTCCTGTCGCTGCACGCGCGGTTAGGCGACGAACGCTGGCTGCAGCGAGCGCGGATGCTTGCGATGGACGCCGTCGCTGACGTCGACCGACGCCGGGAAGCCGCCGGCCGCGGGCGCTACACGCTGTTCACCGGCGACATCGGCGTGGCGCTGCTCCTACGTAGCTGTCTGTCTGTCGATCCGACATTCCCGTTCCTCGGATAAAGCGCCTCATGATCGGGGTGCGACCGACACGAGGCTTCTCCTTCACCCCAATCAGCCACCGAAGCAGCACTCTCGTGCCCCGTGACCGCCAGGACGACGAAGGAGCAGTCCGTCACGACTGGGAGCTGGCGCGCTGAACGCCCTGAACCCGTAGACAGGCTTGCAGCGTCAGCGGACACTCATCCCGGGAGCTCCGTAGCTCGAAGCCCGGCGCTCTGTTCGCTGATCCTTCCGTAATGAGACGCGCTTGGGCGCCGGCCCGCATGCCCTGATCGGCCGTGTCGAGCGTCCGGTGGTGGATGGTCGGTGAGACGCGCCTGCATCGGCTCCGAACGCCCTCAGCGCGCGCGACTCACGGTGGTGGATGGGCCTACGAACGCCCGCCGGTACCGTCGACCTGGGGCTCGTGGATGAAGTGCCTGGCAACCTGACGGGTCGTCGTGACGTTAATGCTGGTTGTGGGAGTTGATGGCATGCCGGGGGGTGTCTCGCCGTTCTCAGTCGAGTTTGAGCGGTTCGTGTCGCGTGGTTCGCCGGCGTTGCTGCGTAGTGCGTACTTGTTGACGGGCGATCGGGGGCACGCGGAGGATTTGCTTCAGGGGACGTTGCTGCGGGTCGCGTCGCGTTGGGACGCGGCGCGGGAGGCGCCTGACGCGTACGCGAGACGGGTGCTGGTGAACCTGTCACGGGATCGTTGGCGGAGTCTCGGCCGTCGCCCGCGCGAGCGGCCGCTGGTTGAACCGGTGGCCGATTGGGGTTCGGACCCGAGCGTTGGGGTGCTCGATCGGCATGCGATGACGGCTGCTGTCGGCGCGTTGCCCGTGCGCCAGCGGGAGGTCGTGGTGTTGCGGTTCTTTCTTGACCTGTCGGTGTCAGAGACGGCGGCCGCGCTCGGGTGCTCGGAGGGGACCGTGAAGTCATACACGTCCCGGGCGCTCGCGCGGTTGCGCGGCTGTTGAGCGACAGGCCGCCGGGGTCGGTCCAGACCACAAGCGAGGCAGATGATGCAGACCGATGAGCAGCTGATCGACCGGATCCGGACCGAGCTGCGGGCCGAGCTCTCCGGCCTGGAACCGCCCACAGACCTACTCGAGCGGCTACGCGACGCGAAGCCAGCGGACGGCCGGGAGCGCGGCCCGTTCGCGCACCGGCGGCGATCCTCGGTGCCGATCCGGGGAGCGACCGCGGGATGGATCGCTGCGGTCACGTCGGTGCTGGTGGTGATCGTGGTCGCGGCGGTGTTCCTTCTCGCCGATGCACATCGGCCCAGGTCGTCTGAGGGTGCGGTCCCAGCGGGCGCCCGGTCGCTGGTCGTGATCCTGGGCGTGCTCCGTCGCCCGCAAACGTCAGCCGACCGCACAGCACCCGCCGCTCTGCTCGGCCGGCGCGTCGAGGCGAGCCTGACCCGGCTGGTTCATGTCGGCCCGGACGGCCTGCGCGCCTACCTCGCTGTCACGCGCGGCGGAAGTGAAAGTTCCGGAGACCAGCTCGCGATCGAGTTCGTCGAACCGGGCGCGCCGATGATCAGCGGATGGGGAGGATCGACCGCGGCCGACATCCTCAACGGCACGCGATCGGTGGGGGTCAGCGGGTACACCCCGAGCGGCCGCGCCCACTACCGCACGCAGGAGCGGATCGACATAGTCGTTCCGGACGGAGTCTCGCGAGTCCGGATACGGTTCGCACCCCAACGATTGCCGACGGGAGCGACCGCGGCAGGCGCCACCGTTGATGCGACCGTGGAGTCCAACTTCGTGCTCACGACCGCCGCCATCCCGTGCTGCGAACAACCCGCCCAGATCACCTGGCTCGCCGCCACCGGTAAACCGCTCAAAACGATCTCCCCGACCCGGCCCGATGTCATCCCGGTCGCCCCGCCGGCACACCTCAGACCAGCCGCCCGAGCACAGTTCACCGCCGGACGCGAGGTGTTCGCTTCCGCCGGATGCCTCGCGTGCCACCAGCTCGCCGGCAATGGCAACAACGGCCCCGGCGACGACCTGACCAGAATCGGCGCCAAGATGACCAACGCGCAGCTCGCGCGAGTGCTCACTTCCCCGCGCGCGCCGATGCCGTCCTTCCGCAGTCTCCCCAAACGCGAATTCGCGAACCTCCTGAAATTCCTCTCCGAACTCAAATAATCGACAGCACCCGGAGGACAGCGACACGGAAGCAAAAGCCACGGGCAGACGTTCGATCAGAGCCAGCCGGAGCCCCCGTTCTGGCAGCACAGCAGTGCTGGCCACGCCACGGGTGCACGTCGCGCAATTCGTCAAGAGCGCGCCCCACCCAGCGCTTCAGCAAGCCGTCTACGTCCCGGCCGCGTTGGCAGCGGCACCGCCGTCGGAGGCCGAGGTCAGAGCGCGGATTGCAAGCGCGCGCATCCGCGAGGGGCTACCGGTCAGCGGCGAGATCCTGTCGCGGGGCCTCGCGGAGGAACCAGGCTCAGGCTCCGCCGGGCCGGGGATGTTCGCAGCGGCCGAGCGGCAGGACATCTATGGCGACAACGAGCGGGTGGCGCAGGCGCGAGCGGTGCTGGCCGGCGCCGAGGATGTGCTCGGTGGCTTGCAAGTCTGCTGGCGCGACGGCCGCTGGGGCGTCCGCGCGGCCTTCTCACCGGCGAGCACGATCGCTGCCGGCGGCTGCTCTCGGAAGTGATCGACCCCGACAGGCTCGTGATCGACTCGGCGGCCTTCACCGAACGCGTCCTGCGCGATCGCTTCGGCGAGTTCGCCACGATCCGCTATCAGGGCGCCTCCAACCACAGCTTCCGGCGGTTCCCGTTCGGGAGCTGGCTGGCCGACAAGGATCGGCTGCACGTGTTCTACGGGCTACCGCACAACGGCGAGCGCCCCGGCGGCTGCCAGGCGTTCGAGACCGAGTCCGGGGTGATCGTCTCGCTGACGATCCTGGACTGGCGCGGAGCCAAGACCCTGATAGGCGGCTTCATCCCCTCGCGTGCAACCGTCCAGCTGCGAGAACCCCTCGGCGACCGGATCGTCACCGACGACGCCGAGAACCGCTCTCGCCGACACTGGACACAAGCGTGAGGCCTGCGGCTACGCAAAGCCGTCCGTGAGCCTGTCTCATTGGCAAGCCGAACGCCTGACGCGAACTCGACACGCAGTGCTGGCGTCCGCTGGAGGTTCCCGTGCTGAGACGCCCACCTCGTCAGGCCCGATCCCGCAGCGGGTGGCGGGGCCTGGTACGCAGCTGTGATCGGCGCGCACCCGCTTCCTCTCCGCGCGGGCCTCCCGGCGGCTTTCCTGGGTTCCGCGCTTCGCAACGATTTCGCGGTTCGGTGCCTGGGCGCGGTTAGCCCCCTCCGGTCTGTGATGCGACCGACCGGCGCTTGCTGGATCGCGAAAGCACGACGCCGCTGCTAGCGGCCTGCGCCGGCCGAGCGCGGCGTCGCACGCGTGCTACAGTATCGGTGTGCCTCGGGAGATCACCCAGCGGGAGCTGCGCAATGAGAGCGGCGAGGTGATGCGCGCGCTTGATGCCGGCGAAAGCTTCATCGTGACCCGCAACGGCGTTGGCGTGGGTGAGCTGACGCCGCTTCGCCGCCGCCGGTTCGTAGACAGAAAAGCTGTCGTGGAGGCGTTCGCCAGCGCCGCCCCGATCGACGCGGACCGGTTCCGCGCGGACGTCGATCAGTTCGCCTCCCAGGACCCGGCTCCTCGTGGCTGAAGCCGCTCGGGCTCGGGGGCTTGTGGACACCTCGGTCGTGATCGATCTCGACCGAGTCTACGGTGATGCGCTGCCTGGGGAGGTCGCGCTCGCCGCCGTGACACTGGCCGAGCTCGCAGCCGGTCCACACGCAACTGATGACCCCGCTGAACGGGCGCGCCGTCAGGAGCGTCTACAACGCGTCGAAGCGACTTTCGATCCGATTCCGTTCGATGCCGTCGCTGCACGAGCGTACGGGCGCGTGTATGCGGAGGTCGCGGCCGCCGGACGCAAAGCGCGGGGCCGACGCGCGGTAGATCTGCTGATCGCGGCGACCGCGGTTGCCGCCGAGCTTCCGCTCTACACCCGCAACCCATCTGACTTCGACGGGCTCAGTGGCGTGCTCGAGGTGATCGCGGTAGACGCGAACACCGCCGCGCACTGACCTTGCCCACGCCGGCGCGACAGAGCAACAGGACGTTCCCCGGCGATCATCGAGCGGCGGCGGGCGACACGACCTTTCGCTGTCAGACCAAGTCAACGCACAAGCGGAGAGTTAGCCCGCCGCCAGCCCGACAACCAACCGGACGCGTCGGACGACACCGCCCGACCCCAAGGACCATGACAGTGACACAAGCGAGAGACCCTCGGCCCGAGGGGCTCACGCTGCCCTTGGAATGGCGAGCAGCGTTTTGGTTTGATTCCCCATGCCTCGGTTAGAAAGCACACCTGCACTTGAGCCAGACCGAACTCGGTATGACTTCGCCGCGTCAGCGTGGGCAGTGGTTCCGCTCATCCCTGCCTGCGGTCGGGGGCGGGCACCGTGCGCAGGCCAGCAGCCTCACATAAGCAGCAGTAGGAGCCCGAGAAAGAAAAGCGATGGTGCCGAGGTCGTATGCGGGCCCAGTGAGGTCCCAGAGCCTCTTCATGTCGGCAAAGTTGGCGGCCTGCTCCGCTCGGGCTTCCTGAAGTGCGTCGTCGCTGGCTGCCGTCTGAGGCCGCCACGTAAGCATCTCCGAGGGCGATGGGTTCCGCGCTAGCGCGAGGAACGAAACCTGCATCGCTAGCAAGAAGAAGGCGACGGCGCCCGTCAGCGCAGCTTCAGCCCAGCCCGATTCAAGAGGTTTGTCCTTGGCTGTGACAAGAACGGCGACCGTGGCCAGCGCGAATCCAGTGAGCAGCGGGGCGAGCGCGGCTCCCAGCCCCCGTAGGGTCTCTTGGTAGCCAGAGCGCTACAGCCGCTCCCACGCTGCCGAAGTCGTTGCCGCTTGAGCCTCCGGTGTAGGCGCGGAAAGGTCGGTCACGGGCCGTCTTGTCCCAGCCCCGTTGCGGCGGTCCGGGTGGTGGCGGCGGTCCGGGTGGCGGCGGCGGTCCTGGCGGCGGCGGTCCGGGAGATCGGGAGAGCACACGTCTGAACTCCAGTCACGCCCATATCTCGTAT
>CALAQT010000479.1 GCA_937888775.1 uncultured Actinomycetes bacterium | reverse complement strand
CGTTTTGAACTCGGAATCCTCGAAACCGCTGTCGAGAACGCAGGCGATTCGCATAACGGTACCTCCTGGAGTCGCTGACAACTTCTCTGACAATGATTCTATCAGGTGGCGACGTCGCGCACGTCGATGTAGCCCATCGCCCCGTCGCCCCAGGCTCCGCGGAAGACGCCTTCAGCCGCGATCGAGGGCGCGAAGCTCAGCGTGTTCTGCATGAACGGACCGGGCCGCAGGTCCGTGAAAGCCAGTCCCGAGCCCCTGAGCCGCTCTTCGCTGCGGCGATGCAACGGATATTGGCGCGGTACCGCTGCGCCGCCGCTGCCATCCTGTGTGACTCCTGCGGTCGACAACTTGACCACATGGCGCACACCAGCACGGGCCGCAGCCTCGATGGCGTTGCTCTCAAGTTCGTCCAGCCGCGGAACGAGCGGGGAGACAAGGAACAACCGCGTAGTCCCAGCGAACGCGGTCACCAGCCCATCAGGATGATCGTAATCGCTCTCCACCACCTCGACGCCGGCACCCGACAGTACGGAGGCCTTGGCTCGGTCGCGCTCGCGGCGCCGCCACTGCCCGCCACCAGGCGTGCTCGCGGAGCGCCCCACCGCGGCAGAATTGGGCCGGCGCAGAATGGGCCGATCAGCATACTGAGCGATGACTGGGAGGATTCAGCCGTGAGCGTCGTCACCGACCAAGAGATCGCCTGCCTTCACAGCCAGCGCCTCGGCCGGCTAGCCACCGTCGGAGCCGACGGTCAGCCGCACGTCGTCCCCGTGAGATTCCGATACAACGCCGATACGGACAGCATCGACATCGGTGGATTCGCATCGCGGAAGAAGCGGCGTGACGTTGAGCACTCGGGCCAGGCATCGATCGTAGTCGACGACGTGCCTCCCCCCTGGAATCCTCGCGGCATCGAGATACGTGGCGCCGCTCACGCTCTTCCTGAGGGTGGCAAGACGATCCAGCCCAGCTTCGACCCGGAGCTGATCCGGATCACTCGCGACGCGTCGTCAGCTGGGGGATCGAGGGCAATCCCAACTCTGGCGGTCGCACTGTTGAAGCCCCAAAGAAGGAGGACGTTGAGAGAAGCATGCTGTTCGGCAAGGAGCACGTAGACCGGTATGTCGCGACCGACGGTGAGGAGGGGCACGACTGGGCGAGGGGAGCACCCGTCCTCATCCTCACCACCGTCGGCCGTCGATCCGGCGAGGCCCGAAGCACCCCCCTGATATACGGCAGGCGGGCGGATGATTGCCTCGTCGTGGCGTCCAAGGGCGGCGCGCCAGCACCGCCCGCGTGGTACCTGAACCTCCAGGCCAATCCCGAGGTCACCGTGCAGGTCAAGGGCGACCGCTTTTCTGCCCGAGCCCGTACTGCTACGGCAGAAGAGAAGCCCGCGTTGTGGAAGATCATGACCTCGATATGGCCCGATTACGACGAGTACCAAAAGAAGACCGAGCGTGAGATCCCAGTGGTCGTTCTGGAGCGGTTATGACCGCTGGAGCTCACGAGGATGCGCTCGAATTCATCCGGCACAATGGTCGGGCTGTGCTGGCCACGCGGCGTCGGGACGGCAGCCCACAACTCTCGCCAGTGCTGGCAGTGGTGGATGCTCAATCACGCGTCGTTATCAGCACGCGCGAAACAGCGATCAAGACCGTGAACCTGCGTCGCAATCCGCACGCCAGCGTGTGCGTCATGAGCGAGCGCTTTTTCGGTGAGTGGCACACGGTCGACGGCTCGGTGGAGATCGTCAGCCTTCCCGAGGCGATGGAGCCGCTGGTCGACTACTACCGTCGCAGCGTCGGCGAGCACCCCGATTGGGATGACTACCGCACGGCCATGGAGCGCGAGCGCCGCGTCCTGCTGCGGCTGACGGTCGAGCGCAGCGGTCCAACGACGGAGGGGTAGCTGTCAGCTGCCCCAGTGCGGCCTAGCAAGACGCCCAGCTTCACGTTGCGCGCCCCCGTGCCGCCGGCACAGTCAGCAGCGCCAGCTCATCCGGCAGGTTGGTGATGCGTACCCCGGTGTTGCGGCGCACCCGCACGTTGATCGAGAGAAGCAGCACCGTGAGTTGCTCGACATAGCGTGAGTTGCGCAGCGGGCCGCCGTCGACGACGCGAACCCCCGACAACGAGGCCAGCAACTCCGCAACCACCGTCTTGGCGTCGGGATCGTCGCCGGTGATGAGGACGTCAGCACCGAGGTCGCGGTCGAGCTTCGCGAGTGTCGCGCTGCTGACCGTGTGCAGCGCGCCGACCACGCGAGCCCGGGGAAGCAGCGCGGCGACTTGCTCGCTGGCCGAACCCTGCTCGACCTCGATGTGGGTTGGTCCCGAACCCTCGACGAAGCGCACGGGGACAGCTGTGCTGACCACGACGCGGTCGTCCACGGCGCCGGCCAGGCCGCGCAGCGTCGCCTCCTGGGCGTCGAACGGCACCGTAATCACCACCACGTCCGCCGCCGCGGCTGCGGCGGCATTGTCCGCGCCGCGCACGCGTGACCCGTCGACGCCACTGATCGTCTGCGCTAGGGCGGAGGCGGCCTGCTGTGCCCGCGCGGCATCGCGGGATCCGATGACAACCTCGTGGCCGGCCCGCAAGAAGCGGGCAGCCAGCGCCGACCCGAGCTTTCCGGTGCCGCCGATCAGCGCGACGGCCGCAAGCGGGGGGGTGGATCCTCCAGCCTGCTCGCCCGCTGCCTGTTGCCCCACGGGCCGAACACTAGCCGAACCGAGCGGCTCCTACCATCTTCGAGGTGGCCATCCAAATGATCATCGGGCTCAAGCGGCTGGACAATGCCAAGCAGCGTCTCATGCCCCACCTGTCCCCCACCGGGCGTCGACGGCTGATGCTCGGCATGTTGAGGGCCGTGGTCGCCGCCGCGCACGATGCCAACTTGGGGCCAGTCGCGCTGGCCACCTCCGAACCCACGGCGGGCGCGCTCGCGGTCGAGCTCCGCGTCGCCATCCTGCCCGACGGCGACCTGCCCTGGAACGATGGTCTGGTGCATGCCCTGTCGTCGCTGGCTCCTCCGCCGCCGCGCGTCTTGTACCTCGCGGGAGACGTTCCACTGGTGACCGCAGCCGAGCTGCATGAGTTCGTCGCTGCGGCGCCCGCCCGCGGCGTGTGCATCGCCCGAGCGCGGGACGCCGGCACCAACGCGCTGTTGGTCACGCCGTCCGGTGCCCTTCGCCCAGCCTTCGGCGCATCGCGCAGCAGTGAGGTGCACGCGGCGCTGGCGCGTGCCGCGAAGCTGCCATGCCGAGTTGTTGACATTCCCGGTCTCGCGCTCGACGTCGACACGCTCGACGACGCGCGGGACGCCGGCCTGCTTGCGCACGCCCTCACCGGAACAGGTCGCGCTCCGGGCGACGGATGACCTGGCGCGCGGACCCGTCTCCAGCCGCCGGATATCCACGGATGAGGACGAACGGCACGCGGTCGAGCTTGCCGAAAGCGAGGTCGGCGGCCGCGGCAAGCTCGTCCGCGATGGCGACCACCGTGCTGTTCAGCTCGTACCCGTTGGGGTCGACGGTACCGGCCAGCTGACGCAGCGTCTCCAATCCGCTCGCGCCGATCGCTGTGCCGACGATGCCCTCACGCCATGCGCGGCCCATGGTGTCGGCGACGATCACGCCGAGTCGTGTGTGCGTCCGCGCCTCCAGCGCAGTGCGCAGGCGGCTGGCCGACTCGTCGGGGTCGGTCGGCAGGAGGACGACGGCGTCAGGTCGAGGTGCGTTGGAGCGATCCACTCCGGCATTGGCGCAGACGAGACCGTGATGGGTCTCGACGACCAGCAGCGGCCCCCGCTGTCTCAGGATGCGACGGCTCTCCCGGAGGATCACCTCCACCAGGCGTGGATCAGAGTGGCCCGCGGCGACGCCAACAGCGCGGGCAGACGGTTGCACACCGCCGAGATCGACGACCCGGCCCTCGTTCTTGCTCACCGCCTTGTGCGTCACCACGACAATGTCGCCGTCGCGGAGCGGCGGTGACGCGCCGAGCACCAGGGCCGCGAGGTCATCGGACTCGACGATTTCGTCGGCAAGCCCCAGGGGGACGATCTCGATGGTCATGCGCCGATCTTGATCCCCGCGACCTCGAGAGCGACGGTGGCCAGGTGCTGCCGCGCTCGTGCGTCTCGCATGATCGTGTCGGTCGGCCTCACCGACAGGCCACGGCGATCGAGCTCCACCGCGGAAGCAGCGTCGACGTCGTCGATGACCATCGCGTCGATGAGGCCGGCGTAGATGTCTGCCACTCCGACCGGGGATGGGTCATGGCCAAGTGTTCGCATCATGTGCGCTGCGGGGCCGCGCAACGCCTGCCCACCGACAATCGGGCTCACCGCCACGCAGGGGACGCGTCGGGCGGAAAGCGCGTCTCTGATGCCGGGGACCGCGAGGATGGGACCGATCGAGATCAACGGGTTGGACGGCGCGATGATTATCGCCGCCGCCTGGCTGAGGGCGTCGACCACGCCCGGCGCCGGTACCGTCACGTCAGCCCCGTGAAAGCGGATCCCGACGACGTCGTCGCGGTGACCGTGGCGCACGTAGTACGTCTGAAAGTCGAGATCTCCGTCGGGCGTCTCGATGATGGTGCGCAGCCGCTCGTCGGTGACCGGCAGGAGACGGTCCGCCAAGCCCAGCGCTCGGCCGAGCCGCTCGGTCACCGCACTCAACCGAAGCCCTGAGCGGAGCCACTCGGTGCGCGCCAGGTGCAGGCCGATGTCGAGGTCGCCGAGCCAGAACCACGCGTCGTGCCCGAGTGAGCGGGCACGCTCGAGAGCGCGTGCGGAATCGCCGCGGACGCCCCAGCCCCGCTCCTCGTCGATCTCTCCCGTGAGCGTGTACAGGACAGTGTCAAGGTCAGGGGACACGTGCAGCCCCGCAACTTCGGTATCGTCGCCGACGTTGCCGACGATGGTCAGGTCTCGCAGCGTCATCGCGGCGGTCACGCCCTGCAGGAAGCGAGCCGCCCCAACACCCCCGGCAAGGACAACGATCGGCTGCATGTTCACCGCACTTCTGTGACCCGAGTTGAGCAGACGCCGGGGCTCTGCCGGTGACGACTGTCCAGGCGACGCGTGCGCGCATGCTACCCGGCGTCGCGCCACTCACGGGTGTGGCACTGGTGGCGGCCGGCGCGGCGATGTGGGGAAGCGATGGTGCGCTGCGAGCGCCGCTCGTGTCGCACTGGTCGCCGTGGACGATCGTGCTCTACGAGCACATCATCCTCACCGTCTTGGTGGCGCCCCGCCTGGTGCGAGGTGCCGCCGCCATCGCCCGAATCCCGCGGCGGGGCTGGCTCGCAGTGCTCGGAGTGGCCTGGGGCGGCTCGGCGCTGGCCACCCTTGCCTTCACGTTCGCCTTCCAATACGGCAACCCGGATGTCGTGATCCTGCTGCAGAAGACCCAGCCCCTGTGGGCTCTCGCCGCCGCTGCACTGGCCCTCGGTGAACGGCCCCGTGCGTGGCTGGTCCCCGTCGCCGCGGCAGCACTTGCAGGGACTTACCTGCTCTCGTTCGGCGCCCTCGCCCCGGCGCACGCGTTCGCCGGGGCGCAGGGAAGGGCCGCCCTGCTCGCGCTGGTTGCCGCAGCCCTGTGGGGAAGCGCAACCGTGCTCGGCCGCAGCGCGCTGACGCACATGGAGCCGGACGTGTTGACGGGTCTGCGATTCGCCTGCGCGCTTCCCCTCCTGGCGGTGATCGCGGCAACCCAGGGCGCGCTGGTGCCTTCGGCGGTGACGGCGGCCGATTGGGTACGCCTGGTGCTGCTCGCCGTGATCTCAGGCCTGGTCGGGATGATGCTGTACTACCGTGGCCTACGCCGCACCCCGGCCTCGATCGCGACGTTCGCCGAGTTGGCGTTCCCAGCCAGTGCGCTGGTCATCAACTATCTCGTGCTCGGCGCAACCATCGATGCGGTGCAACTGATCGGCTTCTTCGTCCTCTGGGGCACCATCGCCCTCCTCCACTGGGTGCCGGTCAGGGTCTCCGCGCCCTGCGGCGCGCCAGACGCGGCGTAGGCCAGCTTCTCGCCGTGCTGCTGCTGGACGCCAGCTGGTGTGGCGCCTCCATTGGCAGCGGGGCCCTGCCCCGCTGGCCACGAGGTCCGCGACGGCCAGTCTCAGCCCGCGAGCTGCAGGACCTCTGCGGCCACAGCAAGCGCGGCGAGGTGGCCGCCGACGCCGCCGAGGCCTGCGCCCATGGTGTTGACTGACAGGTGGGTCGCGCCCGCGTCGCGCCACCGTCCCGCTTGCTCCACCAGCTTGCCATCGCCATCGTCACCCCAGCTCACGCGGCCCTCAATGCCGAGCGTGGAAGGATCGCGGCCAGCCTCCGCCGCAGCGGCTTCCACTATGGCGCGTGCCTCCTCGAGCCGTGGCCCGGGAGGAACCTGCGGAAACCAGCCGTCAGCAAGCCGACCGACGCGCTCGTACGCCGGCTTCGACTGCGCCCCCATCCACACCGGGATGGGGCGCTGCACCGGCAGCGGCGCCAGACCGGCGCCGATGACCCGGTCGTACGTGCCTTCGAAGGTGACCGTCTGCTCGGTCCACAACCGGCGCAGCAGCGAGATCTGCTCCTCCATGCGACGGCCTCGGTTCGAGAAGTCCTTGCCAAGCGCCTCGTACTCGACCGCGTTCCAACCGAGCGCGACGCCGAACCGGAACCTGCCCCCAGTGAGCAGGTCCACTTCCGCAGCCTGCTTGGCTGCGAGGACCGTCTGGCGTTGCGGGAGGATGATGATCCCAGTGACGAGCTCGAGCGATGTGACCGCGGCTAGGTAGCCGAAGAGGACCATGGGCTCGTGGAAGGCCGTGTGCACGTCGTAGGGGCCCGTCCACGGTGCGTGAACGGCCGGGTCGGCGCCCACGACGTGGTCATAGACGAGCACGTGGGTGAAGCCGAGTTCCTCCACGCGCTCCGCATACGCCCGCACCGCGCCGACGTCCGCGCCGATCTCCGTTTGGGGGAAGACAACTCCAATGCGCATCGCGTCGATGCTACGCGTCCGAAAGGATGTCGCGCCGCTGCGCCCCCGGGGGTGGGTCCAAACTCATGGCCTGACACCCGAGCAGGTCGCTCGCCTGACGGCGTACCCGGACATCCGGTACCTGTCAACGCCGGTGAGACAGTTCGCGACGATCAATTAGTGAGCAGGCAGCCCTCCTGCATGGCCAGGTCTGATGCGCCAGGGAGGCTGGCAGCCCAGGTGTTGGAGGTCACGTCGCGCCATTCGCGGGGCTCTGAGAGGCCTACAACAACCAGGACCCCGCCGCGGTGCTCGACGCGCCGGACGCCACGCTGACGGGCCCGGGGCAACGGGTCGGCCCGGTCGAGGTAAACCTGGGCCCGCTGGACCGATACTATTGCGGGTGACCTCGGTGCCCGGCGGTGGAGGCGTGCGGACAGTCGGGCGCCGCGTGCGGCGGTGAGGAGGCCAGATGGCCGAGCTTCTGGGACCCCGGAGCGGCGGGGCGCGCCGTCTGCGCGAACTGCTGGCGCGGCCGGCGCCGGTTCTGGCGCCCGGGGCCTACGACGCGCTGAGCGCGCGGCTGGTGGAGGAGGCCGGGTTCCCCGCCGTCTACATGACGGGCTTCGGCACCTCAGCCGCCTACCTGGGCCGTCCCGACGTGGGCCTGGTGACCATGTCCGAGATGGTCGACAACGCCCGGCGCATCGTGCAGGCCGTCAGTACCCCCGTCATCGCGGACGCCGACACCGGCTACGGCAACCCGATCAACGTGGTGCGCACGGTGCGGGCGTACGAAACCGCCGGGGTGGCCGCGATCCACCTCGAGGACCAGGTCGCCCCCAAGAAGTGTGGCCACATGGAGGGGAAGCAGGTGATCCCCGCCGCCGAGATGGTCGAGAAGATCCGGGCCGCGGTCGCGGCCCGGACGGACCCCGACCTGGTCCTCATCGCCCGCACCGACGCGCGCGCCGTGGAGGGCCTGGACGCCGCGCTGGATCGAGCCCGTCGCTATCGGGAGGCAGGGGCGGACGTCCTGTTCGTGGAGGCGCCCCAGTCCACCGACGAGATCGCTGCGGTGGCCACCGCGTTTCCCGACATCCCCCTGCTGTTCAACTGGGCCGAGGGCGGCAAGACCCCGCCGCTGCCACTGCCGGACCTCGAGCGGCTCGGCTACCGTCTGGTCCTGTTCCCAATCAGCACGCTGCTGGCGGCGACACGGGCCATCCGGGAGGTCTTGGCTGGCATCCGCAGCGGCGGGACCCCGGCCGCGGTCATGGACCGGTTGGTGCCCTTCGACGAGTTCTTGGACTTCATCGGCCTTCCCGAGATCCGGGATATCGAGCGACGGTTCAGCGGTCTGACAACCGGTGCGGGGACCCCCGCACCACACACCTGAGGAGGATCTGACATGGCGCAGCTGTTCGAGAAGGCGAGCGTGAACACCGAGCTGGCGCGGCGCATGCTCGTCGCCGGCGAGCGGAAGGCAGAGGAGATGGGCCACCCCTTCGTCATCGCGGTGGTCGACGAGAGTGGGGTCCTGAAGGCCTTCAGCCGCATGGACGGCGCCGCCCTCCTCAGCGTGCAGGTGGCCCAGGACAAGGCCTACACCGCCGCGGGCTTCGGCATGTCGACCGACGGTTGGTACGACTTCATCAAGGACGACCCGCCCCTGGCCGCCGGGGCGGCGGCCGGCATCGACCGCCTAGTGGTCTTCGGCGGCGGCTACCCCATCGTGATCGACAGGCACGTGGTCGGTGGGGTGGGCGTGAGCGGTGGCCATTACCGCCAGGACATGGAGGTAGCCCAGGCGGCGCTGACCGCCGTCGCCTGAGGGCCCAATCGGCGGTAGACCTGGAGGTCGACGGCCCCGTGTAGGGGCTCAGGGATTCTGTCCACGCAACAGCTGGGATGGAGGCCGTGCTCGGCAACGTTGATGACCATCGCGTAGCTCGCTCCCCATCAGGCGCAAGGGGGGCCGAAGGAATCGGTCGCTGGCGGCGGACGACCACCCGGATGAGCCTCCGCGGACGCGTCTACCGCCCTCCCCCACGATTCCGCGATTTGTGGTCAGCGTGCAACGCCGTGTGGTCTGTGTGGCGTCCCGTGTGGTCAGCGTTGATCCCCGTGGAAGTTGGGCGGTCAGATTGGTGGTCAGCCGGAACCGCGGTGGGCCCTCGTCATCGGGATGCGGGATGTGCACCTCGCGCAGGGTGACCTCGGTCCAGGCGCCCGAGGCGCGCTTGACCGTCCGGATCTTGAGTTCGCGGCGGATGCGTGTGGCGAGAGTCAGCGATGGCATCGACGGCGGAGATGCTGGGCCACGGTTCCGAGCCTTGCGGAGGACAAGCGTCTGATCGGTCCGCCCGACCCGCAATTCGTATCCCGGGAATTCGTCGCCCGCCACTGATGCGGCTCAGAAATCCCGTCTGCCCATTCGTGTAGAGGTTTTTGGCCAGCTGCTGATCAAGCGTGCTACCGCCACGGTCGACCCCGGTGAGGCCGCCCCAGGCCGCCCGCAGGAGTCCGAGAGTGTCGATTCCGTGGTGACTGTAAAAGCGTTCGTCTTCGGCCGCCACGGTCGCAATGGCGATCTTGTCCGTGGAGGCGACATTGACCGGATACGAATGATGAGACGCATCCACGGCCGTGACACGCGCGGCAGCGTCGCCAACGGCGGGAGTCAGCAGTTCAGCGAGCGCCATGGTCGTTCCTGCGACAACCAGCAAGCAGAGCAGGATGCGCACGAGACGTCGCCTCCAGCGCCCGCGCGCGACGGTGCGTTCGGCCGTCGTCGCCCGACTTCGCTGAGTCGGTGCGCTGGCCGACGCGGACTCATCCCGGAGCGTCAGTGTTTTGGTGCGGTGATCCACGTACCCAGGGTATCGGCGCCTCGTCGACGAACGCGTACAGTCAGGGAACCGTCAGGAAACTCTCGTACCCTGCACCCATGCCCCAACAGACCCCGCGGACTGCGCAGCGAGACCAGGGCTTGGCCCGGGCGGCGCAACTGCGCACCGCGTGTGCGGTGGGCGCTGTGGTTGTCACGGCGGTTCTCGGCTACCTCGCTGCGGGGAGCGTACCCGGACGCGCCAGCACATCGAATTCTGCCGTGTCGACGTCGTCGGACACCGGCGTGTCGTCGCAGTCGGGCCTGCAGCCGCCGCAACAGCCGCCCGTGTCCGGCGGCGGAGGAGGTCAGAACCTCAACGTGCCCATCGTGAGTTCCGGCGGGTCGTGACCCCTCGCGTCTGATGGCGTCGAATCCGAGTGTGCTGTGGTACGTGACCCGTGGCGCCGGCCTGGTGTCGCTGCTGCTGCTGACAGCTGTCGTGGTCCTTGGAATCCTCCTCAGCACGCGCTGGGCATCGCCGACATGGCCGCGCTTCCTCTCGCAGTTCATGCACCGGTATCTCTCCCTGACGGCGGTCGTGTTCCTCGTCCTGCACATCGTCACCGCCGTTCTCGATCCCTTCGCCCGCCTCGGTATTACGGACGCTCTGATTCCGTTCACATCCGCGTACCGGACGCTCTGGCTTGGACTGGGGGTGGTGGCGTCGGAGTTGATCGCCGCCCTGGTCATCACCAGCTTGCTCCGCGCGAGTCTCGGCTTCCGCACCTGGCGGGTTGTCCACTGGCTCGCCTACGCCAGCTGGCCGATCGCCGTCGTGCACGGCCTGGGGACGGGGACCGACGCTCGCGTGGGGTGGGCGCTGCTCCTCGATGCCGGCTGCGTGGGTGCCGTCCTCGTCGCCATGGCGATGAGACTCTCGGTCGGTTCCCTGCGGTGGGCGGCCGTCCGAGCGGTGGCCGGCCTCCTCACCGCCGCGGGAACCATCGCTCTGTTGTTCTGGACGGTGACCGGCCCATTGCAGTCGGGCTGGGCGCGCGCCGCGGGCACGCCGACCGGCCTCCTGGCGACCCAGGGCGCTGTGTCGACCAGTCCGTCGCCGTCGCCGTCGGGTGCCGTGGCGGGACCGGGGTCGAACCGTCAGGCCTCCTTGCCGACTGGCCTGACGATTCGTGTCCGAGGGACGGCTGTCCAAAACAACGATGGGTCGACCACGCTCACGTTGACCGATGAGGGCAATCAGAACCTCCAGATCATTCTCAGCGTCCCTGCTGGCACGGGCAGCACCCTGCAACTCAGCGCCAGTCAGGGTGCGACCAGCCTCTGTTCGACGGCCGCGACCTTCGACGGTCGCGTCGTCACCGCCGCCTGCGGATCGACCCAGCTGACTCTGGCGCTGAATTCCTCCGACGACGGCGGCATTCGTGGAACCCTGACAACTGTGGCAGGAACTCCGTGACCACCGTCGCGGCGCCGATGGGTTGCTTGCTTGCCGGAGCCGCGATTGACTCCACCGAGACCCTGCAGGGTCACCTGGCACGATTTGGCCTGCCCCCGGCTGATCCGTGGCGGATGGCGGCGGCGCTGGAACAGGCGGAGCTGCGGGGCCGCGGCGGAGCAGGCTTCCCCGCGGCGCGCAAATGGCGAGCGGTCGCCAATCACGCTCGACTGGGCCTGCCTGCGGTGGTAATCGCCAACGGTTCGGAGGGCGAGCCCTGCTCGTCCAAGGACCGTCTGCTCTTGCGCATCCGACCGCACCTCGTCCTTGACGGACTCCGCCTTGCTGCCGAGGCCGTCGGCGCGACGGACGCGTTCATCTATCTTCCCCATGGCGACCGCGACACTCATCGCGTTGTCAAAGACGCGATCAAAGAGCGCGCCCGGCATCTGGCCGGCGAGCGCAGGCCGACGCTGGTCACCGCGCCGCCACGCTACGTCGGCGGTCAGGAGACTGCCGCGATCTCGCGGATCGAGGGGAAGGCGGCGCGGCCCACCTCCACGCCGCCATTCCCCTTCGCCCAGGGGGCCTGGGGCAGGCCAACGCTGGTCCACAACGTGGAGACGCTGGCCCGCGCCGGACTCATCGCCCGCGGTCTGGACAGCGCCGGTCTGACGCTGGTCACCGTCAGCGGCGCCGTCGGCAGTCCCGGCGTCGTCGAGGTCGCGGTTGGCACGCCCCTGGCCACCGTCGTCAACGCAGCGGATGGGGTCACCGGCACCCCGCGTGCAGTCCTCGCCGGCGGCTATTTCGGACGCTGGCTTCGGGCCGAGACATGCTGGGGCTTGGGCATCGGCACTGACGTGCCCTTGGGGGCCGGCGTGCTCGCCGTCGTCGACAGTGAGCACTGCCCAATCGCGGAGACGGCGCGCATCGTCACCTACCTCGCCGGCGAAAGCGCACGCCAATGCGGTCCCTGCGTCAACGCCCTGCCGGCGATCGCCGAGGCCCTCACTCAGCTGACATCCCTGTCGCGGCCTCGTCCGCGCATCGATCTGCTGCAGCGCCGCAGCCAGGAGATCATGGGCCGCGGCGCGTGCCGTCATCCCGACGGCGCCGCGCTGCTCGTGCAGAGCCTGCTCAGCGTGTTTGAAGACGAGGTCGGCAGGCACCTGCGCAAGGGCCCGTGCAGCGCCTGTTCCGCGCCTCGACTTCTGCCCATCCCCTCCTCACGGGGAGGTTGGCGATGACCCGCTTGGCAATCAATCCCATCGCCTGTCGCGGCTTTGGCCTGTGCGGAGAACTGTTTCCAGAGAGGGTGCGACTCGATGAGTGGGGATACCCGATCATCGACAGCCGGCCGATCGACATCGACCTGCTCGAGCATGCTCAACGAGCAGTCGAGGAGTGCCCTGCCATGGCCTTGCGGCTGGCCGACGAGGGTGGTCAGCGGTGACTCTGCTGCCCCGCTATTACCGTGCGCCTGCTCGTCGCTGAGGACGACGCCGCCTTGCGCTCGGTCCTCGGGCGAGGGCTGACCAAGCACGGCTACGTGGTCGACGCCACCGACCGCGGCGACGAAGCCCTGCTGCTGCTCACGGTCAACGACTACGCGGCGGCGATCATCGATTGGCGCATGCCCGGCATTGAGGGAACGGAGGTCATCAGACAGGCTAGAGGTCGGGGCGACCTGACCCCGATCCTCATGCTGACCGCCCGCGACCTCAACGCCGACCGCGTCGAGGGATTAGATGCTGGCGCTGACGATTACCTTGTCAAACCCTTCGACTTCGGTGAGTTGTTGGCGCGGCTCCGAGCCTTGCTCCGCCGCCCTCCCTTGGCGTCGGGGCCGATCCTGCGAGTGGCTGAGCTGTCTCTTGACCCATCGACTCACGAGGTGCGCGCCGGTCAGCGCCTGGTCGCTCTGACTCCGCTGGAGCACTCGATCCTCGAGCTGCTCATGAGGCGCGCACCAGGTATCGCCTCGCGGGCGCTGGTGGCGCAGAGTGCGTGGGGAGCGGGTGAGACCATCTCGATGAATGCACTCGAGGCACACATCGCCCGCCTTCGCGCCAAGTTGACTGGATCCGGTGTCGCCATCACTGCCGTTCGCGGACGGCATCACCACGATGGTGTCAGCACGGCACGGGTGCGGCCGATCGACGGCGGAGGCTACGCGGTGATGTCGCGGTACCAGAAGCTGGCCCCGGCGACAACGCACATTCCG
>CALAQT010000478.1 GCA_937888775.1 uncultured Actinomycetes bacterium | reverse complement strand
GGTCCCGAGCATGCTGCGCCGCAGCGCCGGATTCGACGTCCCGGATTTCCTGGCCGCGGGACCGCGCGACGTGCTGGTGGCGCAGTCGGGCCTGGCGACGGCGCGTGAGGTACTGCTCCAGGCCGAGCTGATCACAACCGAGCCGGTGACCGGGCCACCGGTGGCACCGGCCCGCCTGCTCGGGGGCCTGCTGGTGGCGCTGGTGCTCGGCGCGCTGGTCATCTGGCTGGCCAGCCTGGTGGTCCGCTGAGGTAGTCGGACCGGGCCGGCCCGGTGGCTGGGGAGGTCGTGGGTACTGGGCTGGGGATAAGAGCGGAACGATTCCTACAAATCCACCAGCCTCAGCCGGAACTGACCGGGCGATCGAGCGGGCCGGTCAGCTCGAGCCGGCCAGCCGGGCCAGGTGAGAGCGCCACGCGCTTTCGGTGTGAGCCAGCGACCGGCCGTGAAAGGCCTCAGACAGCGCGGCTCGAGCACCCTGGGGATGAAGCCTGAGCGCAAAGCGGGCAGCCGCGGCCTCGCCCTCCTCGCGGGCCAGCAGGTCGATCACCGTTCCGCCCAGCAGCGTGGCGTCACGCAACCCCGGCGGAAAGCTCGGGCGCCCGCCCTCACGCAGGCGGCGGGCGATCGCTGGGCGCGCGTGCTCGGTCTGGCCCGAGAACCACCGCGCGGAACCCTCCAGCAGCCAGGCCCAGCGCAACTCCTGGCGCACCCGCAGCGGCAGCGCGCGGCGCAAGTCCGGGTTATTGACGGCAATCACCCGCTTGGTGTAGAGCGCGGCGGGCGCCAGCGTCAGCATCTCACGCGAGCCCGGAACGTTGGAGGCATGGCCCGCCAGGACCGCCGGGGCGAGCACGTGCAACTCCCGTTCGCCGGCCCAGCCGGCCAGGTAGCGCCTAGCGGCAGGCGCGGTGGTCAGCCAAATCAGCGGCAGCAGCGGGTTGGTCATCGCCAACGACGCCACGCTGCGGTGCAGCACGACGGTCAGGTCGCCGATTGTTTGCGGGAAGACCTCGTCAAGCCGCTCGCGCGTCAGCTCGAGGGAGTGCAGGACGCGGTGGGCGTCATCGGCGTCGGCCGAGTCGTGGCGTGCACGAAACGACGGCGAAACCGACTCGACCCACGGCATCGGATATGTAAGCGGGGCGCCGGCGGCGCCCGCATGGTTCAGACCAGTACCGGCTGGCGGTCTGACGCGATCGCGGCGATCTCCTCCGACGCGCGCTCGAACTCCTCGTCGGAGAGCACCGGCGTGCCCTCGAACGGAAGCTCACGCGTCAGCTCCAGCCACGAACGGCAGCCACCGTACTCGTCACGAACCTTGACGGTCACCGGGCGCGGGATCCTGTAGGTGCGCAGCAGGATCACGTGCAGCGGGTGACGCCGTTTCCATGCGAGTCGCTTCTCCGCGTAATCGGGCGTCCAGACGTAGAACGGCGACAGCGCGTCGACGGCGCGACGGTCGGTGACGGTGTAGTGCGCCGCCACCTCGGCCCAGGCGCGGATCCGGACCCGATCAGGCTGGGTCAGTCCATCGCCGCGGTCCAAAGCGCGTGGATCCGGCTCTCCGTCGCTCCACACGCCCTCTTCGAGGGCGCGCGCGAGCTCAGGCCGGTGGGATTCGCGCACCAGGTCGGAACGCTGGTGATCGAACGTGGGATAGAGGAAAAACCGCTCGTAATCGAGCTTGAAGTGCTTTTCGGGCTCACGGATACCACCCTTGCGTAGGGTCAGCAGTTGCTCGCCCTCGGCGAGCGCCCGCACGGTCACGGCCCATTCTTTAAAGGCAATCGGCATATCGAAATAGAAGTCAGACGGAAGAGGATTTACGGTCAATCCCGCGTGCGCAGCGGAGTGCAACGGCAACGTCGGGAGAACACGATTGTATTTGAAAAGCCGGAAATCGCAAAATGTTGCTGCTATTCAAGGGATTTTTAGCCAGTCGCAAGCTCTCTTGCTAGCGCGGCGTGGGGCCGGTTCACGACGACCCGGAACGGACTCCACCGGTGCGGCCGCGACCGTTTCCCGGAGACCCGTGGCCGCCGCCCCCGGGCGTCTCGATCCGCAACCGTTGACCCGGGGCCAGCTCACCCATCGCCTTGGGCTCAAGCTCGGCTCCGTCGAGCAGGTTGCGACCGGGTTTACCCGCCTCGCCACCCGCCGCCCCGGGGGGCGCGTGGCGACGGCGCTCGGTCAGCAGCGAGTAGCTCAGCGGCGCCAGCGCCTCAAGCTCGCGCACAACCCCGTCGCCGCCGTCGAATCGGCCGCGGCCGCCTGACCCGCGCCGCAGTGAGTACTCGATCATGCGCAGCGGGAACTCGAGCTCGAGCGCCTCGATCGGCGTGTTGAGCGTGTTGCTCATCGCCACGTGGACGCCGCTGGGCCCCGGGGCATCCGGGCACGCTCCCTGCCCGCCGCCGATCGTCTCGTAGTAGACGACATCCTCGTTCCCGAGCGTGACGTTGTTCATCGTCCCCTGGCCGAGGGCTCGCCCGAAGGCGCCCAGAACCACATCGGCCACACGCGACGAGGTCTCGACGTTACCCCCGACGACGGCGGCGGGGGAGCGCGCGTTGAGCAGGCAGCCCTCCGGCGCGATCACCTCAAGCGGGCGGTAGGCGCCGGCGTTGGCGGGGATGTCAGGGTCGGTCAGGACCCGGATCGCGAAGTAGCAGGCCGAGCGGGTGACCGCGAGCGGGCAGTTCAGGTTGCCGGCGTGCTGGTCGTCGGTACCGGTGAAGTCGAGCGTCAGCCGATCGCCCTGCACGGTCGCGCGCAGCGCGATCCGCAGGTCACCCTCGCGCGCTTCCAGTACGTCTGCGGCGGTCCGCTCGCCGTCTTCGAGCGCCTCCAAGCACGCCCGGGTGCGCCGCTCGGCGTAGTCGAGCACCTCTTCGTAGGCCTGCCGGAGGGTGTTGGCCCCGACGCGCTGCTGCAGCTCGGCCAGGCGCAGCGCGCCAACCCGCCCCGCCGCGAGCTGCGCGCGCAGGTCGGCGCGGCGCTGGTCGGGGCGGCGCATCTGCCGGCTGAGCTCGGCGATCGTGTCGTCGTTGAGCACCCGCGGCTCGATCACCACGCCTTCGTCGCTCAGCGTGTGGCTGTCGGCGGGCATGGAGCCGGGCGTCGGGCCGCCGACGTCGGCGTGGTGAGCGCGGTTGGCGGCGAACGCGATCAGCCGATCGCCGGCGAACACGGGCGTTATCACGGTGATGTCGGGGAGATGGGTGCCGCCGCGGTAGGGGTCATTGAGGATCCAGGAGCGCTCCGGCGCATGCTCCCGGTCGAGCACCGCCGCCACCGCGGCCGGCATCGCGCCGAGGTGCACGGGGATATGCTCGGCCTGCATCACCATCTCGCCGCGCGGCGTGAACAGCGCCGTCGAGGCGTCGCGGCGCTCCTTGATGTTGGCCGAGTGCGCCGAGCGAATCAGCACCGCCCCCATCTCCTCGCAGATCGCGTGCAGGGCGCCGGTCAGCACCTGGAGTTCAACCGGATCGATCATCCGATCGCCCCCGGAGAATCGCCCCCTGGGCGATTCTCCAATTGAATCGGCGCCAGCCGATTCAACCGGATCGTGCCGCTGTCGTCGACCTGGCCCGACCAGCCCGGCGGCACCA
This sequence comes from uncultured Actinomycetes bacterium, assembly GCA_937888775.1. The sequence goes on along the minus strand of CALAQT010000478.1, from coordinate 9,498 downwards.
GCAGCGTCGACTCCGGGAGCTCGACCACCGCCGGCCCCTGGATCTTGGTTGCGGGCGGGGGCGAGCCGCGCAGCACCTCAAACTCGATCTCGACCCCGCCTAGAGTTGCCGCGCGCCGCCCTCGTTCCAACTCGCCTTGATCGTGCATCCCGTCGAGCGAGACGTCAGCGCCGGGCAACGAGGCCGACACCCGGATCGTGACCAGCTCCAACCGCTGCTCGGAGTCGCGGTAGCCGTAGCGCTCGCAGTGCAGCGACTCAAAGGCCTCGCGCAGCTGCTCGGGGTCAGGCGTCAGCGATCCGCCGACCGCCAGCTCGAAGGCCTGCCCGCGGTAGCGCAGCTCATAGGTGGCCCTGAGCTCGGAGTCTGACTCCCCCAGCGCGGAGCGCGCCTGGTCGCCGAACTGCGCGACCAGCTCAGCGATCGCATCGGCGGTCAGCTGATCGCCGCTGAGAAAGACGCTGCGCTGGACGTCACGCCGGCGCGGGGAGACGACCAGGCCGAGCGCCGCCAGCACGCCGGAGGCGCGCGGGCAGATGATCTCGGTGATCCCCAGCTCCACGGCTATCTGGGCGGCGTGCAGCGGTCCGGCTCCTCCGAAGGCCAGCAGCGCGTAGCGGCGCGGGTCGATCCCGCGCTGCACGGTCACAACCCGCAGCGCGCGGATCATCTCGGCATTGGCGACCCGGATGATCCCCTCGGCGCAGGCCAGCGGCTCAAGCTTCAGCTCGCGGGCCAGTGTCTCGATCGCGCGCCGGGAGGCGCGCCGGTCGAGCTGCACCCCACCGGCCAGCGGAGCCTCGTCGTCGAGGTAGCCAAGCAGCAGATTGGCGTCGGTGACCGTCGCCTTGGTCCCGCCCAGCCCGTAGCATGCCGGCCCGGGGTCGGCGCCCGCCGAGTGGGGTCCCACGCGCAGCGCGCCGCCTGGGTCGCGCCAGGCGATCGAGCCACCACCGGCGCCGACCGTGTGCACGGCGACCATCGGCAGCGCCAGCGGGCGTCCGGCGACCGTGCCTGCGCTCTGCTCCTGGGCGCAGCCATCGTCGATCACGCACACGTCACACGAAGTGCCGCCCATATCGAAGCACAGCGCGTCCGGGGTGCCGGCGTCGCGGGCGATGAACGCGGCTCCGGCGGCGCCGCCCGCCGGGCCGGAGAGCACGGTCCAGGCGGCGTGTCCGGCCGCCGCCGCCAGATCGATCAGGCCGCCGTTGGACTGCATGATCGAGGGCTCGACGAGCTGCGCCTGCTCACAGCGCTCCACCAGCCGGCGCAGGTAGCCGGCCAGCAGCGGCGAGAGCGACGCATCGACCTCGGTCGTGCTGGCGCGCTCGAATTCGCGGAAGGTGCCAACCACCTCGTGGGAGAGCGAGATGTGGACGCCGGGCAGCTCGGCCGCGATCGCTTGCGCCAGCGCGCGTTCGTGGGCGGGATGGCGATAGGAATGCAGCAGCGCCACGGCAACCGCCTCGGGCTTGAGCGCGGCCAGCTCGCCGGCGAGCCGGGCCGCATCATCGGCGCTCAGCTCGCGCAGCGGACCGTCGGGGGTCATCCGCTCGGGCGCGCCGAATCTCAATTCGGGCTCGGTCAGCGGGGCGGGGCGCGAGACACACAGTCGGTAGAGCTCGGGGCGGTTCTGGCGACCGAGCGCGATCAGATCGGTGAACCCCTCTGTCGCCACGAACGCGGTGCGCGCCCCGTGGCCCTCCAGCAGCGCGTTGGTCGCGACGGTCATGCCGTGCGAGAAGCGCTCGATCTCCTGCGCGCCGCGCCCCGCGCGCTGCAGCGCGGCCTCGATCGCGGCCATTACGCCCTCGGATTGATCCGATGGGGTGGTTGGCGCCTTGGCAGTGATCAGCCGGCCGTCGACGGCCAGCACGGCGTCGGTGAACGTCCCGCCCACGTCGACACCAAGCAGCATGGGCCGACGTTAGCGGTCGTCGCGGCTCAACGTCTGCCCCGCGCCTGCCGCCCTGAGGTGCGGGACGGTCTGCGCTCGACCTCTTCGGTCTCGGCCTCGCTCGGTCTAGGCCGCCAGCGCCGGCTCGACCTCTTCGGTCTCGGTCAGGTGCTGGTGTGAGGGGCAGTAGCCGTTGCGGGGCAGGGGCATCCGCTGGCACGGCGTGCCCTTGCGGGTGCTCGCGCGGCACTGGAGCAGGTTGCCGTAAACGTCGTAGCCGTTGTGTGGCTGGCTGCGAAGGAACTCGTCGGCGCATCCCAGATAGCGCTCGATCACCCGCAACACGCGCGGCTGGGCGACCATCGGGAAGTACGCCCGGATGTCGCAGAACAGCGTGCGCGACGGGCGGGCGAAGTAGTGACGGTCGGTGGCTAGGCGCTCGACGGCCGACTCACAGGCTCGCAGCACCCGCTCGTGGTTGGCATGAGGACAAGCGCCGTGCGGATCCTCCGCGATATCCGCGGCGACCTCCCGGTAGATCGCTCGACTGAATCGGTACATGCAACCTCCAGCTCCTTTCGGCTCCGTACCGGGCGCGACGCCTCAGCAGTTGGCGAGTATCCACCCCGTCTATGAAGCTTCGAAGGCCGCGATTATTAATCACTCGTTAAGCGAAAAGTTGGAGTTTTCGGTGCCGGAGGGGGATCCGGGCGCCGCCCGAGCCGTCAGGCCCACGCTTGAAGCTCGGGATCGCGGCCCTGGGCCACGGTTACGTGCATACCGTCAAAGGCGCCATCGCGTTGCGGGAAGTCTCCGCGCAGGTGGGCGCCGCGGCTCTCGGTCCGGGTCAGCGCCGAGGCGGCGATCAGGCGTACCAGCGGGTGGGGGTCGTGCTCGAGCTCGCGCAGCCCCACACCGTTGCGCTCCAGCCCTGCATTGGTCCACAACGCTCGGCGGCTGGACTCGGAGGGCACCCGCGGGACCCGCTGCGCGAGCGCGCGATCCTGTGACCCGCGCTGGGATCGATCGATGCCGGCGAACGGCGGCTCCTCGATCGCAGCGGCGGCCGCGCGCGCTCCGAACACAAAGCATTCGCTTAACGAATTCGAGGCGAGCCGGTTGGCTCCGTGCAGACCCGTACAGGAGCACTCGCCGACGGCGTAGAGCCCCGGAATGCTCGCTCGGCCCTCCAGGTCGGTCGCGATCCCGCCCATCATGTAATGGGCCGCCGGCGCGACTGGCACCAGCTCGCTCACCGGATCGATCCCCGCCTGGCGCAGCGCCTTGACCACGTTGGGAAACAGCGCCGGATCGATCGTTCGCATGTCGAGACCGACCGAGCCGGTGCCGGTGCTCGTCATCTGGCGCTGCACCGCCCGGGCGACCTCGTCGCGGGGGGCCAGCTCATCGACGAAGCGCTCGCCCGTGCTGTCGAGCAGCCTGGCGCCCTCGCCACGCACCGCTTCGGTGACCAGGAACCCGTCCGCTCCGTTCTGGCCGACGACGGCGGTGGGATGGAACTGCATCAGCTCCAGGTCGGCGAGCGTCGCGCCCGCCGCGAACGCCAGCAGCAGCCCGCCTCCGGTGGCGCCCGCGGGATTGGTGGTGCGCGCCCACATCGCCGCCGCCCCTCCAGTCGCCAGCACGACGGCTCCGGCCCCGATCACGCTGCAGTCATCGAGCTCGACTCCAGCACAGCGGCCGTCGCTGACGATCAGCGCCACCACGCGACGGCGCTCGATCACCTGCACTCGCTCGTCCTGGGCGACCAGCTTTGAGAGCTGACGGACCAGACGGCGTCCCGTGGCCGCGCCGCCCGCGTGCGCCACGCGCCGCGCGGAGTGCCCGCCCTCCAGGCTCAGCGCGAGCCTGCCGTCGGGGTCGGTATCGAAGGCCACGCCGAGCTCGCTGAGATCGTGGATCACCAGCGGGGCCTCGTCACAGAGGACGCGGGCAGCCGACTCGCGCACCGATCCGCGCCCGGCGGCGAGCGTGTCGGCCAGGTGTCGGGCCGGGCTGTCGTCGCCGGCGAGCGCAGCGGCCAGGCCGCCCTGCGCCCAGTAGCTGGACGACTCAGCCAGCGGGGTGGCGGACACGAGCACCACCCGGGCTCCGCGGCGCGCCGTGCAGAGCGCCGTATACAAGCCGGCCGCGCCGGCACCGACGACTGCGACCTGAGTCTCGATTTGGTCCACCGGGAGGTACGGTACTCGCGATGGCTTCCGTGCCTGTCTTCCTTGACCACTCGTCGTCGCTGCAACACGACACGGGCTCGCATCCCGAGCAGCCCGCGCGGATGGTGGCGATCGGGCGTGAGCTCTCCCGGCGCGGCTGGGTCGGCTACCGGCGTGTCAGCTCCCCGCCGGTAGATCGCGCGGTGCTCACGGCAGTGCATCCCGAGAGCTACGTCGCGTCGATCGAGGAGGCGGCGAACAGCGGGGGCGCCCAACTGGACCTCGACACCGTCGTCAGCCAGGGATCATTCATAGCCGCCCTGCACGCCGCAGGGGGCGCGGTGGCGCTGGTCGACCTGCTGCTGGACGGCGATGCGCCGTGCGGGTTCAGCGCCCACCGGCCGCCGGGTCACCACGCCGAGCCGGCCCGGGGGATGGGCTTCTGCCTGTTCAACAACATCGCGGTGGCAGCGCGTTACGCGCTCGAAGTACGGGGCCTGGAGCGCGTGATGATCCTCGACTGGGACGTGCACCACGGCAACGGCACCAACGACATCTTCCACGCCAGCGAGCAGGTGCTGTTCGTGTCCATTCACCAGTCGCCGCTGTATCCCGGCAGCGGTCAGGCTTCGGACGTTGGCGCCGCCGAGGCCACCGGGTTCACGATCAACCTGCCGGTGGGGCCGGGCTCGGGCGACGATGTCTACTGCTCGCTGGTCGAGCACGTGGCGGCGCCGCTGGCCCGCGCCTTCGCGCCGCAGCTGATCCTGATCTCGGCCGGCTTTGACGCCCATCGGGAGGATCCGCTCGCCGAGTGCGACGTCACCGATCAGGGGTTCGGGGCGATGACCCGCGCGATGCGCCGAGTCGGCGACGAGCTGGCGGCTCCGGTCGGGGCGGTGCTGGAGGGCGGCTATGCGCTTGGCGCGCTGGCCCGTTGCGTGGCGGTCTCGATGCAGGCTCTGGCCGGCGGGGCAGACCCGGAGCCAGGCGCCGAGGTACCGAGGGCCAGGGAGGCACGCGATGCGATCGCGCGGATTGCGCAATGGTGGCCGGGGCTGGGCTAAACCGGGCGGCCGGGCCGGGCGCCTGCGCCAGAGCAGCTCGCGTCGGCTAGAGGAGCTCCCGCCAGGCGTCAACCAGGCGCGCGGCCATCCGGTCGGTGGAGAACTCCTGTGCGCGGTCGCGGCCGTGGACCCGCGGGTCGCTGTCAAGCAGGTGGGGGGCGAGCGCCTGATCCCAGCGCTGCTGGTCAAACGGACCGCAGTAGGTCCCGGGCACGCCGGCGAGCGCTTCGGCGTGGACTCCGACCGGGGTGGCGAGCACCGGGACGTCGCACGCGAGTGCCTCCAGCACCGCGAGGCCGAACCCTTCACGATCGGATGGGACCAGCACGGCGTTGGCGGCATTGACCCACAGCGGGACCTCGGCCGGGGGGACGTGGCCCAGCGTGAGCAATTGCACCTGGTGCCGGCGGGCGAGCGAGACGGCCAGATCGTGACGCTTCTCCGGGCGCGCGGGATCGGCGGCGAACAGCAGGTAGGGCCGGTCAGGCGCCAGGCCAAGCGCGGTCCGCGCCTGCCGGCGGTCGATCGGCGCACAGCGTGTGGTGTCGACTCCGCAGGGCAGCACCGCCACCCGGGCGCCCGCGGTGGCGGTGGGGTCAAGCTCGCGGGCCAGCGCCTCGGACACGACCCCGATCAGGTCGATGAAGCGGAGCCCCGCCAGCGTGATCCGCCGCGAGCGTGGGTTCGCCAGATCGGTTCCGTGCAGCGTCACCGCCCGGATCCGGCAGCGCTCGGCCAGGGCCGGCCAGATCGTCAGGCCGAAGTGGGCATGGACGACGTCGTAGGGCTCGCGATGACCGAACCGGTGGCGGGCGAGTCCGGCTGCGGCGCGCAGGTAGGCGCCGGCGGCGCCGGGCACAAACGCGAACAGCTCCAGCTCGACCTCCGGAATCCGCCGCAGCGCAGCGACCTGATCGGCGACGAAGCTGCCGAGCTCCGGACGCGACGGGGAGGGGTGCATGTTGGTGACGATCAGGACCCGCATGTGTTTTCGCGAGCTTAGGGTTCGCGGACCCTAGTTGTGCCCGGGCCCGGAATTGCGCGGCGTGGCCGGGAGGTGCCGGATGGCGCGCTTCGCGCGCTGTGGCCGTGGCGGAGGGGGCGCGCCGCGCGCTCTGGCACCATCACAGGCTGTGTCCGCGCTGCCTGAACAACCGGTTGCCGTATTCGACTCCGGCGTCGGCGGTCTGACGGTCCTGCACGAGCTGCTGGTCTCGCTGCCGACCGAGGACTACCTGTACCTCGGCGACACGGCGCGCTTTCCCTACGGCGAGCGCTCGCAGTCCGAGCTGCGCGAGTTCGCGATCGAGATCTCAGACCACCTGCTGGAGCTCGGGGCCAAGCTGCTGGTCATCGCCTGTAACGCCGCCAGCTCGGCGGCGCTGGGGACGATCGAGCTGCATCTGGAGTCGCTCGGCCGCCGCGTCGACGTGATCGGCGTGGTCGCGCCCGCGACGCAGCTCGCCGTGGCGGGCAGCCGGACCGGACGGATCGGACTGCTGGCGACACCGGCGACGGTGGCCAGCGGCGCCTACGAGCGGGCGGTGTTGGCCGCCGATCCCCACGTCTACCTGAAGAGCGTCGCCTGCCCCGATCTGGCGCCGATCATCCAGGGCGGCTTTCCGTTCGACGCGCACTTGGTCGACACCGTGCGAGCCTACTGCGCGCCGTTGCGCGCCGCGCAGGTCGACACGGTGATCCTGGGCTGCACCCACTACCCGCTGGTGGCGCCGATGCTGCAGCGGGCGCTCGGGCGGGGCGTGACACTGGTGACCTCAGGGGCCGGCGTGGCCCGCAGCGTCGAGCGTGCGCTGACGGCGCGCGGGATTCTGAACCCGCGTCAGCAGGAGGGGAGCTACGGATTTCTTTGCACCGGGGATATCGAGTCCTTCCACGCGCTGGGGACGCGCTTTCTGCAGATGCCGCTGGGGGAAGTGGCGCACGTCGAGCTGGGAACCGGGGTGGCAGCGTGACCGCCGGTCCGGTCACCGGGGTGCCGGCGTGAGCGCCGAGGCGTCCCAGCGCAGCTACGGCCGTTCACCGGGACAGCCGCGGCCGACGCAAATCGAGCCCGGCTTCGTGCGCACCGCGACGGGATCGGCGCTGATCTCGGTCGGCGAGACGCGGGTGATCTGCACGGCGTCGGTCCAGGAGAGCGTTCCGCGCTGGATGTCGGGCTCGGGCCGCGGCTGGGTCACCGCCGAGTACGGGATGCTCCCCGCCTCGACCGGAGACCGCAAGCCGCGTGACGTCAGCAAGGGGCGCCCGGACGGCCGCACGGTGGAGATCCAGCGCCTGATCGGGCGCTCGCTGCGCGGCGTGATCGACTTCGCTGCGCTGGGGGAGCGAACGATCTACGTCGACTGCGACGTGCTCCAGGCCGACGGCGGAACGCGCTGCGCATCGATCACCGGCGGCATGGTGGCGTTGAGGCTGGCCTGCGCACGGCTGATCTCCGAAGGCAAGCTGAAGCGCACGCCGCTGACCGGAAGCGTCGCCGCGATCTCCTGCGGGATCGTTGGGGGAGTGCCACTGCTCGATTTGGACTACTCCGAGGATTCGACCGCCGAGGTGGATGCCAACGTGGTGATGACCGGCGACGGTGGCCTGGTCGAAGTCCAGGCCACCGCCGAGCGCACGCCGCTGTCACGGGCTCACCTCGACGATCTGCTGGCGCTGGCGGCCGATGGGATCGAGGTGCTGCGCGCGTTTCAGGACGAGGCTGTCGCGGCCGCAGCAAACTGAGCGATGGCGGTTCCGGAGTCGCTCGTACTCGCGACGCGCAACCCGCACAAGCTCGCGGAGTTCGGTCGGCTGCTCTCGCCCCACGGGATCACTGTGCAGGCGCTGCCCGACGACATCGAATTGCCGCCCGAGGATGGTGAGACGTTTGCCGAGAACGCGCTCCTCAAGGCCAGGGCGGCGGCCGCCGCTACGGCGCGCGCGGCGATCGCCGACGACTCAGGGATCGAGGCGCTGGCGCTGGATGGCCGGCCCGGTGTGCGGTCGGCCCGCTACGCGGGACCCGGCGCGACCGACGAGCAGAACCTCGCCAAGCTGATGTCAGAGGCTCCGGCCGGAAGCGAGCTGCGATACGTGTGTGCGCTCGCCTACGTGGACCGCGGCGCGGGCATCGAGCGGATCTTCGTCGGCGAGTGCGACGGGCGTCTGGCGTCCGAGCGCCGCGGCGCCCGCGGGTTCGGCTATGACCCGGCGTTCCTGCCCGACGGCGACCACGGGGAGCGCACGATGGCGGAGCTGACCGAGCGTGAGAAGGACGAGATCAGCCATCGGGGGCGCGCCGTGATGGAGCTCTTGACCTGGCTTTCGGCTTCGTCTTAGAGATGTCCTCGCAGGCGGGAGGACACGAGCAGGCTGACGAACCGCGCAAACAGCGCACCGCCGCGCTGTCGGTGCTGTCGAATTCGACCCTGATCCTGCTCAAGGTGATCGCCGGGACGGTCACCGGTTCGGTGGCGATCCTGACCGAGGCCGTGCACTCGAGCATCGACCTTGTCGCCTCGATCGTCGCGTTCATCTCGGTGCGCAAGGCCGACGAGCCGGCCGACGAGAGTCATCGCTACGGGCACGAGAAGATCGAGAACCTGGCTGCGGCGATCGAGGGGATCCTGATCCTGGTCGGCTCGGCGGCGATCACGTTCGAGGCGATCCGGCACCTGGTGGGGCACGGACGGGTGCAGACGGTAGGGATCGGGATCGCCGTCGTGGGCTTCTCCCTGGTGGTCAACGTGTTCGTTTCCGCCCGGCTGTCGCGCACAGCGCGCCAGACCGGATCGCCGGCGCTGGAAGGCGATGCCGTCCACCTGCGCACCGATGCCCTGACCTCGGTGGCGGTGCTGGTCGGGCTCGTGGCGGTCAAGCTGACGGGCGCCCAATGGATCGACCCCGTGGTGGCGCTGGTGGTGGCCGCCGCAATCGTGGTGACCGGCGTCAAGCTGCTGACCCGATCGTCGCGGGTGCTGGTCGACGAGTCCCTGCCGGCGGGCCAGGTGGAGCTGATCCGGCTGGCCGTGGAGGCGTTCGGTCCGCGGGGCGTGGTCGGCTACCACGAGTTGCGCACCCGACAGGCCGGCGCGAGACGCTACGTCGACCTGCACGTCCAGTTCGTCGCCGGGACGTCGCTGGAGGACGCGCATCGCACGGCGCACGAGCTCCAGGACACGATCGCTGAGCGCCTGCACGGCTCCGACGTGCTGATCCATCTGGAGCCCGAGGACCGGGTCAGGCCCGGCGAGGTGCTCAGGTCTCGGCGCTAGCGCCGAGACTCCGAATCACCGCACTAGACCCTATGGAGGATGATTCGCCGAGACGTTGAAGGCCGGACCTCAATCGCATT
>CALAQT010000477.1 GCA_937888775.1 uncultured Actinomycetes bacterium | reverse complement strand
GGGACGAGCTCCGCAATGCCCTCCTCGACGTAGGGCCTGACCACCTCTTCGGTGTCGTCGGTGCTGCCGTTGTCATACAGGTAGAAGCGCTCGACGCCCTGGAGCCGGTGGAACTCGATCCACTCGCGCAAGTCGCGGGCCTCATCCAGCATCAGCGTCGTGATCCCGAGGTAGGGCAGCGTTCGGCGGGCCCGACGCTCGCGCTCGGCTGCCGTCGGGATCAGGTGCCGCCGCAGGTCGCCCGCCCCATAAGCGAGCTCCGGCCGCCAGCGGCGCCGCCCGAGCGCCTGGACGATCGTCGCCGCGACGTAGACCGGATTGCGCCAGGGTGCAGGGGCGTCAGCCATCCCCTTGCCCCCGGCAGGAATCGCACGCCGGCAGCACCGCGATCCGCCCGGGTGGCGAGCTCATGACCGGCTGCCGAGCGCGAACCAGTCTGCGGGTCGCATGCCGGGAGCATAGGCGCAAGACTGGACAGGGCCGAGATCGTGACCGCTCCGCACCAATTGGGGTAGCGGGAGAAGGGCAAAAAACGGAGGCTCCCATAACCGCTGAAGTCGTCTGCGGTCGGAGGCTCAAGCCGTGCCCACGCGAGTCCGCCAGTCGATGGGCTCCGGCGGCGCCGCTTGGTCTGGATGGCTCCCCTCTGGTAGCGGGAGGCCGGCTAGGAGTGAGGCGGCCAATCGCGTAGCCAGGCCGGCCCATGAGCCATTGTGCGGATGGCGTAATCGCGGTACGGCGCGTGCGGCCCGAACGCTACGTCCAGCAATCGCTTCACGGTCTGCTCTCTGCAGAACGGCGGCTCGATAATCCAGCTCCGCTCAAGGTCGGGCGGCCGCTCGGCGACGGCCAGGTAGTCGCAAACGCATTCCGTCTGGACGCTCTCCTGATTCTGCTCGACGAGACGACCCGGTCGGAGATGATCGATCAGGAGGAGTTCGTATCCCAGGGCGGCGATCGTCTGCTTCAGAGCGTGTGTGGAGGATGCCTGGCGCGGCAGCATGGTGCCGTTGCACTCGAATACGATCGCCGGGCGCTGCCGGCGAGCGAGCAGGCGGCGCATGCCGCGCAACGCGGCCGCCTCAGCGCCCTCGATGTCCATCTTGATCACGTCCACGGTGTCCCACCCCCGTCGATCGAGGAGGCCGTCCACGGTCGCGGTGGGCACGGAGATCGTCGTGATTTTCCCGTCCTCGGGCTGCCAGATCGTGCTGTGAATCGACTGCTCGATGAAGCGAACATGGCCGGAGTCGTGGGCGATGGCGGCGTTGACGGCCTGCAACGATTTGAAGCCGTTGCGTTCGGCGGCGAGCTGGAGCAGCCGAACATGCTGTGGCGAGGCATCCACGGCGAGGACCTCGGCCCCGTGCCCCGCGGCGGGAAGCGAGAACGTGCCCAGATGGGCGCCCAGGTCGACCACTCGCGCGCCCGGGGCCACCAACTGCAGGAAGAGGCGCATCACGGGCTCGTCGATCGTGTCGTGGGTCTGGAGCCATGCGCCCACTGGGTCGGACGCCGCCGGATCGATGCAGAACTCGACCGCGGGCCTGCCCGCAACGCTCACCGCCCGGAACGCCGGGTTCAGCGGCACCTGAGCTGACTCTCCCGATGGCCGCTCCACTGGGACTCAGCATCGCCTATGTCACCCACCGGGACGAGCCGCGCTTCGATTGGTTCGCCGACAGCTTGGCGATGCAGCTCGAACGCCTGCGCGACGATCTCGAAGTCGAGGTGATCTTCGTCGATGGGCTGCATTCCGCGGCGAGGACCGAGAGGCTGAGGGAGCTCATCGGCGTACGCTTCGCGTTCCGTCATGTCCCGCCAAAGCCGTGCCAGTACAACGGGGCCTTCCGGCTGACGACGAGGGACCTGTTCGCTGCCGCCAGCGTCCGCAACACCGCCGTGCTCTACGCACGTCAACCCTACGTCGCGCTCGTCGACGACGCGTGCGTGCTGGCGCCGACGTGGCTCGAGGCAGCTTGCTGGGGGGCCAGGCGGGGCTGCGTGCTCACCGGTGCGTACGAGAAGCGCTGGGCGATGGTCGTCGAGGACGGCATCCTCGTGTCCGCGGCGCGTCACCGGTCGGGCCAGGACGTCCGCTGGAACCTGGCCCCGGACGGGCGTCCCACCCGGGTCTACGGGGGCCATCTGTTCACCCCCAGCTGCGGCTTTCCGCGAGCCTTGCTCCTCGAGGTGAACGGGTTCGACGAGCTGTGCGACCCGTCCGGCCTGGAGGACTGCCAGCTCGGGCTGCGCCTCGAATGGGCCGGCGCGGAGATCTACTACCACCGCGGCCTGCTCACGACCGAGAGCGAAGAGCTCCACCATTTCCAGTCCAGCCCCGCTGGCGTGGGAAAGTCCCTTCACCCGGATGCCTACATGGAGATGCTGCGGCGCTTCGGCGTCAGCGCTCGGTTCACGCCTGGCAACTACGACATCGGACACGCCGTGCTGGACATCCTCTACGGTACCCGTGCAATCCGCAGTGTCGGGAACTGCTTCGACCTCGCCCACCTGACCGAATCGAGGCTGCCAAGCGTAGTCGAGCGGTTCCCCCGCTACCACTGGTTCGACCTACAGCCCCTGGAAGAGATGTAGCGCTAGTCGCCCGTCGGACCTGTGGGGCCGGGGGTGCTGCTCGCCATGGCTGAGGTGGGGGCGACGATCGAGCGTATGACGGGATAGCCGAGCCCGAGCCCGGCACCGGCGAGAACGCCCGTCTCCAGCAGCCTGCGCCGCGAAACGCCGGCCGGGGCGGGGGTCGCGAGCAGGCTCTTTTCCTCCAGCTCGACGATGGCGAGTCGGATCGCGTCCTCGGTCAGCCCCGAATCGCGGGCCAGCTCCGGCATGGTGCGTGATCCATCGCACAGCCGCCACACCTTCGTCGCGGGCTCGTTCAACGCGTGGGCCGTATCGCGCTGGAGATCGAAGACGAGGAGCTCCCCTCCCACCTCCTCGATCAGCAGATCCTCGGTTCTCGCCACGGGATGGTCGGCATTGAGCATCGGCTGGCTGCTCCTTTCACCTGGGTCGCGGCTCAGGACACTACTAGAGCAGCAGTCGCGTCAAAGGCAAGCATTTCGCTCGGTCGCCATGGCGTTCTTCCCCAGGACCGAGAAGTTGGTTCGCACGCGGACCTCGTTGTCCAGGAACGCCTCCCGGAACCGGAGGTCTATCTGGGCCCGGCGCATATACAGATCCACGACCTCACGCGCCGTGGTCTGGTCCGGATAGTCGGCGAAGTAGATGGCCAGGAAGCACTCCTCCAGCAGGACTGCTGACTCTGGGGGAGTGCAGTCGAGCACACCGTCTCCGATGGAGCCGAGGATCGCGGTGGCCAGCCGGCGGCCGTGCGCGCGATCCCAGCCGATGGGACTTCGAGAGTGACGGAGGTGCGCCAGCAGGATCTCGGCGGCTCCCCGGGGTCGGCGGAAGTTGCCCAGCACATCCCGTTCGTCGCCGTAGTGGAACTCGAAGCGCTGGGGCTGGCGCCAGGCGAGCTCGGCCAGGATCTGGTCGGCGGTGGCCGCGTAACCGAGCTCGACGGCCTCTCGTGCCGTCTGGTCGAAGATCTCGCAGACATCGGCGAAGCGCGGCACTTCGGCGCTCATGTACGCGCAGCTGACGTGACCCCAGAGGTAGCTCAGGTAGTGGGGCCGGTCGCTCAGCTCGGCCGCGGTGAGAGGCTTCTTGAGCAGCAATCGCATCGGCTCCGGAATCCTCGTGAACACCTCGTCCTCTCCGACGTACTCCGTCCGCGCGTTCTGCGCCAGGTTCAAGTCGATCCAGGCCACATGGGTCGCGCCGAAGAGATTGGCCTCGATCGCACGGCGGACCAGCTCGAGCTTGGCCCACCCCAAAGCGGTGTGCAGCGGGCTAGCCTGACCGGTCTCGTCGTTCATTAGCGGGTGACGCCGGCGGGCGGCCACGATCGCGTCCAGCTGGCCGTGGGCGCTCAGGCCCTCGACGGGCATCGATACGACTGCGGTCCGGGACAGGAGGCCACGGCGGCGACGATGCTGGGCGACCTCGCCGGCTAGGCCGGGCTCGACGAAGAAGACGACGTCGCAGTCGAGCCCGAAGACGAACGCGCCGTGATCCAGGAGGTCCCGGACCTTGGGCCACCGGCAGGTCGGCTCGCGGTGAGCGAGATCGAACAGGCAGGTGACGAGCGTGAGTCTCTGCAAGGGCGGTGGCCGTCGAACACAATGCGCGGATCGACTTCCCGCCGCTCCACCGCATCAGTCTGACCGCAGGCCGGGGCTGTGGCAACTCATCAACGGCGGCCGGCCGGCTCGAGCGTCACGTCCGGGCGCTCGAGCGAGCGCTGGCCACTCCGGAGGTGGCGCGGACCGGTGTGATCGTCGCCGAAGGCGACGCGCTCTCCGCGGGCGACGTCTCGGAGCGTTTGGCGGACGTCCTCGACAACCTGCCGTGGGAGGCTCCGGTCTGCTCGCTCGAGCACAGCGTAAGGCGCTTCGACGAGCTTCGCTGGGGCGGTCGTCTGCCGGCTCGGCACAACGTGTGCGATTGGGTCCCGGGGGGATTAGGGGACCCAAGCGCCTACTGGATCTCGGCGGCCTATGCCCGTGAGGTGCTGGATCGCTGGGGCAGCGGGTGGCGACCCGTGAGCCCGGCCGGGCTCCTCGACATCTCCGGCGCTCTCGCCGCCGTTCCGGGCCTCAGCGAGCGCCGATCGTCCGCGGTGCGGACCCCCGTCACCCTGTGCATGATCGTGCGCGACGAGGCGGATGTCATCGGCCGCTGCCTGGAGTCGGTGCGTCCGCTGATCGAGAGCTGGGTCATCTGCGACACGGGATCGACCGATGCGACGATCGAGGTCGTACACGAGGCTCTGGCCGAGATCCCGGGCGAGCTCCATCGGCGGCCCTGGCGGGACTTCGGGTACAACCGGACGGAGCTGATGGAGTTCGCGCAGGGCGGGAGCGGCTATCTGCTGCTGCTCGACGCTGACATGACGCTGGACTGGCGGGGTCCGCTGCCGCCGCTCACGTGCGATGCCTACATGCTCGCCCACCGTGGCGAGCCGTACTACGCGGTGCCGCGCTTGGTGCGCCGCGACCGTCGGTGGCGCTTCGAGGGCGCCACCCATGAGTTCCTGGCTGCCAACGAGGCCTACTCGCGCCAGCTCCTCGAGTCGCTCGTGATCGACCACCACGCTGACGGCAGCTCACGGGCGGACAAGCTCGAGCGGGACCGCAGGCTCCTCGAGCAAGAGCTGCGATCCAATGCGGGCAACGCCCGCGCTGTCTTCTACCTCGCTCAGACCTGTCGTGACCTGGGGGACAGGCGCCGCGCCGTCGAGCTCTACCGGCAGCGTGCCGGCATGAGCAGCGGCGACGAGGAGGCGTTCTATGCCGCCTTCCAGGCCGGTGCGCTCGAGGCCGAATGGGACGGGGAGGGAGCCGCCCGCGCGCTCCTCGACGCGTGGCGACGGCGACCTTCCCGGGCCGAGCCCCTGCACGAACTGGCCCGTCTGCGCCGGTACCAGCGGCGCTACGGCGATGCCTGTGAGGCTGCTCGGATGGGGTTGGAACTAAGGCTTCCCGACGACCGGCTGTTCGTCCATCGGCACGTGTACGAGTGGGGACTCCGGTTCGAGCTGGCGGTGGCCTCCTACTGGGCAGGGGACGTTGACCTAGCCCTGCGGCTGAGCGATGAGCTGCTGGAGGCGGCCGAACTGCCGCAGCCGATCCGAGCGGCCATCCGGGACAACCGTGCCGCGTGCGTTTCGAAGGGCGCCGTTTCGTCAGCGCCGAGTGCACCCGTGGTCCCGCGGCGACGTGAGGCTCGGACGGTTCCTCTCCTTGGCGAGCTCTGTCCGAGCTTCGACGCCCGGTCGCTGGAGGTGGACGTGTCCCCTGGCTGGCCGGTCTTCAACCCGAGCATCGCCGCCGAGGGGGACGGCTTCCGGGTTGTCCTACGCAGCGCGAACTACCGCATCTCCGATGGTCGGTACGAGTACCTGACAGACGACGATGCCATCCACACGATCAACCACTGGGTCGCTCTGGACCGGAACCTCATGCCGGTCTCCGTCGCTCGGATCGTCGACCGGGCTCCGGGGCCTGCGGCGGTTCCTGTTCGGGTTCGCGGCTATGAGGACTGCCGCCTGTTCCGGGTGGGACAGGACTGGAAGGCAACCGCCACTGTGCTCGACCGTAACCCGGTGGGCCGCTGCGACATGGCGCTGCTCTCGTTCGATGGCCCCCAGGTCACCGACCTGAAGATTCTGCGCGGCCCGACGCCCCGGCGTCACGAGAAGAACTGGATGCCGTTCACGGTCGACGGCCGGCTGCACGTCCTCTACAGCTGCGCGCCGACGGTCGTCCTCGCAATCGATCCGCTAAACGGGGCCGTGTCGGAGGCGTCCCGCCGCCCGGGAATCGACGATGCGCGGCCGCTGCGCGGTGGCTCCCAGGGCGTCCCGGTGAGCGGCGGGTTGCTGTTCGTGGTCCACGAGCCGGACGCTCCGGCGGGACCTCGTGTCTATCGCCATCGATTCGTCCAGCTCGACGAGAGCTTCGAGCTGGTCGGCATCACCCCGCCGTTTCATTTCCTGGCTCCCCAGATCGAGTTCTGCGCGGGCTTGGCGCGGCGTGACTCCCAGCTCGTGTTTACCTTCGGGATCGAGGACGGGGCCGCCGCCATCGCCACCGCTGACGCCGATGAGGTCTTGGGGTTGCTGCGCCGCGCGGGTTAGCCCAGGGTTAGCCCAGGGTTAGCCCGGGGTGAGATCCCGGTCAGGATGGAGCAGTCATCGCGTTGCCGCAGTCAATCCGCTGCGGGCGAACACCTACGAACGGCCCGAAGAACCCGAAGTGCGGCCGCGGCCTGTCGCGCTCTGCCGGCATTTGCGGATCAGTCGACATAGTGGTCATGTCGACTGATCCACAGCAGCTTGGGTTTGACGAGATGCGATCACGAGCTGGTCGCGCGAGGGATCGGTCGGCCGCGGTTTCAGCGCGTCCGCGGTGGGTGGGCATGGCGGGGGAGATGGGATCGTGGTTGCTGCTGTATGGGTGCTGGCAGGTGTTCCGTTGGCCTCCGGGTCACCGCTGGTCGGTGACCTTTTCTTCTACCCGCCGTCGGCGGCGGCGACGTGGGCCGCGTGGCGCGCCTCGCGGCGGTCCTCGGGCTCGCCGACGATCGTCCAGGCGCTGGGCACCCGCATGCGGCCAGGGGACGAGCTCCGCAATGCCCTCCTCGACGTAGGGCCTGACCACCTCTTCGGTGTCGTCGGTGCTGCCGTTGTCATACAGGTAGAAGCGCTCGACGCCCTGGAGCCGGTGGAACTCGATCCACTCGCGCAAGTCGCGGGCCTCATCCAGCATCAGCGTCGTGATCCCGAGGTAGGGCAGCGTTCGGCGGGCCCGACGCTCGCGCTCGGCTGCCGTCGGGATCAGGTGCCGCCGCAGGTCGCCCGCCCCATAAGCGAGCTCCGGCCGCCAGCGGCGCCGCCCGAGCGCCTGGACGATCGTCGCCGCGACGTAGACCGGATTGCGCCAGGGTGCAGGGGCGTCAGCCATCCCCTTGCCCCCGGCAGGAATCGCACGCCGGCAGCACCGCGATCCGCCCGGGTGGCGAGCTCATGACCGGCTGCCGAGCGCGAACCAGTCTGCGGGTCGCATGCCGGTAACATAGCGCCGGACAGCGAGGGATCGGATGCCCGCGCCGAGATGAGAGCAGGCCCGGCAGACCCTCAGCACCTCGGCCCTCCTAATCGCCACAAGCGCGCATCCCGGTGACGGACTCGACGTCGAACTGCGTTGCCCGGACCTCCCTCGGCAAGCGGCTCTGTGCAAGCCGAGCGACTCGGACGCTACAAGCGCCTGAGCGACCACTCCGGAACGAGCGGCGGGTTGTCGGTCGCAGCGCGAAGCAGCAGTCACGCCGGCATGACCGGTAAAGGCGTGATCGGATCATCGGGTCCGCGGCGAGTCGCTAACCGCTCCTGGCGCAGAGCGGCCACGCGCCGATGCTCGGCGGCGTCCCGCTCTTCGTGCCCGCTCCGCCGCTACAGCGGCGATCTCGCGCGGCCGCGTGAGGCGCCGCCGAATGCGGCCACGAGATTCGCGACGGCACGCGGTTGGACTTGGTGCTTTCCAGCGCGCCGACCGCTTGCGCAACGACGTACCGCTCGACGCTCCGCGACTGTTGCTTTTGCCGCGGTGGGACGGTGGCGCTCGCTGCTGCATTCGCGTGATCTCGAGCGTCAGGACAGGTCCGGAGCGCCCCTTGAGCAGCGAGCGGCAGCGGGGACGAGTGCTTTCCCAGAAACTGGGTATCCCTTTCGCTCCCCCGATTCCCTGTGGGGACTGGTCAGGCGGCCGGTTTGCTGATCAGCTTCTTGTAGGGCCGTGGATCTGCTGCCACGGCGCCCTCGAGGAGGCGATAGAAGAGCAGGCCGCGGTGTCGTGCGCGGCGGCGGTTGAAGCGGAAGGTGAACTCGTCGAGGTAGTAGTCCAGCTGGGCGTGGCTGATCGCGCCCTGGTGGGTGCCGAGGACCCATCGCTTGAGTAACGAGGCGACGAGGTGTACGTGCGGGAGCGCGACATGTGCGGGGTCGCCAGTGGCCGAGACGTTGGTCACGACGTGCGTGAAGCGGTAGCGGCCGATGTCGTCATAGCCGGTCCATGCGTCGGTGCGGACTTCGCTGCCGCGGGCGACGTGGTCGAGCACGAACTCGGTGAGCGTGTCCCGCTTGACATTCGGGATCCGTTGCATCCGTATCCGTTCGGGGGCCTCGTCGCCCTCGACCGCGATCACGACGATCGCCTTGTGGCCGGGGCTTCGGCCGCCGACGCTTGCATGCCGCGCCCCGACGTAGGTTTCGTCGACCTCGACGGCGCCGGAGAGCAGCTCGCGGCCGGGCAGCACCATCGCGCGACGGAGCTTGTGAAGCCACGCCCAAGCTGTCTCGTAGCTGCCCAGCCCGAGCACTCGCTGAAGCCCCAGTGCGGAGACACCCTGCTTCTGGTTGACCACGTACCAAACCGCCGCGAACCAGCTAACCAGCGGCGTGCGGGTGCCGGCGAAGATCGTGCCCGCCGTGACCGAGGTCTCCGATCGACACGCCGCGCAGCGGCGCAACCCGTCGCGCATCTGCCACCAGCCACCATCGACAACGCCGCAGAACCGACACGTGAACCCTTGGCCCCAGCGCAGCCGCTCCAGATACCGCAGGCACGCAGCGTCGTCGGGGAACCAGGCCAGCAGCTCATGCCAGTTGCGCGGATAGTCGATCCCCGGACGCGGGGGCTGATCGGGCGCGGCCACAACCAGAAGCTAGAGCGCGAGGGGGACGGAAGGGGATAGCCAGTTCCCAGAAAAGGGTCCTCCATCTCAGTGCAGTGACGCCGGGCAGTCATCAAGTGCTTCCTGGCCGCTGGGTCTGATGCCACGGTCGATCGACGGGATCTCCGTCCAGGCTGGCCGGGCGCACGCGCTTGTCGGGCGGCGGGGGCGACGGGTTCCGGCGTCCTGAGCCGGGGTCGACCACCAGCGAGCGGTATGTGCGTGGAGGGGCTTGCACGGCTTGCTCGAGCAGCCGGTAGAAGAGCATGCCTCTCGCGCGTGAGCGCCGGCGGTTGAAGCGAAACGTGAACTCGTCCAGGTATGCCTGCATGTGGCCGGGCTTGACGCCGCCCTGATGAGTGCCCAGCAGCCAGCGCTGGACCAGCGACGCGACGCGGTGCACGCCCGGGAGGAGCTCGTGCGCCTGCTGGCCCGACGGACCGATCGGCTCGGGCTGATGCGTGTAGTAGTCGCCGCAGGCCGGCCGGTAGCTCGCGAGCCCGTCGGTGATCACGATCGAGCCAGGCTCGACGTGGTCGAGCATGAACGCCCGCAGCGTCGGGCCGGCGACATCGGGGATCACCTGTAGCCGACAGCGGCCGAGCGCACGACCGTCCTGCTCGACCGCCACCTCGACCATTACCTTCCCTTGAGCGCCGCGCCCGCGGACCCCGGGCTCGGGCCCGCCGAGGAACGTCTCGTCAACTTCCACGATCCCGTTCAGCCGCTCGCGGCCGGGGCGCACCATCGCGCTGCGGTAGCGATGCAGCATCGCCCACGCCGTCTGCTCGGAGCCGATCCCGAGCGTCCGCTTGAGCCCAAGCGCTGAGATCCCATGCTTCTGACTGGTCATCTGCCACGCCGCGGCGAACCAGATCGTCAACGGCGTCCGCGTCCCGTGGAAGATCGTCCCCGCCGTCGCCGAAACACGACGACCGCACACGCCGCATGACCACCGACCGTCCGGGAGCTTCCACGCCTTCCTCCCGCGGCACACCGGGCAGCAGAACCCATCCGGCCACCGCAACCAGTCCAGATAGTCCAAGCACGCCACATCGCTAGGGAACCACGCTCGAACGTCAGCGTACGAGCCCGGATACTCGATCCCAACCCTCGGAGATCCACGAGACATCCCCCGAATCTACTGCACTGAGATGGAGGACCCTTTTCCCAGAAAGCGCTCGTCGGTAGTTCGGCGACGTCCCGCGGTGACGCGCTTTCGCTCCCGCCCAGAAGCAGCCGTCACCTGCCGGCGAGCGAGACGTCTCCTTCGGCGCTCAAGCAGCCACGGGAACCGCACGACGAGCTGTTGGTCCTGACGGCCGCTTCCACGAAGCAGCGGCAGCCTCGCGCCTGCCCAGACCGGCCAGCGACAGTTCTGCATAGGAACGAACTGGGAACTGTCGACCTCAGCCGATCGTACTGCTGCTCTTGCACGGCGATGCAGCAGCGGCGGCTCGATCATCGCCTGGTGGCTTCACCGATCCGCCACCGCACGTCAGGCAAGGACCACGTCCGCCCGCAGCGCTTGCGCCACGGCCTTGCGCTCTGACTCGCCGAGCTTGCCCGCGAGGCGGCTGATCTCCAGGGCATCGTTGAACGCCTGGAGGAAAGCGCTGTCGGCCGTGTCGGGTAGCGGCTTTCCGAGCTTCTCAGCAAACCACTCGGCGACGTCCGACCAGCGCCAGACCTTGGTGCGCGCGTCGAGACGTCCGGCAGCGGGAGGAAACCCGCCCGGTCCGCGCTTGCCGTTGACCAACAGCCGCACACTCTCGGGCGTGCGGCCCGCGCGCTTGGCGACGTCAGCCATCGTGGCCAGGTCGTCCTCTTCGACGCGGAGTATCTGCGCGTCCGGGAGCGCTTGGCCGAGTTCCTCAAGGCCGGCGGTGAGCGCGTCCGGAAGGCTGGGCGCCCGACGGTCGAACTCGAGCAGAAACGAGCCGTCCGCATCCGGGCCCATCAGCGAAGCGTCGTCGAGCCGCTGGTAGAGGCGGACCGACAACGAGTCGAGGTCATCGCCCGGGTTCAGGAATCGCAGTGTGAAGGTGTAGTCGTTCATGGCTTCTTGTGCTCGCACCGCGCGACGAAACGATCGACGCGCTTGGCTTCGTTGTCGGCGCTTGAGGGCGAGCCGTTGACCGAGAAGGGCGGACATTTGCCCTCCGCGCTGGCCGGGCAGTAGATCACTCCCCAATGACCGCGACCCGTCTCAACGCGGAAGCCCTGGCTCTCGGCTCGCTTTAGCGCCGCCTCGACTTGCTTCTTTGGATGTTTGGCACGCACTCTACAGGAGGTGTTGTGAACTGCCAACACACAGTCGGCAGACCGACGGGGACGCCCCGATGGCACGGCGCCACCGCGAGGTCATCCGAGCACCGACAGGTCGGTCGGCACGGCGCTCGAGAAATCCTTGGCGAAGATCTGCGACAGCTTCGCCGCGTCCTCCGCCGCCGGCCGCGCGTGCAGGTACCGAGCGGTCGTCCGGGAGTCCGCGTGGCCCATCATCGCCTGCACGTTGACAAGGTCGAAGCCCTGCGCCGCGAGCGTCCCGAACGTATGCCTCAGATCATGGAACCGGAGGGCCGGCATGTCCTGGCTCTGCGCGATCGCCGCGTCGCGTGCGGCCTTGAAGCGGCGACGAAGCGCCGATCCGTCGAGATGCTCCCCGGTGCGCGAGCAGAACACGAGGTCCGAGTTCCGCGTGAACATCGGGCGCTGCGACAGCTGCGCGAGCGCCTGCGCCGGCTGATCGGCCAGCGGGACCGTCCGTCCACGGCGTCCCTTCGGACTGTCCTCCTGCCCGAGCGCGTACGCGCGCTGGATGTGCAGCCGCTGCGCGTGCCAGACGACGTGCCGCCAGCGCAGAGCGAGCAGCTCGCCCATCCGCAGTCCGCAGAACGCCGCCACGACGATGAGGCACGCGTCCTGGTCGTCCTCGAGGCGGCGCACCTCCTGCTCCCCCTCCCCCACCTGTATCCGAATCAGCTCACGGTGCACGCCGCGGCGGGCCGCGTCTGCGATCGCCAACACCTCCGACGGCGTGTACGTGACGATCTCAGCAGGATCAGGCTCGCGGCGCTTCTCCGTGCCGGCAACCGGGTTTTCCGGCAGGCCGTAGGTGTCGTCGCGGCAGCCGAACGCGAACACTGAGTGCATCACCGAGCGGTGCAGGTTCACGGCACGTGCCGACAGCGCCGGATCACGGTCGAGCTCCGAGAGCCACCGAGACACCTCCCGCTTCGTGATCGACGCCGCGGTCCGTCCGCCGAATGCGGACATGATGCGAGCCGCAGGTGCTCGTCCGCGTTTGCGCGCCGCGTCGCCTGGCTTCCGCAGCATCGCGGCGTAGCCGATCATCGTCGTCCGCTTGCAGCCGCCGACCGTGCGCCGGTGCTCGAGCCAGGCCGACGCGACCTCGTCAAAAGTCACAACAAGAGCCGGGTCAGGAGCGACGGCCTTGCGTGCACGTGCGTCGCGGGCCCGCTGGATCACCGCCTGCGCGCTCGCGATCGCCGAGTCCTCGGTGAAGTAGCCCTCTAGCGCGCGCCCTCGACGCTTGATCCACCCCGGATGCCGCGTCGCTCGCCGATGCCCTGGCGGAACCTCGCCGCGCTCGACCCATGCCGCCCCGACACGCTTCTTGACCTGCGCCCCGCCGGGCTCGCGCCACTTGACGAGATACACGGGACCGCCAGCCCGATCGACCGGCGGGAGCAAGTGGACGGTGGGCGGCCTTGACATGAACCTCGAGGCCCAGCATAGGCCCTGCCCGGGACGTCTGGAATGTCAACTGCTTTAGTGCGGTACCACTCCGGGTACCAAACCCACCCTCACCAACCATAGAAAAAGGCCCCGTCCCATAAGGGGATTTCCCGTAGACACTGAACCTGGCCTCGTCCGGACCGCTTGCCATGCAGAAGGTCGAGGGTTCGAGTCCCTTCAGCCGCTCTCACAAAAGCCCGGTAATCCGGGGTTTTTTGTTGCCCGATCACCCATTCGGGACGAGCCAGGCAGGCATTTCCAGCGCTTGGTTCCGGATTGGTTCCGGAAACCCGTGGCTCCCGCGCGCCCCTTGCTGGCGCCTTGTGCCCCCGATGAGCGCCGCTGCTATGCGTCGATCAGTGTCTGTTCGGATTGTTCCGGAAACCCCCCCGACGGCAAGCCCTCTCGTGTGCCGACGTCCCTCCCGGTCGGGTTCGACTGCTCAAGTCGTTTCGCCGACTTCGGCGGCTCGCGCTTCGCCGTTGTAGATCGCGCGAGCCTCGGCGAGCGTGCACCCGAGTGTCTGCTCGAGGATCTCGACGGCGCCCTTGCCCATGTCGAGGACCTGCTGGTAGACGGCGAGCGTGAGCGTCGGGTCGGTGTGACCCATCAGGTACATCGCCCGGCGCGGGGGCACATCGCACACGGCGAGCATCGAGGCAAACGTGCGCCGCAGCGTGTGCGGCGTCATGTGGCCGATGGGCAACAGATCCTCGGCCTCCAGCTGCTCGTTTGCCCGCCCACGGATCGGCGCGAGAATGCGCGCACGGATGTTGTCCGGGTGATGGCGCGTCCCGTTGCGCGTCGGGAACGCCGGCTCGCCCTGGTTTGCAACGAACTCGCGCATCCCTGCTGAAGCTGCAGCCACGGGGGGCACACAGCGCCTGAGGCCCGCACTCCGTGCCTGATCACAATCGCGCGGTGGTAGTGCCGCGTGAGGGAGATGGCTCCTTCGCCGCGAGGCTGTCGCGCAAACCCGTGAGAAAGTCACGGTCCAGTGATGGTGGGA
>CALAQT010000476.1 GCA_937888775.1 uncultured Actinomycetes bacterium | reverse complement strand
CTTGCGCGGACACGAGGGCGCTCGCGTTCCGCCTCGCGCCGAGCGCCGACGCGCGACGCGGGTTTGGCGAGGAGCAGGTGTGGCACGATCGTCGGCTACACACCTTCGCGGACTCGAAACCGGGTGTGGCTCCCTGCTCTTCTCGTGGCCCGGCTTCGAGCGCCGCTCGGTCGGTCTGGGGGGTCTAGATCGTGCCTGAGGGTCGGTCGACGGGCACAGCGTCAAGTATCTCGGCCTCGAAGAATGGCGCGAAGCGCGCGGTGCCGAACCACCAGCCGACGCTCACCCGGGCCGGCAGCACCAGGTCGCCGAAGCGGCGTTCCGCCGTGACGTTCCCGCCGAACGGAATGTAGCCGTAGTCGTTCTGGTCCACGTTGCCCCAGCGCATCACGCTGACGCTGAGCACGGCTCCCGTGTGGTCAACAGTTAGACGCACTTCGGGTCGCTCCGGGGGCACCTCGAAGCCGGCCACGAGAAGATTGCGGTTCTCGGCTCGCCACGTCACCCCGCGGTCAGGCAGCAGCGAGGCCGGCACCCAGATGCTTTCTACTGCACCACGGGCGGCGGCCGCACGCGTCGTGTTCTCATCGTCGGCGTGCAAGAACGAGAGGCGGCCGAAGAGCCGGCCGTCGATGCTGCCGGCGCCCGCTCTGTACTGGTCGACGACGAACAGCGGCTTGAACGGCCCCCAGCCGGCGCGTGCCCGCCAGGCGAACTCGTGACCGTCGAACTCTTGCTGTGCGGTGAATCCCAGCCAGACAGGACCGACCTTGATGCGCCCCGACATGGTCAGGCGGATCCCGGTGGCGAGCGGAGCGTCGTCGCGGATCGCGTGGGTGAGGTAGCGTCGTACCGGTTCGTCGAGGTCGGCGAGCGACGCGGGTTGGAAACGCCGCGCTGATCCTGGGTCCGTCATCACGGATGGGCCAAGGCCTGGAACTATCCCGAGCGGTGCGCTTCTTGCGCTATGAGAGCGAGCAGCGAGCGCATTACGACTCCGACGCCCGGCGACACGAGGGTCCAGTACCGCAGGAACGCCCGTCGGGCGGTCTCGTCGGTCGCCTGGGTGCGCGCCTCGTAGCTCAGCAGTGTTCGTTGATCCCCATAGGGGCGGAGCGAGAGACTGGCGGCGATCTTGGCGTAACCCGGACTGTCAAACGATCTGAACGCGGAGGAGTCAATCTTCTCAAATGCGGTCGCTCCGGACCAGAAACGCCCGATCACCCCAAACGCGAACTCGTTCGGCGGATCCTCGGCTAGCCGAACCCAGTCTCCGTGCTCGGGCATCTCGACGAGACGCAACGCGGCGGGCTCGGGCGGGCGCACCACCTGCGATCGCCGGGACGTCGCGGCCACACGCTCCGCAGCGGCGCGCAGCGCGAACAGCCCGCGAACGATCGGGCTGCGACGCATAGCGTCGAGGAAGTCGACGTGAATGGCGACCTCGTAAACATCGGCCGGCCGTCCCTCGATCACCCGATGCTCAATCCGGGTCGCGTCGAACTCGGGCATCAGACTGTCGAGCAGCATTGGTTGAGCCTACCGTCGGTGCGTTCAGTGCGAACCTTCGCGCTGATGACGACGAACGAGCTCAAGCAGCCGAGTCCCGACCGGCTCCGCCTCAAGAAGCGGCGTGACCCGTAGGGCCACTTGGTGTGAGCTCCCCGCAGCCCATAAATGGCATCGACCTGTACTGGCTGCCGCTGGGGGCGGGTGGCCATTCTGTACGTCTGAACGGTCGCGTGTTCGAAGCGGTCGTGTCACGGCTCGAGCATCGGCCCGCGTGCGATCTCTACCACTCCGCGCTCGAGGTGCGCGTCCCGGAGGGACGCTACGTGATCGAACAGGCGCCCGTCCCCGACGGCGACGGAGCGTGGCGTGGCGTCGCCGCCGGTGGCGCGGTTGGCGCGCGCTGGGCAGGGCGCTTTCGGATCTTCCGTTACGAGGTGCGTCGCTGGCGCGATGGTGCCATCCCGGACGTCAGCGAGGCGGTCGACAGCCCGCGGCGCCTGACGGATGATCCAGAGCGTGCACGCCGATTGCTTGACTTGGTGCCCTCCCTCCCAACGCCAGTTTGGGGTCGGGACGAGTTAGCTGCCGGCGAGATGTGGAACTCCAACTCGGTGACCTCGTGGCTGATCGCTTGCACCGGCCTGGATGCGGACTCGATACAGCCGCCAGACCGTGGTCGGGCCCCAGGCTGGAACGCTGGGCTCGTGGTGGCTCGCCGACAGCAGGCGCAACGACATCCGGGTTGACCCCGGGCCACCCAGAACTCGTGTTTAGCGCGCCGAGATCTGAGGACAACGGAGCGGTCCCTGCGTCGAGTTTCAACTCTCCTGCTGCGATGACACACCAGGCCTGACGTCGTCGCGGGCAACTTCCCTCCTCCGCGCGGACTCCAGGAGCGCGCATTGGATCGCCGACTGTCGGTCCCCTGTCGCGAGGCCCATTGCGTTCGAATAGCAGCACATCGTCAACACCCACCTAGGGAGGATTCGAATGGAATCCGTGCTGTTGGACGCCGCGGGCCACCGCCGCTCGCCTGCGACCCTGCCTGGCTATCACCGAGGCCGGCCGCCACGTAACAAGGGCGAGGAGTACCCGGCCGATCCGCCGACGGTCGAGGAGATCGTCGCGGTGATGCGCACGATCGGTGACCGCGCCTGGGGCCATCGACTCCGCGCTTTGATCGTGCTGCTCTGGCGCGCTGGGCTGCGGATCAGCGAAGCGCTGTCACTGCAAGAGGGTGATCTAGATCGCTCTCGCGGCGCGGTGCTCGTCCGGCGTAGCAAAGGCGGCAAGCGTCGCGAGGTCGGGATGGACCGCTGGGCCTGGGAGCAGCTCGACCCGTGGCTCGAGATCCGCCGCGAGCTCCCAATCGGGGCGCTGCTGTGTGTGGTCCACAGACCGACCGCAGGCCGCCGCTGGGAGGCGTCGGCCGCGCGCAAACAGCTGCACCATGCCGCCGCTGCGGCGGGCGTACGGCGTCGCTTCGCGCCGCATCAGCTGCGGCACGCTCATGCGGTCGAGATGGCGCACGAGGGCGTCCCGCTGGTGGTGATCCAGCGCCAGCTCGGACACGCCCACCTTGGCATCACAAGCATCTACCTCCAAGGCATCGACAGCAGCGAGATCATCAGCACCGTCCATGGACGGCCGTCGCCAACCATCTCGGCCAGCGCCGGCCTGATGATCAAGCGCTAGAACGTCGCGCGACTGGGTCGGCTCGGCGTTGCCAGCCGACCC
>CALAQT010000475.1 GCA_937888775.1 uncultured Actinomycetes bacterium | reverse complement strand
CCACCATTCACCGACCCGCCGCTCTCGTCCATACACCCATCTTGACCGAGCCCACCATCCCTGCACACCGGGGTGACTACCGCTAGCGCTGCGTAGTCGCGCGTTGACCTCGGTACCCAGGCTCGACAGGATCGGAAAGGTCCCGCCGCGCACGGCTAGGCAGGCGGAGCACCGCACGCTGGTCGCGAACGGCGGGTAGGCGCCCCCGCCTCGGCTACACGCCGCTCGCAGATTGCGTTACCGGGCTGCGGAGTGGGGCACGGAGATCTCGCGCTTGAGAATCTTGCCGGTCGAGCCCTTGGGTAGCTCGTCGATGAACCAGATCTGCCGCGGGTACTTGTACGCGGCTACCCGGTCTTTGACGAACTCACGGATGTCGTCGCTATCGGCGTCTTTCCCGGACCGCAGGACTACCGCCGCGCCGACTTCCTCGCCCAATGCCTCGTCGGGAACGCCGATCACCGCGGCCTCGAGCACCGCGGGGTGCTCGTAGAGCACTTCCTCGATCTCGCGCGGATAGACGTTATAACCACCCCGGATGATCATCTCCTTCTTGCGATCGACGATGAAGAAGTAGCCGTCCTCGTCCATCCACGCCAGGTCACCGGTCAGCAACCAACCGTCCTTGAGCACCTCGGCGGTCGCGTCCGGACGGCCCCAATAGCCCTTCATCACGTTATGGCCGCGGATCGCGATCTCGCCGACCTCGCGGGTGGGCAGCATGTTGCCCTCGTCGTCAACGACCTTCATCTCGACGCCCCGGATCGGGGTCCCGATCGAGCCGGGCTTGCGCTCGCGCCCGGGATGGTTAAACGACGCCACCGGCGAGCTCTCGGAGAGGCCATACCCCTCCAGGATGACACAGCCGAACGCCGCTTCGAAGCCGCGCATGACTTCCACCGGCATCGCTGAGCCACCAGAGACGCAGGTGTGCAAGCACGACACATCGTAGCGCTCGCGCTCCGGATAATTGAGCATCGCGTGGTACATCGTCGGCACGCCGTCAAACAGCGTGACCTTGTCGCGCTGGATGATCTCCATCGCCTTGCCGGGCTCAAATCGTGGGATCATCGTCAGGCATGCGCCGGCCCGCACCCCGGTGTTCAGGCAGCAGGTCTGCCCGAAGGAGTGAAACAACGGCAGCGCGCCAAAGATCACGTCCTGTTCAGAGACGTGCACGAGCTCGGTGCCACCGTGGCGGCAGTTCTCGAGCATGTTGAAGTGCGTCAGCTCGGCGCCCTTGGGCGTGCCCGTGGTGCCGGAGGTGTAGAGGATCACCGCCGTGTCGGCGAGGTCGCGCTCGACGTCGTCGGGTTCGCGCGGCGCGCCGGCCAGCAGCTGCTCGAACTCTCCGGGGTTGACGATGATCACTTCAGTCCCAGATTGCTTGGCGCCCTCCTCGGCGGCCGCGGCGAAGTCGTGCCACGCGAACAGCTGCTTAGCGCCGGAGTCTGAGAGATAGAAGCTCACCTCCCGCTCCTTGAGCAGCACGTTCATCGGCACCACGACGCCGCCGGCACGCAACACGCCGTAGTAGACCATCCCGAAGTACGGCACGTTGGGAAGCATGATCCCGACGCGGTCACCCGGCTGAAGGCCTCTTTCTTTCAGAAGGCCGGCCACCCGCGCGGCGCCCTCGTTGAGACTCTCGTAGGTGACGACGTTGTCGTCAAGCTTGAGCGCTGGCCGATCGCCGTGCTTGGAGGCTGTCTCGGTTAGAAGCTGTGCGAGGTTGGTTGGCATTGCTACCTCCTCTTGGTCACATTACCCGGCACCGTTCTCGGCATTCTCAGCCCGGTGGACTACAACACGTTGGGTACACGACCCGCATCTGGGCTCGCCGGAGGCTGGTAGCCCCATCATCCGCCACCAGGCGGCGCCGTGCATCCGAGGATCCCCGCAACCTGACCGAACAACTACCGAAGGATGAGGTATCGCGCGGCGCCACGCCGCGAACCGACCCAGTTCCTCATCGCGGGCCTGGCGGCGTGAGGAGGGTTGCGGGGTTCGTGCACCAAGAAACCGTGCTCACACCGATGCCACGCTGCGGGCTCACACCGATGTCAGGACGCCCCTAGGGGAGGATCTTCAGAGTTGATCCGCATGACCAGGGACTACAAACTAAGTGACGAGCATGTCAAAGCGCGCTTCTTGTTTGCTTGATGGTGAGGCGTTGCGTGTGTCGGTGTTCGCTGGAGCCATGCTCGTCACGAGAAGGGTGCGCTGAGGCTCTCGACGTACCCAGAGGAGGATTGCATCATGGCAACCGTCTCTACACCACCGGCCCCGTCCGTCAATGGACGATCGGGCCATCAGCAGGCCGAGCTCGATCGCGCGCCAGCGCGCAAGGTGATTCCTGAGCTCGACGGCGCGTCAGCGCGCGCAACGACTCTCGACTGGGGCGACGCGGCGCCGCTGGGGCTAATGACGCTCGGGGTCACCACGTTCATGCTCAGCATGGTCAACGCCAACGCGGTCAACGCCGGGGTGACGCCCGTCGTGTTCGGCGTCGCGCTGATGTTCGGCGGAATCATCGAGCTGATTGCGGGCATCATCCAGTTGCGGACCGGCAACACGTTCGCGGGTGTGATGTTTGCTGGCTTCGGCGGCTTCTACCTATCGCTGTTTGCGATCGCGCAATGGTTCCTGAAGGGCGTACCGCCGCTGCAGGCGGGGCATGCACTGGGCCTGTTCCTGTACGCCTTCGGCATCTTCGCCGTCGTGATGTTGGCCGCCTCGTTGCGCACGACCGCCGTCGTCGTCCTGACGCTGGCGCTTGCCGTGCTGACGGTCTTCTTCCTCGGCGCGGGACACTACGGCGCTAACACCACCATGATCCACTGGGGTGGCTACTTCGGCCTCGGGGCCGCTGCCTGCGTCTTCTACATGGCCTTGGCGAACCTCTGCGAGATTTCCTATGGCCGGGCCGTGCTCCCCGTCTGGCCTCTGACAAAGAGCTGAGACACCACACCGACCGCCCCAGCGCGCCGGCCACGGCCGGCGCGCTGGGCGGATGGGCGCCGGGCTTGCCCCGGCGCTCATCGTCCTACCTTCGCGTGGCGAATATGCTCTCGGCGTGGTTGATCCGACCTCTGAGCCGCGGGATCCCGGACCGCAGGGCCGATGCGTCTGCGGCGAGAAGGTCACCATCGCCGACGCGCGGGAGATCATCCTCGCCAACGGTCGGCCTGGCTGGGAGGGTTACTGCCCTGAGTGCGGCGCCCCGCTGTTCGCGATTCGTCGCAGATCGGCAGCAAGCGACTGAGCCTTCAGGGCTCAGGCTTGGCGGCATGAGCCGCCGGCGGCTTTCGCGCGACCGCCATTAGGCGACTGCGGCGTGGGCTGGCGCGCGCAGCTCGTACGCCCGGGATCGAATGGGCGGAGAACACTCATCGGACATTGAGCGAGCGCTTTGAGCGGTTGCTAAAATTGTGGTTCATGGAGCCAGCCAGTCGTACGGACGGGGATGCGAAGGAGGCGCTCAGCGGCACGAAGCTCAAGCTCGCCGAGGCTGCGCTTGAGACGTTAAAGGCAAAGGGCTTCGCCGGTTCCAGTGCACGCGCGATAGCGCGCGCCGGGAGCTTCAACCAAGCGCTGATCTTCTACCACTTCGGCAGCCTCGAGCAGCTTCTGTTGGCCACGCTCGACCTCGTCAGCGCTCGCCGGATGCGAGCTTATGCATCCGCGTTTGAGCAGGCGCGGACTGTCTCTGAGCTGGCGAGTCTCGCCCGTCGGATCTACGCCGAGGATCTCGAGAACGGCTACGTCACCGTGCTAGGCGAGATGGTCGCCGGCGGCGTCTCAAATGCCGCGCTGGGCGGCGAAGTGGTCGCCCGTCTGCAGCCGTGGATCGACATGGTCGAGCGCAAGCTTCGAGAGCTCCTTGCCGGATCGCTGTTCGAGTCGATGGTCCCACCACGGGATGTGGCGTTCGCGATCATCGCGCTGTATCTCGGCATCGACATGCTCGGCCACCTCGAAGGCAACCATGCCCGGGCCGAGTCGCTGCTCGATCTCGGTGTGCGCAACGCGCCGCTCGCCGCCGTGCTGTTGGCTTCTCAAAGATCACAGGAGCGATGATGAGCCAAGACACGGGGTTGGACCTGGTCACGGGCGCGTTCAGCTACTCGGGGTCTCGCATCGCCGAGCGGCTGCTCGACTCGGGACGAGACCTCAGGACCCTCACGTTTCACCCGGACCGCGGACATCCGCTGCAAGAACGAGTGGCGGCGTGTCCGTATCGCTTCGACGATCCCGTGGCGCTCGCCCGCAGCCTTGAGGGAGTGAACACGCTCTACAACACCTACTGGGTCCGCTTCGACCGCGGCGCAACGACGTTCGCCAACGCGATCGCAAACTCGCGGATGCTCTTCCACGCGGCGCAGCGCGCCGGGGTGGCACGTGTCGTTCACCTCAGCATCGCGAACCCATCGGTTGAGTCAACGCTCCCGTACTACCGAGGCAAGGCGCACGTCGAACGGGCTTTAGCTGAAGTCGGCATTCCGTATTCGATCGTCAGGCCGACCTGGATCTTCGGTGACCGCGACGTCCTGGCCAACAACATCGCGTGGATCTTGCGACGCATGCCGATCTTCGCGCTCCCGGGAAGCGGCCGCTACCCGGTCCAGCCAGTTCATATCGATGACCTTGCGCGGATCTGCGAGCAGGCCGCCGACGCCGACCGTGACGTCATCGTGGACGCCGCAGGACCGGAGACGATGTCATTCGACGAGCTCGTCCAAACCATCCGTCGCGCCGTCGGAAGACGCTCCCCGATCCTGCATCTGCCGCCGCTCGCTATGGCAGTCGTGTCGCGCGCGCTCGGCCTCCTGGTGCGCGATGTCGTCCTCACCCCAGACGAGATCAGCGGACTGACCTCCGGGCTGCTCGTCTCCCACCAAACACCGCTCGGGCGGATTGCATTCAGTGAATGGCTCGCCGAGCACAGCCGCTCGATCGGTCGCTCATACGCGAACGAGCTCCAGCGCCACTTCGCACCACTGGCCGCACCGTGAGGCGCCAACCATGCAGCGCCACTTCGCACCACTGGCCGCACCGTGAGGCGCCAACCATGACCGACCCGCACCGATCGGACCCGTCGAAGTGTGTGATGCCCACCAGCCTCCCATCGAGCTTCGCGCCGAGGGCGTGCATCCGGGTGTCCTCCTGAAACGCTGTCCACGCCGCGGTCGTACATCTCGGACGGGAGCGTGCGCTCGTAGAAGTCGTTGTAGCCGCGAAATAGCGCTTCCCAGTTGGCGCGGTCCTCCGGACGAAGCTTGCCGACGTAGCCCGAGAACGCGGGTTTCTGAGGTGGCCGGCGCGTAGCTGACCCTGTGTCAGTGTCGTGGGGATACGTACAGATCGCACCGTCGTTTCCGGTTAGATTGAAGCCGCCGGCAGCTCCCAAGTCTCGTGGCTGAGCTTGACACCTGATCGGGTCATGGCACCCGAATGTGTGCCTTCTGCAGGATCGTGGCGGGAGGTAACGGCGTTAGGACTATGTTACCTCGCGCTGGTCCGCCACGGCACCGACCCGTCCTGCGACCAAGCCTTGCACCGCCCGAGTGAAGCCAGGTAAGCGTGTCTCCCGACAGGTTGAGCCCGGTCAGCGCGCCTGGCGGAGTGATTGGGAGGATTGAGTAGTGATTCCCGTTGTCGGAGACGGTGATCACGCAGGTTGTGGGTAGAACTGTGCGACGCGGGCCCTGTTGTGTGATCGCGAGGGCTAGACTGAGCCAGCCCGGACACCGGCTGTGCGACGCAATTGAACTAGCCCAGAGCGTGCAGTAGAGACCGCGCCCCCGATGGGCGGGGGCGCGGAAACGTCC
>CALAQT010000474.1 GCA_937888775.1 uncultured Actinomycetes bacterium | reverse complement strand
CCTCGTGCACACGCTGATGGACTACTACCTCTTGTGTCCACGGAGTATGTACAAGCGACGCGCTTGGGGGCCGTGAGGGTCAGCCAAGCTGCGATCGCCCGGTCGTTCGCGGGATCAACGGCAGCGGTGGCAGCGACGTTGGGGCCCGCGCCCGCGACCATCTCGGGTCGGCGCAGCACGACATGCGCGGGGGGGCGGATGGCTGTGCGTGTGGCCCACAGCTGCGCTCGGCGCATGTCCAGCGTGCCGCCTGCAGCTGGCGGCGCGGTGCTCCAGAGGGCGATCGCCTCCCCGGCGGGGCCGGGGGCGAGATCGGACAGTATCGCCTGGGAGTGGGGATCGGACAGGCGCGTGGTGGTTCTCGACACTGCGAACACGGCGGGCGCCGCACGGACCACGTAGTGCCCGTGCTCGGCGACCGTCCAGGCGAGCATCACGTTCTCGGTCGAAAGGCGCTCGAGCGCGAGGGAGCCAGGCCTGCGGCCGACGTGCTGCGGGTCGGCGAAGGATGCGAGCTGCTGCGGGTGCCCGAAGTGCACGCCCGCCTCCGAGAGGTCCAGGTAGATCTGCGTTCTGGCGGACGACCGCTTCGGGATGTCGGTGCTCGACCAGACGATCATGCCATGGTCGTTGTCGCTGACCACGGCCACGATCTGCGGATTGGGGCCGCTGGGCCCGATCCGCTGGGTGGGCTCGTTGCGCCCCGAGGAGCGGAGCATGCAGGCGTAGACGGCCCCGTTCTGCTGCCAGGCGAGGAGCACATCGGTGCGGTAGTCCATCGTCGCTGTCAGCGCCGTGACCCGGCCGGCTCCGAGCGGGACCAGCCGTGGCGGCCCGAAGTCGGACTGGAAGCTGCGCTCCACGCGAACCTCGATTGCCGGCCCCGGCGCCCCGCCGGCGATCGCGACGTCTCCGAGATAGGCGCGCGCCAGCGCGGGCGCGGGATCGGGCCCGAGCGCCATGCTCGGCCAACGAGACGCGTCGAGTGCGCGTCCCTGCAGCAATGCAGCCGCATCATCGCCCGACCCGGGGGTGCTGCTCGCCGCCGCCAGGGCGATGCGCCCGAAGCTCGCTCCCACCGCGGTCAACGCGATCGGCGATCCCCCCGCCAGCCACTGGGTGCTCACGCGCCTCGCGCGATCGGTCGAGCCGAGGGCAGCGACTGAGATGGCCCACCGCGCCGACCGCGGGGGGCGCGGGCGGCAGGACATCGGCTTGGATGCCCACACGATCGCACCGGCCCCGGTGGGGGTGGTGGGGCCTTCGCCCGGAAACGCGACCTGCGGCCCGCCGACGAGCCCGCAGTGCGCGAGGGTGGCGGGGGCGGACCAGCCACCCGGGCCCGGGCTCACACGCGGGTCGCGGGCGCCGACGGCGCCTCGCGAGCCGCTGGTCGAGCCCACGGACGTGGTGGCGAAGAGCAGGCAGCAGAGAGCGCCGAGACCCGCGGCCGCCGTCAGCGGCGGCCTGGCACGCGATCGGCGGCGCGCACGCCCGTCGGCATGTCGATCAAAGGTTGACGGCATGGCTTGGCCCCACGGTCCCTCGCTGCGACACCCACCGTATCCGTCAGCCCGGTCTCGTGCGATCAACCTCTTCCTGCAGCGCGATCCATGGCTCGGGAGATCGAGCCGTGCGTCGAGGAGCCGGTTCGTCCGCCGCGCGCGGCGGGTCACCGATGTCAGCGCCGCGAGACGCGGCCCCACGCGACCTCCGTGTCGCCGTCTCGGCGGCCCGAGTACCGCAGGGCGAGGTTCACGAGCCAGATCACCAGGGCGCCCGCGAGCGTGGACCAGAATCCGCCCACCTGCAGGTCGGGCACGATCTCGCTGGTGAGCCACAACATCAGCGCGTTCACGAACAGGAGCGCGATCCCCAGCGTCAGCACGATCACCGGAAGCGTGATCAGGATCACGAGCGGGCGCAGCGCGAAGTTCACCAATCCGAAGATCGCACCCGCAGCCAGCAACGTGCCCCAGTCGTGGTTGTAGCTGATCGCAGGAACGACCGCGGTCGCGACCAGCAGGCCGAGGCAGTTGACGAGCCAGGCGATGATCAGTCGCACTCCCACCCGGTCGCTCATCCCGGCCGGAGACCCACCAACTCGCTCACGGCTGGGCTGCCGCGGCCTCAGCGGGAGCGCGGAGGTCCTCGAGAGCGTTCACTCCCTGGGCCACGACGAGGACCGGGCAGCGAGCGTCGTTCACCACGTGCCTGGAGATGCTTCCGAGCAGCACGCGCTTGAGTGGCCCGTAGCCGCGTGAACCGAGAACGAGCAGGTCGATGTGCTCGCTCTGCTCGACAAGGGCATCTGCTGTCCCGCCCCGCACGATCTCCGTCCGGACGGAGATCTCCTCACGGATCGGGGCGGCCACGAGCGCCAGTCGATCCTCGACACCGGCGCGAACCTCCTCGAAGTAGTCGGGGTTCGCGTAGCTGGTGGCTGCGAGCGGGAGCGCGCGCGTGGTGAGATGGGCAGCCCATATCAGGCGCAGTTCGGCATCGGCTCTGCGGGCGAGGGCACGGGCGACGGCGAGGGCGTCGTGGGCTGCCGGGCAGTCGTCGAAGCCCACGCCGACCTTGGCGAAGCGGAGCTTGCGGCTCGCGAGCCCCGCTGGGGCCACGGCGACCGCACACGGGGCGGCGTCGAGGACCTCCTGGGTCACGGTGCCCAGCAGCATGCGTCCCATCGCGCCGCGATGGCTCGAGCCCACGACGATGATCTGCGCGCGTGCACTTTCGGCCTCAGCCTGCAGGGCGCCGGCGGCCGACGGCGAGGCGATGGTGCGAATCTCCACGTCGGGCTGGCCCTCGAGCGAGGCCTCGGCCCGCGCCACGAACGACGCGCGTTCCTCGGGGTCCATCGGCTCGGCGGTTCCCGGCGCCCACAGCCACTGCTCAGGGGTGTAGGCGATGAGCACGACGAGCGGAGCAGCCAACGTCGACGCAAGGGCCTTGCCGAGGGCAAGGGCGTCGAGCCCGCGCTCGGATCCGTCGTAGCCGACGAGGATTGGGCGAGGCATATCGGGCTCCTTCCTGATGATCGACTCTTGCGCCACGTGTGCAACCCCGACGTTAGGCTCCCGACCAGCTCGTCTCGACCGTAATCGGCGCGGCTTCGGGTCGGGAGTTTTCCGCAGCAGGGTCGAAACGCGCCGGGGCTCTGCGTGACACCTCCGAACAAGCAGGCCTGGGGGAGGGGTTCTCGACGCGCCCTGGGCAGGTTCGTGCAGGGGTTGGCTCTCACTCGAGTCCTGCCGTTGAATCGCTGGAGTGTCCGGTGCAATGAACGCGTCTCGAACGCAGCTCTGGCTGGAGAGCCTGGGCGAGTGGGCCTGGCCCGGACGGGCCGCAGCAGCCGACGCGCTGCCACTGCCCCCATCCTGGGTGCCGGCGTTCCCGTCTCGGCTCGAGCCGGCTGTTGCGTCCTTGCCACGCTCGCGCTCCGCCCGCTCGCCGGGAAGCGTGACGTCGCGCCGGCTGCTCCTCGTCACGCTGCTCAGCGCGCTCGCCGCCGTCTCTTCCGCGCTCGCCCTCCAAGGATTCGGGGGGCTCGAGGGCGTCCTGGGTGCACGCGTTCCCAGCCGGCTGCCGGCCGCCAGATCCAACGCCGGCTCAACATCGGCAGCGCTGCCGCTGCCGACGCTTGTCTCGGTGAGCAGCGACAAGGCCGGCAGCTTGATCGATCGGGCGAGCTTCTCTTCGGCTGCGCTCTCCGGCGCGGGATCGTTCTTCGTGTATCTGCCGCCGGGCTACGCAAGCACCACCCGCCGCTACCCCGTGCTCTACCTGCTGCACGGCCGCAACGGTCACGCGCTCGCCTTCCTGGAAATCGGCATACAGCAGGCCCTCGACCGCCTGATCGCGCAGAAGGCGATTCCACCGATGATCGCCGTGATGATGCAGGACCGCCCCGGTATCGACAACTGGAAGGACGTGGGCAGGCGCCACAGCGCGACGTATGTGGTCGAAGTCCAGGAACTGATCGACCGGATGCTCCCGACCATCGCCACCCGCTCCGGACGCGCGATCGCCGGCAGCTCGATGGGCGGCTTCGGTGCCATGCACGTTGCGCTGGCCAACCCGTACCGCTTCGCGGTGGTGGAGAGCTGGCTGGGCTTCTTCAACAACCTGGGCGGCGAACTGCGCGCAGACCGGCCCGTCCTGTCCCGACTCGGCCTGCACGCGTTCCTGTACGGCGCCGTGGCGGACCCGGTTGCCGAACCGGCGGAGGACCCGGCGTTCGCCGGCGAGCTGCGCGCGGCTGGCGCGCAGGCCGAAGGCGTGATCTATCCCGGCGGGCACAGCCTCGGGAAAACCCGAGCACACCTGGAGGCGATGCTGCTCTTCGCGGGGCGCTCGCTCGGCGACGCGCGCCGGCGCGCCGCCGCCGAAGCAGCTCGACGCCGCGCTGTCCCTGAGGCGGCGCTGCGGCGCGCAACGCCCATCCCCGCCGGCGCATGAACGCGGCCTGACGCGCGCTCAGCTCAGCACGTGTACCGGGCACCGGATGCCCGCGGCCCGGGGCTTCGCGGGCCAGTCGGACTCAGGGCGAGGCGCAGATCACGTAGAAGGTGATGCTCGCGGCGCCACCTTCAAGTGTGAAATCGGATTTCCAGCCGGTCGGGGTCGTCCCGGCCGTGGCGGGGGTGTTCGGGCTGACCACTGGAAAGCTCGCGCCGACCCTGTCGCCGGTGACGCTGCTTCCATCGGTGCGAGCGACGCCGCCGCCGACGGCACGCTCACCCGCATTGCAGTCGGCCTCGTTGCCGGCGGCGGGCGCAGGAGGGAGTACCGTCGTGCGTACGACGACTTTGGCGGCACCGTTGATGCCGTTGATGCCGTTGATGCCGTTGGCACCGTTGCTGCCGTTCTGTCCGGGGATGCCGGGCGGTCCTTCTTGGTTCCACGCGATTGCGGACTCACCGGGGATTCGGATGCGTCGTTTTCCGTGCGTGACGGTCTTGGCCTTCTGACACGAAGACGTGTTGGCGACCACGCGCAAGGCGTGGCGACGGTGGTGGACTGCCCGCGGGGCGAACCCCGCGGGTGCCCTTGGTCGGTGCCTAGATTGCAGCCCCGACCAGCGTGGTGAACTCTTCCTGACCTTTCACGTTCGGGTGGTAGCTTTCTTCCAACGGGTTGGACTGACCATTCAGCCACTCCGAGGACGAGCAGACCTCGTGCGCTTCAAATGCGCCCGTCGGGTTCACGAACTTGAATTTCCTCGCTTCCGCGCGGCCCTTGATGAC
This sequence comes from uncultured Actinomycetes bacterium, assembly GCA_937888775.1. Next base: position 24,780 of record CALAQT010000474.1, on the reverse strand, counting down.
GCCGTCGAGTTTTTCTGCGGTTTCGTTTATTTTCTTCTCGTTGCCCGAGGTGAGGAGGTTGACGTTGCATGTCGCGCCTTCCTTGGTGAACAGCTTGGGGTAGCCGAGCACGATCACCTCGGCGGTCGTCGCCTTGGCCCGGATGTCTTTGTATGTGGTTTCCAGCAGGGCGGGCATTTTTTTGGCGATGAATTCGTCGGCTTCGTTGATCGCGCCGCTACAGGTGAAGAAGTACAGGGCGCAGTTGAGGATTACGTTGCTGAAGCCCGCGTCATTGCCCCCGATCGTGATCGTGACCAGAGCCGTGCTGCTGCTCAGCGTGCCGAGCTGTTTTTCGTTCACTTCCGGCGTCTTGGCGCCGCTGCAGGCCTGGAAGCTCAGCGTGTAGCCCCTTGCCGCAGCGATCTTCGGCCCGTACGCGTCCGGGCTTCGCTTGCAGCTGCCCGATTCTTCGTAGAACACCCGTGTTCCAACCCCCGAGGAGTACGAATCCCCGAGCGCCACGTACTGCGACGCGGCAGCAGACGCCGTCGGGACCAGTATCCCGGCGACGACGGCCGCCAGGCCGACGGTGCGACCCCATTTCCCCATGTGTCCCTCCCCCTCCGTGTGTCGCTCGACGCTTCACCGGGCCGACCAAGTGCGATGCCCGCTGCCCTCGAGCGCTGACCGGAGCAACCTATCCGTGGTCGGCGCGGAAAGTCAAGAGTGAGAAGCCGCCACTGGAGAATTCCCCGCCAGGCGACGGCAGTCGCACGCGTATCTTGTTCCGCGGAGACAAACGGTGTGGTGAATCTCATTCCGAGGGGACAGGCCGGTCGCCCGGGGTGACGAAGCGCACCCGCGCGAGCGTGATCGCTCGGGCCCTGAGCGCCGGCCATCGGCCCGCCAACATCGCCGCGCGTCGTCGGGTCGAACACGTCAGATGGGTATGCGCGCGAGCGCCTCGGTCAGCCCGGCCACGAACGAGCCCGATGCGGATCAGAGGGCTCGATCGCCCACTTGGTACCGTCTTGCTACCATGATGGGATGAGCAAGCAGATCGCCGTTCGCCTCCCTGACGAGCTCGTCGAGTTCCTCGACGCGACGGTTGACTCCGGTGCCGGACGCAGCCGCGCTGCAGTCGTTACCCGAGCGCTCGAGCGCGAGCGCCGGCGCGCTGTCGCTGCGCGCGATGCCGAGATCCTGAGCCGCGCAGGTCCGGATCCTGAGCTCGCAGGCCTCGCCGAGCACGCCGTCGCCCTGCCCTCAGAGCTCGCCTGATGCGGCCGATACATGTCGCAGATCTCGACAAGGCGCGGCCCGTGCTGGTCCTCACCCGCGAGCTGGTGCGTCCGCATCTTTCAACGGTGACCGTCGCTCCGATTACGACGACTATCCGTGGGCTCTCGACCGAGGTGCCGGTCGATGAGGCCAATGGTCTGGCGCGACCGTCCGTGGTGAGCTGTGACAACATCACGACGATTCCCGCGGAAGTCCTGGGTGCGCAGATCGGAGTCCTTCTCGACAGTCAGGAGACGGGCCTTGGCGCTGCGATCCGCGCCGCATTCGACCTCGATTGAGCGGCCGGTGACCGCTACGCGCCGCGCCACGATGATGAGGCTCGTCGCAGCGGAAGCTTGGTAGTGCGCTCGTGATCTGTGTTTGTTGCTGAGTATGGGCGTATGCAGGCGGGTCGGAGGCGGAGCGCGATCCCGACGCCGAGGTAGTCCCGTTGAAGTGCTCTGGCGCGGAAGCCTCGGATCAGCTGTTCTGGGCGCAGGCGGTGAGCCCGTATGGGTGAGCGACCTTTGCGAAGTCCGCGAATGGGGGGCCGCTAGCGAGTAGGGCGGGGTTGCTCTTGACCTTGTTCAGGTCTGTCTGGGCAACGCTGAGCATGCTCGTCACGGTCGCCTGTTCTGCGGCCGGCGCGCCTAGCGCTCGGATTCCGTCGATCTGGCTCTGGATATCGGGCGCCAACGTTCTCTTCACGAAGGCGGTGATCTGCGCTTGGCTCGGGTTGTTGCCGAGGGCGTTCTGCCAACACAGCCAAGTAGCTCGAACATGTAGCCGCTGACACACAAGGGTGTGTCAGCCGATCATCGCTCGGCTGCCCCTTGCCGCCGCAGAGTGGGCATCGCACGCAGTTCCGCAGCGCTACCGAACGGGTCGAGCAGTGTCCGAGGGTCGGACTCGGATGGTCGTACGCGCGCCTGATGGCGTGCAGGTCGAACTCGGGCCTGGTGATGCCTTCGAGGCGCCGCCGGGGCACGATGCGTGGGTTGTGGGCGAGGAGCCCTGTGTCGCACTCGACTTCGCCGCTAGCTCCAAGCAGAGCGGGTGATTCGGCGCGGTTGGCGCCTCGTGCGATCAGCCTCGCACGGCGAGCAGCGCCTCGATCAGCCGCTCGACCCGACTCTCGGGGCCCGGGAACACCGGAGGCCCAGGCCAGGTGGGGGACTGGGCCGGTTCGACCTTCATGATGATGACGGATCTGCGGGCGGTCTCCGTCGATGCGCGGCGCTCGTACGCTCGGCGGACTGCGGTCCGCGCAAGCTCGCTGCTATCACTGCGATCGCTCACGAGCGCGCCGCGGAGGCGAGGGGCGGCGGGTCCGGCGCCGCGAGGCCAGATGCGATGGTGGCGGTTCCGAGCATCGCGAGGTCGAGGTGCCATTGGCGCGCGCGCGCGCGGCGCTCTTGATGCCGAGCCGCCCGGAAAGCTCGGGCTGGGTGCGCGCGATCGTGTAGACCCAGCCGCTGAGCGCGCCGGCGGCGAGCTCAGTTAGACCGGAGACTACGAGCCGCGAGGGTGCGGTGCGGCTCATGGAAGCGCCCGCTCGCGCTCGGAAGCGGCCGTCAACGGTCGCTGTGCGCGCGTCCGGCGGTACTCGCGGCGGCCGTGGGGGTTCTGATAGGCCCAGGCGAGCGCGGCGACCACGCCCCGCCGCTGCAGCCAGAACCGGTCGGGACGTGGCGCAGGGGGTCGGCGCGTGGGCTCGATCGAAGCGAGGGCAAAGCCCGGCCCGTCCTCGCGCCGGCGCATAGCCAGCACCTTCCCTGACGCGTCGCAGACGATCGCGCCGCCCTGATAGTGCCCGTGGTAGCTCAGGCCGAGGAGCGGCCAGGGGCAGTTGAGCGTCCCCGAGTGCGCTGCGTGGATGACCGGTGCTCCGACGTAGGATGCGAAGGCCGCTGGTGCGAGCAGCGCGCGGCGCTGGTTGGAGGCCTGCAGGCGGCGGGTGAGCGCCCGCGGGGGCCACGGCGGGATGCTCCACCAGCCCGAGCCGGAGAGCACGAGATCGACCCTGCCTGCGAGCCGCTCGGCGGTCTGCGTGCGCAGCAGCTCCCAGCACAGCGCCACGCCAACGGTCAGACCGGCCGCCTCGAGGCGGCCGGGATCGCCGCCACCGACGTAGAGCGCGTTCTCCCACATCGTCGGAATGTCCTTGTCGTGTCGCCCCAACAGCTCGCCGCCAGGCCCAGCAAGAAAGAAGGCGTTGCGCACGTGACCGTCCTCATCGCGCACGAGCGTCGAGCCGCCGACGTGCGCGCCGTGACGACGCGCCAGCTCTCGTAACAGCCGCGTCGGGGCGCCATCGGGCGGCGGCGCGTTCTGGGCTATCTCGGGGCGGTAGGCGACACCCGAGGAGAAGAACTCCGGCAGCACGATCCAGTCCGCCCCTGCCGCAGCGGCATCGTCGGCGTAGCGCTCGCAGAGCTCCAGATTCGCATCAATGTTGCCTACCTCTGCTTCGATCTGGAGCGCTGCCGCCCTCATCAGAGGCCCTCCGCTTCTAGCCGCCCGTCGCTGTCCATGCTGCGAAGATAGCAGCAAGCGCTAGCGGCGAAACACCAGGAGCCGGTCTCACAAACCACCCGCGTCATCGACACTCACCTGACGTGTCTTCCCTCGGCTGGTGGCCCGGCAGTCATGCGCTCGCCCCAGCGCCGGGCCCACGAGTCGATGGGCGCGAGCGCGCACAACAGGTCTAACCCCTCGCCGGTGAGCTCATATCCGTTGTCGCGCCGGCTCGTGACGAGGTCCGCCTCGCGCAGCTCGTGCAGGCGCCGGTTGAGGACGCTCGAGGAGACATCCTCGCAGCGCGCCTGAAGCGCGCGGAAGGTTGGGACCGGGCCCTCGCGCAGCTCCCAGAGGATTCGCAGCGTCCAGCGCCGCCCAAGCAGGTCGAGCAGGGCCATCACCGGCTGCCCGGTGCGCGAGCCGCGGACCGGGTCGCCTGGGAGCGAGGCTGCGGGCTTGTCTGCCTGCTGTGAAATAAGAAGCGCTAGGGTTGCTGCGGTTAGAGCAGCCGAGCATAGCCACGGCTGCGGCCGCGATGACGGTTCGTGTCGGGTCCACGGACATACACCGGAGACGATATGGACGAGATCGCTCCTCCGGCGCCTCGGCAGCGGCCTCGCATTGAAAACCAATCCCCTCGACCGGATCAAGCCCCAAACCGCAGCTGCCGGAGGTGAATCCCCACGGCGATCCATCTTCTGAAAGCCCCGTTGAGCCCGCCGCGTTTGTCGCCGCGGCAGCGTGTGCGTCTGGAGTGCGGTGTCTTAGGGGTGTTCGAGGCGTTTGAGCAGGTCGACCGGACCGGGGCTCAGGGCGCTGGCAGCGACGGGAGCGAGCTCGGTGGCGGTGATCGCGTCGGGTGCGAGGCGGGCCAACAGGATCTGGATCGCCGTTGCCGACTGCCCGGTGGTCAGCCGCAGCCGCAAGCTGGCGGCCCGCAGGCGCGTGGCGATTCGTCCGCCGACCGTGGCCTGATCGTGAAGCGCCCGTCGGAACTGTGCGGACAGGCGCTTCGCCGTGGCAGCCTGGAGCGCCATCGCGGAGCGGTCGCCGGCGGCCAGGGCGCCAGTCGCACGGCCGACCGTCGTCTCGCGCGCCTTGGCGACTGCCGCAGTGTGGCGGGCCGCCAGCACGAGTAGTGCGTCGTCGGCGCGCAGGGCGCTGCAGAAGCGCAGCAGGCGTCCACGATAGCGCGTGCAGGAAGGCAGTTTCACCGCAGTCACGGCGGCAGGGCGCGCGGCGGGAGCACGGCGTCGCCGGCCCTACGCTGCCGCTTCCCGCCAGTCCCGGTAGGTCCGCCGGGTTGCTTCCACCTCCGGTAGTGAGGCCATGAAGGCGTCGAGCAACTCCGGGTCGAAATGCGTGGCGCGTTCGGCACGCATTGTCTCGAGAGCGAAGCGAATAGGGAACGCGGGGCGGTAGACGCGATCCGAGGTGAGCGCGTCGAACACGTCAGCCACCGCAGCGATCCGTCCGGGGAGTGGGATCTTCTCGCCGGCGAGCCCGCGCGGGTAGCCGCCGCCGTCCCACCGCTCGTGATGGGTGCGCGCGATAAGGGCGCCCATGTGCACGATCTCCGACGTGGAGTCCGTGAGCATTTCGTAGCCGATCTCCGCGTGGGTCTTGATCACCTCGTACTCCTCTGGGGTGAGCTTGCCACGCTTCTGCAGGATGCTGTCGGAGATGGCGACCTTGCCGACATCGTGCAGCTGACTTGATAGTCGCACCAGCTCGCGGTCACGCTCGGGCAGGCCGAGCTGCCGCGTGAGGATCTCGCAGTAGGAGCTCATGCGCTGCAGGTGGTGGCCTGTCTCCTCGTCGCGGAACTCCACCAGGCGGGCCAAACGGAGGATGGTCTCTGCCTGGGAGACCGACACTTGGCTCTCAGACAGCCGCAGACTCTGGAGCGCGTCCTCGAGCTTCTGACTGCGGTCGTCCACAGCGTCCTTGAGGGTCTGCATGACGCGCTGACTTTCCCCCTCGCGACGGCGGCGATGGAGAGCGTTTGCGACATTGATCAGCAGCTCTCCCGATCTCACCGGCTTGACCATGTAGCCGTAGGCTCCGTGTTCGATCGCCGTCATCGCGAGCTGCGGGTCATCCGCGCCCGTGACGATCAGTACGGCAGTCGCCGGATAGCACGAGCGGATGTGCGACAGGAGCTCCATGCCCGATTCGCCGGGCATGCTCACGTCGAGCAGGACGAGTGAGTAGGCGCTGTGCTCCAGGCATACTCGGGCCTCGGCCGCATTGCCCGCGCCGTCGCACGCGTAGCCCCCGTCCTGCAGGACCCGTTCGGCCCAGCGGCGCAGCGCCTCCTCATCATCGACGATCAACAGTTCTGTCAGGTGTGGCTCGGCCACGTGTTGCTCCTCGGCGCTCTGCCCGTCAGGGGGCTTGCCTGGCGTCCCAGTGTGACCCTCGCTGATCCCCATCACGTCTCCTGCGCGCCGCGCTTGAGGACCTGGCTGACTTTCGCCAGCAGGGTGGGTCCGGAGAACGGCTTCTCGACCAGCGTCACGCCGGTGTCCAGGCGTCCGCCGGAGTCGAGGATGGGCTGGGCGAACCCGGACATGAACATCACCTTGATCGATGGTCGCGCGCGCCGGATCTGCTCGGCCAGGTCGGGGCCGTGCATCTGCGGCATGACCACGTCGGTGAGCAGGAGATCGATCTGCTCGGACTGCTGCGCGGCAGCCGCGAGCGCCTCTTCGCCGTCGGCCGCCGTGATCACGCGATAGCCGGCGCCGGCGAGGATGCGACGGACGACCTCGCGCAGCGCGTCCTCGTCCTCGACCAGCAGGATTGTGGCTTCGCCACCCCGCTGTGCCGGACCGGATTGCTGGGCCGTGAGCGACACAGTCCCCTCGGTCGCTGGGAACAGCACGCTGGCTGTCGTGCCCATGCCGGGCTCGGAGTAGAGCTGCACCCGCCCGCCCGCCTGCTGGACGATCCCGTAGACGGTGGCGAGCCCGAGGCCGGTGCCCTGGCCCGAGGGCTTGGTGGTGAAGAACGGATCGAAGGCCCGTTCGGCCACCTCGCGCGTCATACCCTTGCCGTTGTCGCTGACGCGCAGCCTGACGTAGGGCCCGGGCGAGAGCTCGGCGCGGTGTGCGGTGTAGTCGACGTCTACGTCGATGTTTGCGGTGTCGATCGTCAGGGTTCCGCCGTCCGGCATCGCGTCGCGGGCGTTGACGGCGAGGTTGACGAGGATCTGCTCGAGCCGTCCGGGATCGATCAGAACCGATCGGAGGCCCGGCGCGAGTTCGCTGCGCAGCTCGATGTGCTCCCCGAGCGTGCTTTTCAGCAGCTGCTCGACGTTGGTGACTACGGCGTTGACGGCGACGACCTCTGGCTGGACGACCTCGCGGCGCGCGAACGCGAGCAGCTGGTGGGTGAGGTGGGCGGCCCGCTGGGCTGCCAGGCTGATCTGCTCGACGTCGGCGCGCGTGGCGTGCCGCTTCTCCTCATCCGCGACGGGTGCAGCGACGCCGACGTCTTCCGCGACGAACGCCGCATAGTTGATGATCACCGCGAGCAGGTTGTTGAAGTCGTGGGCGATGCCGCCCGCGAGTTCACCGAGGCTCTCCAGGCGGCGTGCGTGGTGGAGCTCGTTCAGCAGACGCTCCCTCTCTACCTCGGCCTCGAGGCGCTCGGTCCCCACCTCGACCTCCAAGCGCTCCCGCTCTACCTCTGCCTCCTGGCGCTCGGTCCCCACCTCGACCTTCAGACGCTCCTTCTCGACTTCGGCCTCCAGGCGCTCCTGCTCCACCTCGACCTTCAGACGCTCCTTCTCGACCTCGGCCTCCAGGCGCTCCTGCTCCACCTCGGCCTTCAGACGCTCCTTCTCGACCTCGGCCTCCAGGCGCTCCTGCTCCACCTCGGCCCTCAGACGCTCCTTCTCGACCTCGGCCTCCAGGCGCTCCTGCTCGACCTCGGCCTTCACGCGCTCCTTTCCCCGGACCACGGCGATGCGCTCGCTGATGTCGCGGATGGTGACTGTCTCGAGAGCCTCGCCGTCGATCTCGATGCTCGACAGGCTGATCTCGGCCGGGAATTCGCTGCCGTCCCGGCGGCGCCCGGCCAGATTGCGCGCGCCAGCCATCGTGCCTGCGCCGGGGTGGGCGGAGAAACCCGCCCGGTCGGAGCGGGGCGCCGCGGCGGAGCGCTCGGGTATCAACATCTCTACCAGCTGGCCGATCAGCTGCTCGTGCGGATATCCGAACAGAGCCTCCGTCTGAGCGTTCGCAAGGACGATCTCACCGCCGGCGCCGATGCCCACGAACGCGTCCGGAATCAACTCCAGCAGCACCGGCTGCGAAACCAGATCCCGCAACCGCGCTCCGGACAACCCCTCCGCGCTGTGCGCAGTAGTTGAACCCTCTACGACGGGTCCCACCCGGGATCCACAACCTTACTCACCTCGTAGTCAGGATAGCCAGCCGAGCCATGTGTCCAGGGAAGAACGAGGTCCTTTGCCCGAGCAGCACCTCGTTGGGGAACTACGGTCCGGCGATGGGTCTGGGGACAAGCTTCAGAAGACGGCCATGGTAGGTGTCTGTATGTGCCGCTGTCTTGCCGGTCTCGGTCGGCGCGTTGCCGCGAGGGGCAACCGCATCGCGAGCGGCGATCGAGCCACGGCGTCGTCGCCGAACCGCGGCGGACGGTCAGCTGGCTGCATTGACGACTTTGGCACGCGCGCGCTTGGCCGCGTAGAGACTGGTGTCGGCCTCAGCCATGAGCGCGTGAACGTCTTGAGTACCGTCCCATTCGGCGATACCGACCGAGAAGCTGTGATCCTCGGGGGTTGCGTCGACCAGGCGATCGACGAGCTTCTGCGCATCGTCGAGGTGGCAGCCGGTGAGAACCGCAGCAAACTCGTCTCCCCCGTAGCGAGCCAGGAGATCAACCGGTCGCAGGGCTGAGCTCCACGTTGCCGCGTTCTGCTTGAGCAGCTGGTCGCCGGCGTGGTGGCCGCGGGTGTCGTTGAGCGTCTTCAGGCCGTCGATGTCGAGCATTGCGACGCAGAGCGGCCAATGCTTGCGCTTAGCTCGAGCCATCTCGCGGGGCAGCTCCTCTCGCCACGCGCGCCGGTTGAGTAGCCCCGTGAGCTCATCGGTGCGGGCGATGCTTTCCAGCCGCGCGAGCAGGTCGACGCGCTCGATGGCGATCGCCGCTTGTGCCGCCAGCAGTGCGATCGTCGCCCGCATGTTCTGATCGGGCGCGGATACGGGTGTCAGCCAATACAAAGCCAGGACGGCGACCGTGGCCTGGTCTCGCAGCACGGGCTGCCACAGGGCGCAACGGACCCTCTCACGCTCGCCAGGGTCGAGCTCAAAGCCGTGTTGATCGGCGAGACAGGCAAAGCTGGTCTGGCCCGTCACATAGGCCTGTGCCGCACCGGCGGGCGACTCACCGAGTAGGAGCTCATCGGCGATGATCGTCTCGCCCGCCATCGCGGCCGGGAGCAGGGCGGTGCCGTCCGCGCGTGGCTCCCACAAGGCGGCGCTGTCCGCGAGTGCGACGCGCGATGCCGTGCTGCACAGGTCAAGTCGCGTTGCATCGGCGGTGGGCTGCTGGAAGATGCGATGCATGGCGTCCAACACGGCGGTCAAGTTCTCGGCGTCGCTGGCGGCCTGCTGGCGCTGGCGGCGAACACGACGCACGAGCGCGTCGATGAATACTCCAGCGATCAGCAGGGATGCGATCGTCGTCACCCATCGTGCCTGGGCAATCGGTTCGTGCCTGACTGCAAGGACGACCGCATAGGCGACACCCACTGCGGCCACGTGAAGAGCCGCCTCGCGCCGCCTGAAGAACGAGAACGCGAACAGCGCCACCCACACGTACCAGACGCCGTAGTAGCTCACGCCGTGCCCGCTGTAGTAGACGGCGCGGGTGATCAGAGCTATGCCGACGAGAAGCACTATCTGAAACGTCCAAGCGGGCATCCGCCGGAAGGCGACCAGCACGACCACGCCACCCAAATACGCCAACCCGATGTTGACCGCCAAGGCACCCACGTTGGTGTCTGGCGCGCGGGGCAAGAACAGCGAGATCAGCCCGATAGTGGCGCCCGCGATGAACAGCCAACCCAGACTCCGCGCCATGACAGCCGACTCAGGAGCAGCAAAGCCTGCCCGATCGCTGGCGGCTTGCTCGGCTACCGGCTCCATCACATCTCGGATCGGCAGCACCACCGCCCGCCTTGAGCAACACTCCCAGCCCTCGCCCTATATCGCCCCGGACTTGTGCACGCTCATGTTCCCTCGGCCAGCGCGCTCGGGTCTCGTCCGTTGCGCTCGTGAGCGCAGCCGATGCTCGGACGATCGCTCGGCCCGGAAAGCACTCGCGCCGAGGTGGTGGGCAGCAAGGATGGTTTGTGATGGATTGCCGTCACCGTCGTAGTTAGGGTGATGAGCACTCCCGTGTCCTCTTCCGAGCAGCCATCGTCGCGGACTGGCACGACATCTCGCCAGGGTGTCCTCGACTCTGCCGCGTTTGATGCCCTCTTCAGAGAGTGCGCTACCGATGTGCATGGGTATCTGATCTCTCTTCTGCGCGATCGCTCAGCGGCTGAGGATCTCACGGCGCTCGCGTTCGAGCGGCTCTACCGTTCGCGTTTGCGCCTCGATCGGCGGCGCGGGACCCCGCGCGCCTGGTTGTTCTCGATTGCTCGCAATGCCGCTTTGGATGAGCTGCGTCAAAGAAGGCGCAGGAGCAGCTACGACCTAGGGGATGATCTTGTAGACGATCGGGCCTCTCGTGACGCGCTCGAGGATGTGGAGCGTCGCGCAACGGTGCTTGATGCGCTTGCATCGTTGCCGCTTCGCGAGCGTGAGCTCGTGCTGCTGAAGTTTCACGGTCAGCTCTCTAACAGCGAGCTTGCACGTGCCCTGGGCATCAGCGAGTCCAACGCCGGCACGCGGCTTCACCGTGCGCTCACGCGGCTGCGCGAGCACTGTGCCGAAGCCGGCCGCGAGGAGATCGCATGAGGATCATTCCGTTCCCATCCGATGAGCCGTTGCCCGGCCAAGAGGCTTGGACCGCGGAGCTGGAGGCTGCGCTTCGCGGTGAGTCGCAACGCCCGGACGCGCATGCTTGGCGAGAGCTGCGCGATGACGTGCGTGCGCTCGCTCCCGGCATGACTCCCGCGTTTGAAGTGCGCCTCGCGCAGGAGCTCGAGCGCCGTGGTGCACTCGAAGGTAGCGCCGAGGATGCTGAGACGCGGATGCGGGGTCAGGACTCGGCCGGGTCACCTCGACGGATCTCGGCGGGCGACACGTCGGGTTCGCGACCGGGCGCGTTTGCGCGCCATCGGCGCGGTTCGTGGTCACTCGCATCTCATCGGCGCTCGGCTGTTGGGGCAGCCGCGGCCGTTGCGCTCGTCGCGGCACTGCTCATCTCGGGATCGCACGGATCCGCGCCTGTTATCGAGTCCCGGGCTCCCATGCAGAGAACGCCAGCCGCTGCCCTCAACGGTAGCGCCCGTGCTTCAAAAGGCGCAGCATCGTCGTCCCCCTCTTCCACGCCGGCACCTTCGGCAACGTCGGGAGGCTCGGCTGCGTCGGCACAGGCGCAGGCATCACCGTCGATCGCCGCCCCGAGCGCTACTGGCGCGTCCTCGGCGCCCGGGCGTGTGCAGCAGCTCGCGGCGTCCATCACGCTGGGCGGCACCCCCCAGAACCTGCAGGCCACATCAGACCAGGTTGCGCAGCTCACGGTGCGCGACGGCGGCTACGTGCAGTCGTCCAACGTGCAGGTTCAGCAGCAGGGAGCGAGCGAAGCCACGCTTGCGCTCAGGCTGCCCAGCGCGCGACTCGCCGCCGCGCTGGCAGCAATCGGGCGTCTGGCTCCGGTTCGCGCGGAGAACCAGTCCCTGCAGGACATCACCGGTGCGTACAACGCCGCGCACCAGCAGTTGAGCGACGCCGAAGCTGAACAGCGAGCGCTGCTGCGTGCACTCGCAGCAGCGAGCACCGAAGCACAGATCGACAGCCTGCACGCTCACCTGGCGGCGTCCCGCGCGGCGATTGCGCGAGCACAATCCTCCGTGAACTCGATCACGGCGCGTGCGAGCACGTCCGAAGTCGAAGTGAGCATCCTCGGCGACACACGCGCCGGTAGTGAAGGACTCACCCTCCACAAAGGCCTTCACGACGCAGGCCAGGTCCTGCTCGTCGTCGTCATTGCGATCCTGATCCTGGCCGCGGTACTCGTGCCGCTCACCCTCCTCGTGGCAGGCGTTGCGCGTGCGCGACGCACCTGGCGCCGATACCAGCGCGAGCAGGCTCTGAATGCACCCTGACACCGGGCGATTATGGCATCACGCAGCCATTCCTGCTCCAGGTACCCAGAGGCCTAAGGCTCGCCGGCCGCGACGGTCCTGACCACCGCGAGACCGGGACGAGCTGGTTGGGCCGGCTGCACCACACGGCGCCAGCGAGCGCAGACGAGACGGCTCGCTTGTGCTGCGGCCGGAGCACGAGCGGCTCTCCGATGTGCTCCGCGAGACCGAGGGCCAGATCTTCCGCGATGAGGAGTTTGCAGCTCATCTGCAGCGCGTCGCTGCGACGGAGGACAACCTGCCGCGCGATCAACCGGCCCAGCGGTGCCGACGTTTGACCGCGAGTTGGCACGGGCGCTACTGTGTGCCTGTGGCGTCCACCATCGACTTCACGATCGCCTTTGACGGACCCGATGCGGACGGCTGGATCGTCGCCCGCGTGCTGGAGGTTCCCGGGGCACTCAGCCAGGGCCGAACGCGCGAGCAGGCGAGGGAAAACGTGCTCGACGCGCTGCGTACGGTGCTCGCGCCGGACGACGAGCTTTCCGGGCGACCCTCCGGCGAGGATCTCGAGCATCTGCGGTTCGTTGCTGCGGCGTGAAGCGCCGCGAGCTCGAACGTCACCTCCGCGAGCACGGCTGCCACGAGGTCGGCGGCTCTAAGCACGCGAAGTGGCGGGGTCCGAAAGATGAGGTCTCGGCCGTCCCGCGCCACAAGGAGATCGGGCCGGGCTTGACCCGGGCCAATGCGAGCAGCTCGGCGTTCCGGCATCGCCGAACCGGCGCTGACGGCCCCCTTAGACCCGGTTGCTCCGATGTTGTGAGACACGTTGCGACCGCAGCACTCACGGAGGAGTCATCTGGGCAACGGGGTAATCAAGATGGCCGTCAGTCATGTCCTCGAAGGCGCCGATCGCGACCTGTCCGTTCCCGTGCGGATGCGGGTACAAAGACGGAACCACGATGGCCTCCTTGAGCATCTCATGGAGCCGGTCGCCCGGCAAGCCCGTCGGCGGGCTGCGGACATGATCCGCGACGCGGGATGACGATCTCGACTGTCGGGCCAGGCCTTTCTTCGACGGGAAGGTCCGGAAGCCGCTTCAGCTCGTCCGTGGGCGCGACTGCAGGTGCGCCTCACTCTCGCTTTGCGCAGATCGCGAGAGCACTCGGAACGTCGGCGAGACTGCTGCTTTTCGTCGTGGCTGTTGCACAAACCCCCGGCGGGCTCACTGAAGCCTTTCTAAGGGTGGGGTCGAAAAAGCCGCAAGTCCTGGCGCGCCCGCGGCGCGCCGTGCTCGGCCTCGGCGCTGCGGGGCCCCGCAGCGACCGTCACAGCGAGCGTGGCCCAGGTCTTCGCCGACGGCTTTGTGCAACAGCCACCGTCCCGAGCAGGCGTGGACGGACGCGCCTCGTGGGCGCTCGCTTAGCGCGCGAAGCGGAAGCGCCGCCCCACCCGTGAAGGCTTTGACTACGATCGGCGAGTGGGTCCTTTGACGCATCTTGAGGCGACGCAGTGCGAGTTCGCGCCACTCGTTGTCACGCTGCCGTATCTGCTGCGCCGCATCTCGCCACGACTGGTCCAGCCATTGGCACGCAGCTTCGAACGGATCGTGACGCGCGCGTGAACCAGGGAGGCAGACCGAGCATGAACGACCAGGTCGCCATCATCACCGGCGCCGCGAGCGGTATCGGCCGGCATTTCGCCACCGAACTGCGGCGCCGCCGTCCACAGATGCGGCTCGTGCTGGCGGACGTCAACAACGAGGCACTTGCCGAGGCTTTCCCGGCGGGCAAGAACCTCGTGCTCGAGGCGTTCGACGTCCGCTCGGCGGACAGATGGCAGCGCGTGGTCGATGAGACGATCGCGCGTTTCGGCGCCGTCGACTACCTGTTCAACATCGCGGGCATCGATCGGGTGGCCATGTTCATCGACCAGCCGCTCGGAAACATCGACGCGCTCGTCGACATCAACCTCAAGGGCGCTCTCTACGGCATGCGGATCGTCGCCGGGCACATGGCCGACCGTGGCTCGGGGCACATCATCAACGTGGCCTCGCTCGCCGGTGTGTCACCGACACCTGGCACGACGCTCTACTCGGCGACGAAGTTCGGCCTGCGAGCGGTGTCTCTCGGAGCAGCAGTCGAGCTCCGCCAGCACGGGGTGTACGTAACGGTGATCTGCCCCGACCTCGTGGACACCCCGCTCTTTGACCAGCACATCGTCGAAGCGGATCCTGAGGCCGCCGCGCTGGTCTTCTCCGGCTCGCGGGCGTTGAGGGCCGATGAGGTGAGCGAGGCGATCTTCCGCGCCATGCGTGACCGGCCGCTCGAGATCGACCTGCCCTTCGGCCGCGGCCTGCTCTCCAAGCTCGCTAGCGCCGCACCCTCTGTCCTGCTGCTCCTCTACGGACCGCTCAAGCGCAAGGGGCTGGGCCAGATCGAGCGCATTCGCCGCGAGCGAGGCCTTGCATGAGTACCGCGCCATCCACGCCGGTCAACCAGGTCTGCATCGTCGCCCGGAACGGCAAGCTGACCGCGCGCTGGTACACGGCGGGTCTCGGGATGCTGCCGGCCGGGCGCACCGTCTTCTTCGGGAAGCTCGCCGAACGCGTGCAGGCGGTCCCCGGCCCACTGTTTCATGCGTTCTGGGCGCTCGACGGGCAGGGATTCTTCCAGGTGGAGATCTTCCAGTACCTCAAGCCGTCCTCGCGCCCACGACGACTCGACTGGACGCCGGCTGACTGGGGCTACTCGACGGTTGGCGTGCACGTGCGCGACTTCGACGCGGCGCTCGCGCGCCTCGCGGCGCTTGGCTCGCTCCCCTACACGGAGCCAATCGGTCCGGTCGGCGAGCGCCGCGTCTGCATGCCCGACCCCGACGGCAATCTCGTCGAGCTCCATGAGCGCGACCCGCTCGCGGAGATCGCGCCACCGCTGGAGCGCCCCGACCTCGACGCGACTGTGCGGGTCGTCACCGTCTCCGTTCCGAACCTCGAAGCATTCTGCGCGCGCGCCGAGCGCGGCTTCGGCCTGGTGCGCGAGGACCTGCGCCTCCACGGGCCCGAGCACGAGCACCTCTGGGGACTCGACGGGGCCGAGCGGAACGCTGCGGTTCTGCGCGGCGGTGGCGTGGCGCTCGAGGTCGTCGAGTACGCGAGCCCCCGCGGGCGCCCGTGGCCCGACGGCCATCGCCTCTCGGACTTCGGATGCATGAACGTCGCAGTCGGCTTCCGCGACAGCGGCGAGTTCGACCGCTGTTTCGCCAGCGTGCGGGCGGAGGGCTGGACCCCGCACGCAAGGCCGGTCGAGGCCGGGCTCGCTCGCGTCATGTACGTCGACGACCCGGACGGCTTTGACGTCGAGATGCTGTGCGCGAGGACCTGGGCTGATCGGCTCACCGGGTTCGCTCCGAGCACGCCCTATGCGGTCGCCGAGCAGCTAAGCGATGCGGCGCCGGCCGACGTCTGGGCGCGCGTCTCGGACATCGCCGGCATGAAGTCGTGGTCCGGCCTGCAGGTGCGGGTTGAGGAGCCCGGATCTCCGGGCGTCGGCACACGACGACGAGTAAAGATCATGGGCAGCTGGGTCACCGAGAAGATCGTCGAATGGGATCCCCCGAACCGCTATGCCTACGAGCTAACGGGCGGCGCGCCGCTCTCAAACCACCACGGGGAGGTCCACGTCATCCCCGAAGGTGAGGGCTCGCGCATCCGCTGGGCCGTGCGCTTCCGCCCGCGCATCCCGCTCACCGGCCGCCTCATCGCCGCCGCACTCGAGCATCTACTACGGCAGGCGCTTAGCGGTCTGGCTTCGAACGGCGAGCGACCGGTGTAGGGGAGGGTGGCTCATGCTGGTGAGCGAACCGCATGCTGTCGTCGCCATGCGCCTCGCCGCAAACCTACGCTCCGGCACACTGGATCTCCCGTCGACCTTCAACAGTTCGGAACGCTCCCACTGTCGATCCCCCACAAGTCATCCAGCCCCACACGTGCGAAGCTCCACACATGAGCACACCATTCGCCGACCTGTGGGGTGCATTTAGTCGATCGGGTGTGGCCTTGCGCAGCTACCGTGTACTCGTGGATGAGGCCGCCGAGCCGGTCGTGTCTGCGGATTGCAGTCGCTGACGGGCTTGCCGTTGTTGGCGGCGGGTGCCGAGGTTCGGGAGGGGCGAGGCCGAGCGCGCGGTGCGGCCTGTGGGCGTTGTAGTGCTCGACGAACTCGCGTAGAACGTGCTGTAGGTGCCTGCGGTTGGCGATTATCAGCCAGTCGAGGCACTCTCGTCTGATGGTGCCGACGAATCGCTCGCAGGTCGCGTTGGCCTTCGGTGCTCTGAGCGGCGTACGGATCACCCGGATCCCCTCGGTGTTGAACACCGTGTCGAAGCCTTGCGTGAACTTCCCGTCGTTGTCACGGATGAGAAGCTCGAGACGCTCTGGGCGCTCGGAGACCGAGAACACGAAGTTCCTCGCCTGCTGCGCCGTGCACGCCCCGTCGGGTTTCTCGGTCATGCCGGTGAGGTGCACCCGCCGGGTGGAGAGCTCGATGAAAAACAACACATAGATCCGCCGCAGCGTGATCGTGTCGACCGTGAAGAAGTCGCACGCGATGATGCTCTGGGCTTGCCCGCGGATGAACCCGCTCCAGGACATCCCGCCGCGCCGGCCCGCCGGCCCGATCCCTGCGCTCCTCAGGACGTTGCGAACGCTCGTCGGAGAGACCTGGATCCCGAGCCCGATCAGCTCGCCCGTGATCCGCCGGTATCCCCATCGCGGGTTCTCTCGCGCGAGCCGAAGTATGAGCTCTCGAACCTCCCGGCTGACCCTCGGGCGCCCGGGACGGCGTCCTGGATAGCTCCAGCGGCGAGCAACGAGCCGGCGATGCCACGCCAGCAGCGTGTCTGGGGTCACGAAGAACACCTCCCGGCGCGACCGCGGGAGCAGCCGGCTCGCCGCCGCCAAGAAAGCACGGTCCGCGGGCCGAAGTGCCGGGCGCGAGACCTCTCGGCGCAGCACCGCGATCTCGTGGCGCAGGACGACGATCTCCAGCTCCTTGAACTCAGACGAGCGAAAGCACAGCAGCACGAGCGCCATCACCCCTCCCAACAGCACGTACAGCAACGACGCCAGCACCAGCCCCTCCCCTCATCGACCGAGCCAGCGACACTACGGCCTCGAGCGCCCAAAACGCCCATACCAGCAGGCACAATCGAGTTTATGCACCCCACAAGCGCCTGACACGGCGCCGTCAGAGAAGACGCGCCTGGGCTGAACCGCTGGGTGTTGCGCGTGCGGATGCGGGGACAAAGACGGAACCACGACGGACTCCTGGAGCACCTTATGGAGCCGGTCGCTCGGCAAGCCCGCCGGCGCGCTGCGCAGATGATCCGCGACGCAGCATCACGATCCAAAGACTGAGCAGTCCAAATCCCGGATGCTGGTGTGGCGTGCGCTCCGCATTCAAGTAGCGCCGAGTCCTGTCGATACCGAACTGTGGCACGCCTCGCCAGATCGGCATTCGCCCTTGCTCTCGCACTCACGTGCTCAACCTCCGCGGCGGCGGCTGCCCCGACGATCAAAGAGTTCAAAATCCCCTCCAAAGACCTCGCGCCGAGCGGGATCGTGACCGGAGCCGACGGCAACCTCTGGTTCGCCACAGCCGCTCAACAAGGCGTGGGGCGCAGCACGCCGACCGGCACGATCTCCGCATTCAAAACCGGTTTCAGCGGCCCCTCACAGGAAGTCGCCGCGGGCGCAGACGGAAACCTCTGGTTCACCGAGCCGAACGACGACAAGATCGGTCGGATCACGACCCTCGGGACGGTCACCGAGTACTCGGCCGAAGGCAAACCCTCGGGGATCACCGCCGGATCCGACGGAAACCTTTGGTTCACCGAGTCGGCCAACCCGGGTGCGATCGGCCGGATCACCACCACGGGCACGATCACCGAGTACAGGGCCGGCCTGACGGCGAGCAGCAAACCGCTGGGGATCACCGCTGGCCCGGACGGTGCCCTCTGGTTCACCGAGTCCGCGAACCCCGCTGCGATCGGCCACATCACCACCACGGGCACGATCACCGAGTACACGACCGGCCTGACCTCGAGCAGCAAACCGCTGGGGATCACCGCTGGCCCGGACGGTGCCCTCTGGTTCACCGAGTCCGCGAACCCCGCTGCGATCGGCCACATCACCACCACGGGCACGATCACCGAGTACAGGTCGGGCCTGACGGCGAACAGCCAGCCCACGGGGATCACCGCGGCAGACGACGGCAATCTCTACTTCACCGAGGCGGCCGGCCCCGGGAGGATCGGGACCATCACTCCCGCCGGCCTGATCTCGGAGCTGACCACCCCGACGAACAACAGCCAGCCCGCCGGCATTACGGCGGGTCCCGACGGCAACCTCTGGTTCACCGAGGCGGGCAATCGCGGGCAGATCGCAACCATGACGGTGGCTCCCGCCGCCAAAGCCGCAGTGGCCACCAGCCTAACCGAGCGAGGTGCGACACTCAACGCCGAAGTCGCTGCGAATTCCCAGTCGACGACCTATCGCTTCGAATACGGGCCGACCGCGGCCTACGGCTCCCAGACATCGGCGGCCTCGGCGGGCGCGGGCGCGGGCTTCGCTGCGGTGTCAACACCGGTGACTGGCCTGACTGCCGGCAGTGTCTACCACTTCAGAGTGCTGGCGAGCAACGCGACCGGAACGACCTACGGTCCGGACAGCACCTTCACGACGACCACGCCGCCGGCGACGCTCACCCAGCCCACGACGGAAGTCACGACGACGGGCGCCATGCTCAACGGCGCCATCAACCCCAACAGTCAGGCGACCACCTACCACTTCGAATGGGGCACCAGCACTGCATATGGAAGTCAGCTGCCGCTGGTGGACGCGAGCGTCGGCTCGGACAGCAGCCAACATCTCCTCGCACAGAGCCTCGCGGGACTGACGCCTGGCACCCTCTACCACTTCCGCTTGGTGGCGACCAACTGCGGCGGCTGCGCCGAGGGCACCACCTACGGCTCCGACCAGGTGTTCGCCACCGCGGTTCCACCCGCCGCCATCACAGGCGGCGCGGAACACGTCGGCCTGAGCACCGCCGCGGTGACCGGGGCGGTCAACCCGCATGGCGTGATGACAACGTACCACGTGGATTGGGGTGAAACATCCGCCTACGGCAGCCAGACCCCCGCCGCCGATGCGCCCGTCGGATCGGACAGCATCCAACACACGCTCGCCGAGAGCCTCACGGGCTTGGCGCCCGGCGCCGTCTACCACTACCGTATCGTCGCAACGAACTGCGGAGGCTGCCTGGCGGGCACGAGCTTCGGAAGCGACATGACCTTCACGACCGAAAGTCTGCCGCTTGCGAGCCTTGCCCCGCTCGTTCTGACCGGCTCGCCCTTGGGCGCTCGACCGGCACCTCTGCAGCCTTCGGCGGCAGTGCTGGGCCGGACCGCCGTCGCGGATGTTCTCTCGGGAAGCGTGACGGTGAGGACGCCTGGCTCTGCGGCACCTCAGCCGCTCGCCGCCGCTGGCAACATACCGATGGGCTCCCTTGTCGATGCCAGCCAGGGCGTGGTCCGACTCATCACGGCGGTTGATCTGATCGGGCACGTGCAGTCGGCGACCCTCTGGGGCGGAGTGTTCGCGATCGGTCAGACAGCCTCGCAGCACGGGATGACGACGATGACGCTCGCGGGTTCTTTGAGATGTCCCGGGCGAGCGCGACGCGCGAGTCTCCTCGCGGCGGGCGCCCGAGCGAGTCGCCGCGGATCCTCTCGCACCCTGTGGGCCAAGGACAACCACGGTCACTTCAGCACCCGGGGCCAGAACAGCGTGGCCACCGTGCGCGGCACCTACTGGGAGACGGTTGACCGCTGCAACGGCACGCTCACAGTGGTGAGGAAGGGAGCCGTGAGCGTCCGCGACATCCACCGTCGCCGGACGGTGCTGGTCAGGGCGGGACACAGCTATTTCGCGGTGCGCTGAGCAGCGCAGGGAGCTACCAACGGTGAAGCCTCGCCTCGCGGCCACCCCAAAGACACTCGCTGTAGCCGTTGCGGCCATGATCGCTGTGGCTGGCGGGCTGATCTCGTACACGGCTGGCGCCTGGCCACGCGTCGAGAACGACACGCTCGACCTTCGCTTCGGCGTGCGCGGGCCGACACCGGCTCCGTCGGATGTCGTGGTCGTAGTGATCGACGGCAAGACGTTCTCCGATCTGCAGCTGCAGTGGCCGTTCCCCCGCTCGCTGCATGCCGCGGTGATCGATCGCCTGCGAGCCGATCGAGCGAAGGCGATCGCCTATGACATCCAGTTCACCGAGCCGAGCCGTAGCGAACGTGCCGACCTCGCGCTCTACCACGCGATAGGACGAGCAGGGAATGTCGTGCTCGCGACGACCGAAGTCGACGCCTCAGGCCACACCAACGTACTCGGTGGCGATGCCAACCTGCGCCCGATTCATGCGGTGGCTGCCGCCAGCAACCTCCCTGCTGACGCCGGCGGGATCATCCGCCGCTATCCCTATTCGCTGCTGGGACTGAAGAGCGTCGCCGTCGCGGCGGTGCAGATGGCAGGGCATGAGATCAGCCGCGCGCGCTTCCAGCCCGCCGGGGCGCTGATCGACTTCCGCGGACCACCGGGCACGATCAGGACCGTTTCCTTCTCAGATGTCCTACGCGGTCGAGTCGACCCGCGGATGTTCGCCGGCAAGATCGTCGTCGTCGGCGCGGCTGCGCCGACCCTGCAGGACGTCCATCCGACGTCGACCGCGTCGGCCACCCCCATGGCGGGTCCGGAGATCCAGGCCAACGCTATCTGGACAGCGCTCCACGGGAACCCCCTTCAGCCGGCTTCATCCTGGCTCGCGCTCATCGGGATCCTGCTGTGCGCGCTCACCGCGCCGCTCGCCTCGCTGCGGTTCGGTGTTCTCGCATCGGCTCTCATCGCGGTGGGCGTCGCCGGCGCCTACCTCGGGGCAGCACAGATCGCGTTCGACTCAGGGACGGTCCTCGTGCTCAGCTATCCGCTCGCGGCCTGGGCGCTCGCGACGGTCGGCATGGTGGCGGCCAGCTACGCTGCCGCGTTCATCGAGCGTAACGCCTTCTCGCGGCAGCTACACGAAAGCCAGGTCGAGCTCATACAGCGTCTGGCGCAGGCCATCGAGTCGCGCGACGCGGAGACGGGCGAGCACGTCCATCGCATCGGCGTGCTGAGCGAGCGTCTCGCCCTTGACATCGGCTGGAGCCCAGCGGAGGCCGAGACGCTCCGGCACGCGAGCGTGATGCATGACATCGGCAAGATCGGCATACCCGACCGGGTCCTGCTGAAGCCCGGTGAGCTCGACGCCGAGGAGTGGGAGACCATCAAGGCGCACACGACTCTCGGTTCTCAGATCCTCGCCGGGTCGGCCAACCCCCTCGTGCAGATGGCGGAGAGCATCGCCCGCTGCCATCACGAGCACTGGGACGGCAGCGGCTACCCGGCCGGTTTGAAGGGCGAGGAGATTCCGCTCGTGGGGCGCATCTGCGCTGTGGTGGACGTGTATGACGCCCTTCTCTCCAAGAGGTCCTACAAGGAGGCGTGGCGGATGGAGGACGTGCTGGCAGAGATCGAGCGCGGTAGTGGCACCCGCTTCGATCCCGATCTGGTGTCCGCGTTTCTCAAGCTCGCACCACACCTCGCCGAGGAGCTCCACGCCTCTCTCGAGAGAGAAGCATCGTTGGCAGTGGTGAAGCCAGCGACGGCTTGAAGGTGACCACGCCATAGGACCCGACTCGCTCCCAGCGGGGCGCGCCGCTCTCGTTGAGATTCACACGCAGAGCATAACCCCGCGGGCAGGGATTGAAAGGGACTCGAACCAGTCTTCCCTGGAAATCAACGAGAAAACGACCAGGCTCATTCGGGTCTTGCTCGGTAGTTTGGCTCTCCCAAGCCATATATGAGCGCCAATGCGGATGCGGGTACAAAGACGGAACCACGACGGCATCCTGGGGCATCTCATGGAGCCCGTCGCTCGGCAAGCTCGTCGGCGGGCCGCGGACATGATCCGCGACGCGGGATGACGATCTCGAGTGTCGGTTCAGGCCTTCCTTCGACGGGAAGGTCCGGAATTCGCTTCAGCTCGTCCGTGGGCGCGACTGCAGGTGCGACTCACTCTCGCTTTGCGCGGATTGCGAGAGCGCTCGGAACGCCGGCGGTGCGCCTGCTTTTCGTCCGATGCGCAAGTGAGGCCAGCACGATCCGTACGCCCGCCGGCTCGCGGAAGCGAAAGTGAGCGTTAGCTCGTCGCTGGTTTCGAGTCCAGGCTGTCGATCAGTGAACAGCCCTGAAATGAGACCGCAGAAGCGCCTCCACTGTGAAGACGACGACAAAGGCGAAAAGGGCCGCACTGCCCACGAGCGCTGCAAACTGGGTTGGTCCGGCAGCGGATGGGTTACTGCCGACGATCCACCACAGGGAGTCACGGAAGGCTAGTGACGCGATAGCAGCAATGCACCCACCCACGCCAGCATCGACCGCCCGCCGCTGCACGCCATACAGCTGCGTTGAGCTTTGGATAACGCCAAGATACGAGCCGGCCAAGACGAGGAAAGCAAACATCCCGCAGGTTCCGAGGCACATTGCCAGCAGCGCCACAGACAGGGAGTACCCCTCCCGAACCCCCTGATAGCCGAACACTGTCACCCCAAACACTCCACTAGCGATCGCAGCGGCAACCAGCGGATGACGGCGCACCTCGCTCACAAACATCCGATCGACCCAGGCCAGCACGATGAGTCCGGGCCGGCGAAGCGGGCCAAGCCAATGGCTCTCCCGCCTCGCAACGGTTACCACGTCTGCGAGCCAGTCCGAGCCATGCGCGTTGTCCGTCCGGCCGAGGCTTCGCGGTCGTGGAGCACGACGAAGATCGACGATGACCTTGCCGGTCACGATTGTGGAGAGGATGAGGAGTGCAACGAGTACGCCGGTCGCGCCAGTCGTCCACTGCGATCGGTTCGCCCCTACAGCAACAGCCACCCAGGCGGTAAGCAGCTCGACCACGATGGCCGCGACGGCGACACGGCATCCACGGAGGACCGCAACAGTCCGAGTGATCGACAATGGTTCTGCCTTGCGGCATAGCGAGACTTGTACGAGAAAGCAGGCCGCAACGAGGGGGACAAAGAACATCGTGAACGAGAACACGGTGTCATACGGATCGCTCTCCCACGGGGCGTGGTAGTACATCGGCTTGATCTGCTTTGTTGCTGTGAAGACAAAGAACACGGCTGACGCCATCAGGGTGCCAAATGCCGCTCGCCCGATCAACGGCCGTCTCGGGTCACCAACCGGCATCACGTCGAGAGGCTGTCGCTGAACGCTCACGCTCCCATTATCGCCGATCAAACGCCCGCGAGGCTACCGACTGGGCGGGTACGCCAACACTTGTCCAGTCGCTCGATATGTCGTACTCAGTTCGACCGCAAGTGCATGCGCTCCTGATGCCCTTGATCGCTGCTTTCGCACACAAGCGAGCCATCGCAGCAGCGGGATAGTTCGAACCAGCGGAACTGGGCGAAGGTAGCACAACTTTGACCGGGGCGCGTTTCGAACAGTTCATGCCGGAGATGCCTGGCCAGGGCAAAGAAGCAGCCCGCTGATAGCCCGTTCGGGCCGGGCGGGGCCTGCGGTATCGGCGCAAGCGAGCCGAGCGCGGGACATGCACAGCCTCTCAAGGGCGGTCCACCGTCGGCTACCATTGGGCGATGGAGACGATCGATCATGCCCGCGGGCGCAAGGCCTTCTGGCTTACAGTCTCGGCGTTCCTGTGGTCACTCGGCTTCTTTGCTGCGGCGTTTGTCGCACCGAGTGGGAGCGGGACTGGCCAGAATGCGCACGGCGGAACGGTTGAAACGGCAAGCCCGCGAACCTTGACGCTCGCCGATCAATACGGTCCTAAAGTCGTCGCGATAATGGCGATACCTGCCATCCTCACAGCGGTTGCCTGGCTCGCCCTGCACCGCAAGTGTCAAGGGAGTCACCGAGGTGGCGTCGCCTGGGGATCTATTCTCCTGCTAGCTGGCTACGTCCTGGCCACCGGATTCAGCGTTGGGTTGTTCGCGGTCCCCGGCATTGTGCTCTTGGTAGTGGCGGCCGAATTGACTCCTCGGCCAGGCCACGAGCTGGGCGCACCGCATACGCCCGTGTGATGGGCACGAGCCCGCACGAGTCTGGGGACGGGCCGGCGACTGCGAGACCGCCTACCGCGAGACATCGGACAAGATGCGCCGCCAGTTCAACCTCGCGTTCTTCAAGCGCCTGATCACCGGCGACGACTACAACGTCCCGGGCGAGCTAGCTGAACCTTCGACGTGATCCTCGGCGAAGAGCTACGGCGAGCAGCTGTCGCCAGCGAGAATGAGGCGCTCGCACACGCCGTCGACGAGGCCAAACGACAGCGAGCCATCGACAGCGAGCGGCGCCCACACGAAGTCGACGGCGTGCTCGCACACGCAGAAGACCCCGGCTCCTCTTGGGAGGAGGGTCCTCGCCAGAAGATTTTGATGCGGATGCGGGTACAAAGACGGAACCACGGCGGGCTCCTCGAGGATCTCATGGAGCCGGTCGCTCGGCAAGCCCGTCGGCGGGCTGCGGAGATGCTCCGCGACGCGGCATGACGATCGCGAGTGTTCGATCTAGGCCTGTCGCTTCGGCA
>CALAQT010000473.1 GCA_937888775.1 uncultured Actinomycetes bacterium | reverse complement strand
TCCTAGGCATAGCGATCTCTTTCGCTCGTGCCTACACAGTTCCTCGGACAATCCCGATATCCCCGTCGGATCACGTTGCGCTTCGCCTTAGCGCGTTTGGGTGTGTGATGTTGCCTGTGAGATAGCGCTGGAGGGTGGGTGCGATCGCTGTGGAGAGTTCGTCGGCGGTCAGTGAGGCGATGGGCTCAATGCGGAGCAGGTAGCGGGTGACGGTCAGGCCGGCGATCTGGCTTGCCACCAACGAGGCGCGAAGGTCGGCTTGGGGCGTGTCGAGCGAGTCGGCGATACGGCGGACGATTGTCTGCTGAATGAATTGCTGGAGCATCCGGGCAGCCTGGTCTTGGGTCGCTGCTGCACGGACTACTCCAAGTGCGATGGCTCGAGCTTGGGGCAGCTCCCAGACGCGCAGTGCCGCTCGCAGGATGTCCTCGCCGAGGTGCTCGGGATCGCTGCTTAGCGCTTCGTCGAGGGCGTCCCCTAGCGAGAACGGCAGCCGCATCGCGGCGACGAACAGGTTCTCCTTGGTGCCGTAGTAATGTCGAATGAGAGCGGGGTCGACGCCCGCTTCGGCGGCGATGCCGCGGAAGGTCGCACCGTCGTACCCGAGGTCAGCAAAACGCCGTCGGGCCGCCAGGATGATCGCCGTGCTCGCTCCGCTCGCGCCGGGGCGTCTACCGGTGCGGGGCGTCATCGTGCCGGCGAGGCGGCAGAGAGGGTGACGAAAGATTCCTCGAAGGTCGCAGACACCTCTCTCGTGTCGGCGTTAATCGTGGCGGCTCGGAGGGTCGCGCGAACTTGGTCGAGCGATGTTGAAGGCACGCGTAGCGTGCGTCCGACGAGGGCGACGGCCAGTCCGGCTTCATCGAGGGCGCTGAAGGCGGCCTCCCAGTGTGTTGCGCGCACCTCTACGGCTGTCGCGTCACCGATGATGTCAGCCATTGTGCCGGCCGTTGCGACGCGGCCAGCCGTCATCACCACGAGGCGGTCGCACTGCTCGGCCTCTCCCATGTAGTGGGTTGTTACGAGTACGCCCGCTCCCCGCTCGGCGGTCTGGCGGATGCTGTCCCACAGCCGCGCGCGTCCGAGCGGGTCAACGCCGGAGGTAGGCTCGTCAAGCATGAGCAGCTCGGGTTGGTGCGCGAGGGCCTGGGCAAACGCGAGGCGACGTTGCAGGCCGAGCGGGAGGTCGCGCACGAGCTCGTCCCGGCCCGCTTGCAGCTCGGGCGGGAGCCTGGCGGCTTTGGTGCCGAACACCGCTGCGGCGAACGCCAGGTTCTCTCGGACTGTCAGGTCGTCGTAGAGGCCGAGGCTCTGGGGCACGTAGCCGAGGCGCCGGCGGGTGGTGCGTGACGGCAGCTCGCCGAATAGCCGCACTTCCCCCGCGCTGGCACGTAACAGCCCAAGCAGCAACCTGATCACGGTCGTCTTACCGGCCCCGTTCGCGCCGAGGAGGCCCACGACCTCGCCGGCGCTCACGTGCAAATTCACTCCGTCGACCGCCGTGGAATCTCCGAAACGCTTGCGCACCTCGACCGTTTCCGCGAGCGGAGTGCTCATCACGGTTCCCCACCGGCTTGCTCGGCGGCAAGCGCGGCCACGGTGACTGCGTCCTCGAGGTCGGGCTCGATCGCGCCCGATCCTGACGGCAGTTTCCGCTCGCGCGACCACACGCGCCATCCCGCCCCACGTCGCCAGCACGCCGCAGGCTGCTCCGGCCGGCTGTCGGCCTGTCCCACCTGCCCAGGGATGGCGGCGATCACCTCTTCGGGGGTGCCGCTCACCAGTGGCCGGCCGGACTCCAGCACGAGCACCCACGCCGCGCGTTCGGCCTCTTCGATATACGTAGTCGTCAAGGCGACGGCAGCGCCGGTGGCCGCCGCAGCGCCGATCAGCCGCCACAGCTCGACGCGGCTGACCGGGTCCACCCCGGTCGTCGGCTCGTCGAGAACGAGCAGCCTCGGCTCGTGCAGCAAGGCGAGCACGAGCGCGAGCTTGCGACGCATCCCGCCCGAGAGCTCGCCGGCCAGCCGATCACGAGCGGCGCTCAGGCCGGTGCGCTCCAGCAGCCGGTCCGAGCGCTGCGCCAGCTCGAGGCCGCGAGCGCCGAACGCCGCGCCGACGAACGTCACGTTCTCCGCGACTGTCAGATCCACGTACACGCCCGAGGTTGCCGGCAGGTAGCCGACCTCGCGGCGGTCGGGGCGGCGCACTAAGCCGCTGTGAGGCGCGATCGCTCCGACGAGCACGCGCATCGCGGTGGTTTTGCCCGACCCATCCCCCCCGACGACCGCTGTCACAGCCGACGGTGGGACGTTCAGGGTCACGCCGGAGAGCGCGGCTCGTCGCCCGAACCGCACCTCGACTTCCTCTAGCCCGTAGATGCTCACGCTCTCAACTCGCGGCTGCGGCGCGCGGGCCATGATGGTGCACGGCAGGCGCAAGATCGCGCCTGAATCTGAGCACTGCCAGTCCCAGGACAGCGCCCCCCAGAACGCCGAGCATCAGGAGCGGGACCCACAGCGAGGTGATCGGAGCGCCGCGCAGCATCACCCCGCGGGTGATGTCGATGAAGTACTTCAGCGGCAGCAGGTACGCGATCCAGCGCACCCCGGCAGCCATCGAGGACACGGGAAAGATCAACCCGGAGAGCAGGATCTGCGGCAGCAGCGTCATGATCGCGAGTTGGATCGCCTGCCCCTGGTTCTGCGAAACGGTCGAGATCAGCACGCCCATCCCAGTCGTCACGAGCAGAAACAGCAAGCCACCGAGCGCGAGCGTCGCGACCGAACCGTTGAACGGCACGCTGAACACGACCACCGCCAGCACGACGGTCGCCACCAGATCAAGCACCCCCACCAGGAAGTACGGCACGATCTTGCCGACGATCACGTCCCAAGGGCTTAGCGGCATCACCGCGAGTTGCTCGAGCGTGCCGGCCTGCCGCTCGCGCACGACCCCGAGGCTGGTGGTGACCGTCACGATGAACAGCAAGATCAACCCGGCGATACCGGACACCAGCACGGCCGAGGTTCGCAGGCTCGGGTTAAACAGAACCTGCACGCGAGAGGCCCGCGCTTGCTGCCCGATCGCGACGCCCGGCTGCGTCTGCTGGGCGAGCGCGGCCTCAGCCGCGCGTGCCGAGAACAGCTGGGACCCGTCAAGCAAGACCAGCGGCGGCCGCATGCCGGTCAGGATCGCCGCGGCGGCGTCACCAGCGCGCAGCCGCTGCTCGGCGAGGACGCGGCCCGCGCCGGGATCGCGCTCAACGACCGCGAACGGCGCGCGCAATTCATCAGCGACCGGGCCCGCACGAGGGCCGACCACCACGACCGGGATCCGCTTGACGTCGAAGCTCGCCGCGTAACCAAACACGATCAGCAGCAGCACCGGCAGGAAGATCATCATCGCCAGCGTGCGCCGGTCGCGCCGCAGCTGGTTGAACTCCTTAACGACCATCGCTCGCATCCAGCTACCTCCGGACCGGAAAGATTTCTACGCTCGTAGAATTCTACGTGCGATGAATTATGGTGTCAACAAGGGCCATGTGCTCACCCACTGTGCTGGTGTTGAGAGGAGCAGCCGAGCGCTGAACCGTCGGCGCCGCGCTGCCGGATTTCGGGGATGCGGCAGTCTCGAGGATCCCGGCTGCTCGTCGCGCCGGCCCGAACGCTAATCGGTCCGGCGATGCGGTCTCGCGAACGCCGTCGCGCCGCGAAGGACGCGCGCTGTCGAGCTCGGTGCGATGGCGAGCGCTTCGGCTTCGCCGTCGCCGAGCGGACCCTGCTACGGGCTGGCTGTTCGGTTCGTCACGGTGCGCTGTTGCTGTCTGGTGGTGAAGAGATGCCGTCGGAAGGGGCGCTGTGCTGGTCGTCCGCTGGAGCGTCGAAACTGGCGATGTGGTCTGACAGCGGCGCGGGATGACCGAGGTAATAGCCCTAGACGTAGTCAACGCCGAGGCAAGTCAGGAGCTCCACGGTCTGTTGGTCGGCGGCGAACTCGGCGATCGTGTGCTTGCCCATGTCGCGCGCGACTTGCACGACGGCGGAGATGAGCGCGCGGTCGGTCTTGTTGTGGGCGCAGTGGGTGACGAATTCACCGTCGATCTTCAGATAGTCGAACGGGATGTGCTTGAGGTAGTAGACGGATCCGACGCCGGCGCCGAAGTCGTCTAGGGCAAACTTGCATCCAAGCTCGGATAGGCGTTGGGCGAACGCGGCGGCGCTGCTGACATGAGCGACCGCTGCGGTCTCGGGGACCTCGAAGATCAGCCGGTCGGGCGAAATGCCGGTCTCGCGCAGCCGACGTTCGATGAGCTCGGGCAGCCGCCCGTCACCCAGTGTACGGGCGGAGAGGTTGATCTCGATGCGTAGGTCGCGCCCGAGGGCGCGTTGCTCGACGAGGATGTCGGTCGCGCGTTTGACGACCCAGCGGTCGATATCGCCGCCGAGGCCTAGGCGTTCGGCGACGTACAGGAAGGGTCCGGGCTGGATCACGTCGCCTTTTCGATCGCACATTCGCAAAAGCAGCTCGTAGTGCGCCACTCGTCCGGTGGGCAGTGAGACGACTGGCTGGGCAACCAGTTCGAAGCCGTCGTGGGCGAGCGCGTGGTCGATCTCCTCAGCCCATTTGATCTTGCTATCGGCGTGTCGGCGTGCGTGCTGTGCGGTGCGGTAACGCACCGAGCAGTCGCCACCGGCATCCTTGGCGTCGTACATCGCGAGGTCCGCGTTAGCCATGATCTCTTCGCCGCTGAGGCGCTCACGGTCGTCAAAGCGGGCGACGCCGATGCTGACAGTCACCCGCTTGCGAGAGCTGACCAGCGCGGACGCGGCTTCCTCGTCAAGCGCGGGGAGAGCCTCGTCGCGCACGATCAGCTCATCGCCGGCGCTGTGGCCGTGGGTATCGTTGAAGTACTTGAAGTTGTCAAGGTCCAGCATCAGCACGCCACCCGTCGCTCCATATCGCCGGACGCGCGCCACGTGGCTGTGGAGCCCGCGCTCAAGGCTGCGCCGGTTTAGCAGGCCTGTCAGCGGGTCGTGTCGGCCATGTGCTGAAGCTGGCGTTCGTAGTTGCGTCGCTCGGTGATGTTCTGGACCTGGGCGATGAAATGCAACGGCCTTCCGTCACGGGCACGGATCAGCGTGACGTTGATCTGCCCCCAGATAACACGACCCGAGGCGTGCAAGTAGCGCTTCTCCCGCGTGTCCGATGTCGCCTCGCCCGCGAGCATGGCGCGCAGCGTAGCCGCGTCGGCGACGACATCCTCGGGATGCGTGATGCGGTCGCTTGAGAGACCCGCCAGCTGTTCGTGGCCGAAGCCGCCGGTGGTGCAGAACGCGTCGTTGACACGCTCATAGCAACCGCTCAGATCGATGATCATCATCCCTATCGGCGCCTGCTCAAACGAGCAGCGAAAGCAGTCCTGCACCTCACGCAGGGCGTCCTGTGTCTCTCGCCCATATGTGAAGTCGCCTATCGTGCCGGCGATCCGGCCCGTGCCGGCGTCGGTTGGCACGATCTCATGTCGCAGGAACTCGGTCATCTGCGAGCGCTCGGGGACGTCGATGTTGAGAGCGACCGAGAAGGCTCGGCGCGCGAGGCGCTCCATGTCGGAGACGTTCGCGTCCATGTCGGAGACGTTCGCGTGGGACCAGAACTTCGTGCCGCGCGATTGGACAATTGTGCAACGCCATCGACCGCCTCGAGCGGTCGACCTTGCCCCAGCGCGCCCCGCCGATGCGTTCGAGGCGGTCGATGGCGTTGCACAGCGGGCATGCCCGAACCCGGAGCGAATTCATACGCTCGAGGCGGATTGAGAACTTCGGCGAAGCGGGCGATGACCGGGCTCCTGACGTGTGCGTTAATAGCGCGAAGCCCGTTTCAGGCCAACACGCCCACGCCGACTGGTTCATGGAGCCGGAAAACAGTCGCCCGCCGGAGATTAAGGCGAAACGAGACCCTTATCATACTCCACTTGTGAGCGACGGCCCCAGCGAGCATTTGCGCGTCCTGATCGCCGACGAACGGGCTGATCGTCTGACCCGCGTCGCCACGCTGCTGATCGAACTGGGTCACGAAGTGATTGCGCGCGAGACCGAGATCAATGACGTGGGCGGTGTGACCGCCCGAGAGCTGCCCGACGTCGCGCTGGTCAGACTCGGTGAAAGTTCCGAGCACGCGCTCGAACTAATCGACCGAATCGTCGCGGAGTCTGCCTGCCCGGTGATCGCCCTCGTAGACACGCCGGATCCGGACTTCGTCAATGAGGCATCCAGGCGGGGGATCTTCGCCTACGTGAGTGACACCGACCTGGAAGACTGGGAGAGCTCCATCGACATCGTGCTGCGCCGCTTCGCCGAATACCACAACCTCGAAGGGGCGTTCGGACGTCGCGCAATCATCGAACGTGCCAAGGACATCCTGATGGAACGCCATGCAATCGACGAAGGCGCCGCCTTCGAGATGCTACGCAACCAGTCACGTATCAGGCGCCTCAAGATCATCGACGTCGCCAACGCGGTCGTTAAGGGCTCGCGGATCAATAACTGTGGGTCTGGTTACGGTGAGTGGTCGGTGGGAGTGATGCGGTAGTTCCACTCTGGGTGCCAGTCGTTGCCGGTGATGTTGACCG
>CALAQT010000472.1 GCA_937888775.1 uncultured Actinomycetes bacterium | reverse complement strand
ATCCTTGCCAAGCTCGGACGACTTCTACAACGAATTAACGGCGCAGGACACTAGCTTGGGAAGTGCCCGCGACTCGTGTGCCGGCGCAGCAGTCGCTTCCGGAGTCAACATCGCCACGGCCGTCACCAGGCCAAGAGCGATTGGGGCAAGATGGCGTCGCATATCGTCTTCTACTCCTTCGTGAGCAACGGATCGAGTGTCCTGCCGGGGCCTGGTGCACGATTGTCGAGCCTACGGACTCGGCCCGCCCTCGTCTAGGCAACACACGACCCGACCGGCGTGAAACGGACGCGGCGCACCGTTCCATCCGACGGTCGACGGCTGCGCGCTGGTGCCGGCCCACGCTCCCTCGAGGGCGTCGAGGAGCGGGATCTCGCCGGAGAGCGAGGGGTCGGATTCATCTGCCCCGCCGAGCAGCATATGTGCGCTCGGAGCGGCTACTGACCTAACTGCTCCACACGCCGCGGCAGAGAGGGTTGACTTCGTCGCAAACCACGCGTCCGCGATCTCCGGCCGCGACGCTCGCTCTTGGGCGAAAGCGATCGCAGGCCACCGCGCCGGACACGGCAGATCGGCACGACTGCTTCGTCGCCATTGCACTCGTCCCCTCCGTGCCGGCGAGAAACACGAATGCGATCGTGCCAGCAGTAGGAGCGCGGTGCTCCCAAGTTGGCCCAAGCGCGTCGCCAGGGGCCCTGCCGCCGACTTCTCCCCGTAGACAAATGCGGTCGCGCCGGGTCGTCGACTGACGTGGCCCCGTGCCGCACATCGAAGGAGCACCCACGCGCGCGGCGAGCTGTCGCTGCTCGTCCCTTGCGATAGCGAGCTCGAGGGGCGGTGGCGCCACCGCTCCTCGATTTCGAAGCGGAAGCGACCGTCGGCGTCGCCGGCCGCTGACCGGCGCTTGCTCAGAGACGAGATGCAGCAAACGGCCGGTCGCGCGCACTACCGCCTGCCGCGCGGAGAGCGAGCGTGTCACGTGGGTCTGCGCGTGCCGGAGTCTCTACCACCGAGCGAGCAACGGAACGGTCACCCTCCAGCTGTCCAAGGTTACGGTGTCGCTCCCCACGACGTAGCTAGTCGCCCCCAGCGGTTGGAGCACCACCAGCTGATTCCCGAGCTGCCCCCGGCGGGGTCCGGTGAGGGTAGCCGACGCGCCGATTGAGAGTAATGTCTCTGACGTGGCTGGCTTTGACGGCGGAGGACTGGGTCGGCGAGCCACCAGAGGGCCGCTACTCCCGCGATCGTGCGAAGCCCGAGTTCTGGAAGGTCGCTGGTGGCTGTCCGGGACGGGCCTGAGGGTCGTGCTTCTCGTCCTCGTGATCATTCTCCTGAGCCGCTGAGCGCACGTGGGCTCGGTAACGGATCTGATCAGCATTGTTGATGCAGACCCCGGCCTCGCCGAGCTGCTGGACGAATCGCAGCGCGAGCGCGCGCGCCGCGAGGCGCTGACCCGCGTACGCCGTCTCTCCCCGGGCGATTGGGACGCCACGCGCGCGATCGAGCCCGACACGCATCATCACGGCTTCCTGATCATCGACGGTCTGCTCACGCGGGAGGTCGATGTACTCGGGCGCCGGTGCGTCGAACTGTTGGGTGCGGGCGATGTCATGCGCCCCTGGCGTTGGGACGCTGACGGCTCCCACGTCCAGGCCGAGGTGGGCTGGGTGGTGCTCGAGCCGACGCGTCTGGCCGTGCTCGACCAGGGTCTGGTGACACGCATAACGCCTTGGCCACAACTCGGCGTGGAGCTCTTCAGCCGCGCCACCCGGCGCGCGCACTCGCTGGCGGTTGCCTTGGCGATCGCCCATCACCAGCGCGTCGATGATCGGCTGCTGCTGACCCTCTGGCACCTGGCTGAGCGCTGGGGACGTGTTCGACCGGAGGGCATCGCTGTGCGATTGCCGTTGACTCATCAGCGGTTGGCCGACCTGGTCGGGGCGCACCGCCCGTCCGTGACCACCGCGATGGGCGACCTGGTTCGCGCGGGCACGGTCAGCCGGCGCGAAGACGGCACCTGGACGCTTCACGGGTCTCCGCCGCCCCAGCTGCGCCACCATCGCTTGGTCGCAGCGATGACCTGACCGCCGTCGACGCCGACACGAGGAGACGGCCAGCCCACCACCGAGGCCAGGTAGCGACCCTCGTCAAGCACCGTCGCGGACCCTGCGCCGGCGAGCTGTCCACGAACCGCTCCGAGTGCAGCTCGCGCAGGACAGCCTGGCGCTCGGTCTCCGGACAACGCCCTCGCCGGGACGGGGCCACAGCCTGCGAGGCCGTCGTGCCGGCCGACGACGGCGGCGATCCGGCTCGAGCAGCTGCCCCGGAGCGCAGAGACGTTTCCCTGCACCTCGATCACCTTGCGCGCCTTCAAAAGCTCCGTCCCGCGCGCTCCGCAGGCCGGCGCGGCGAAGATCAGGCCCCGGAGAGGGCTAGCAGAGCGTCGGGTTCCATCTGTGTTCGCTCGATGTCCTAGCGCACCGAGGATGAACATCGCGGTGGCAACCGTGTACGCGCCGACGCTGACATCGGTCACCGGGGATGGGACGGATGACCCGGAAAGCCTTTGACTACTAGCTCGACGCTGCGCGCATTTTGTACGATCACGGACGTATTCGTGCGTACCAAGGATGCTTGGGAGACGTTCGCAGGGTGCTAAGTTGCGCGCGCTCGCTCCTTTGCACGGGCGGCTCAGCGCCAGACCATCATCACCATGCGTGAGCGCCGCGGTTTGGTAGCTGGTCAACAACATCGAGGATGCTGGCTACTTGCGCGCCACTATTGAATCTGTCAGTTACAAGAGAGTGAAAGGGAAGGTGATGGTTGTGAGTACTGCTGAGCGAGGAATGTGGGGGTATCCCGATGAGGCTGCCGCCGGTCGAGATTTGACCGGTTGGTCGATCGAAGCCGTAGATGGAAGTATCGGCAAGGTCGACACCGCCAACAACGAGGCCGGCGCCATGTGGTTGATCGTTGACACCGGACCATGGATCTTCGGTAAGAGGGTCCTGCTGCCCGCCGGGGTGGTCGATCGGATAAACAGCGAAGACGAAGTAGTTCACGTCAACCGGACCAAGGAACAGATCAAGAACGCTCCCGAGCTCGTCGAAGGCCATCACCACGAGCAGACGTATCGCGACGAGCTTGGTGTCTACTACTCACAAGGGGGTCGCGGCTACCGGGAGTAAGTCTCGCTCTAAAAGTACCTGCCCACCCGCACTCCGATACACGGCTGGAAACTCCGGACCAAGCACCGGACTCTTCGCGAAGGGCGGCCTAGCCGGCCATGCCGTCTCGCGTCTCGCCGTATGACAGCTGGACACCCAGGGGTGCCGTAATAGCGATGCGGCTACCCTCACAGCGACTTCGGCGCGGAGTGGCTCGCCGGGGAGTCGATCTTGGCCGGTGTCAGCGCTCGTCCCCTACTAGCGGTATCGGAGGGTATTTGTTTGGTGTGACCGCCAGGCCAAGGACAACTTCCGCGCCTCTAGGCTCAGATCGACCTTATCGACGGAGCACTCACGGCTATCAGTCGCGTACTCGTGATAGCGGCCACGATTGCGGACTCGCGCGGGGGCGGCACCATTGCCACGAAATGCCCTCCCCAGGGCGCGATCGTCCTGGCCGCTACCACACAAGGCTGGCTGGCCGGCCTAGCTAGATGCCCGGTCGAGGAACCCGATCACATGAGGTTACCGCTGGCGACGGCCCATGCGGGATCTGTGGCAAGCGCGAACAAAGGGGTGGTACGCGTGGCGCGGAGTTCGGCGGACACGCGGGCGAAAGCCATGGCCTCACACTCACCGTCAGCACAGACTGGAGGACAGCATGATCAAGCGAATCATTGACTTTCTGACCCTGAGATGGCTGTGGGGCCGGTCTCGTGGCCGGCGGCGACGCCGCTAGCAAGCGAATGCGTTGAGGGTTCTGGTGACTAGCTCGCGGATGCCGTTCGCGCTTGGCTTGGTGCGAAAGCTCGCCGGCGGGGGCCGTGAGATCTACGCCGCCGATGATCATTTGTTGTCGCCGGGGGAACCACTCGAAGTACCTGGCGGGCCATTTCGTGTATCCGTCGCCGCGCAGCGACACGGCGGGCTTTCTCGCTGAGCTGGAGCGGATCGCCCGGGAGCACGAGATCGACGTGGTCGTGCCGGCCTTTGAGGAGGCGTTCTACATCTCGACCCAGCTCGAGCGGCTGCGTCGGGTTACGAAGGTATTCGTGTCGCCGTTCGGCACGCTGGCGCGTCTGCATGACAAGGGGGCTTTTGAGCGGCTGCTCGCGCGGCTGGCGCTTCCGGTCCCTGAGACGGTGGTGGTGACCTCCGACGAGGAGCTGCGCGAGGCGACCGATCGCCTCGACCGGTACTTCGCTCGCGGCGCCTTCTCGCGCGGCGGGACCTGCTGTCTGACTAATACCGGCCCGCTGGCCGGCGCGCTGGAGATCGACGAGGTCCACCCCACGCCAGCGGCACCGTGGCTGGTGCAGCCGTTCGTGGACGGTGAGACGGTCTGCAGCTACAGCACTGTGCACGGGGGGCGGGTCAGCTCGCATCTGATGTACCGGATCCCTCGGCAGCGAAATCACAGCACTGGCATCCAGTTCGAGGCGATCGACGCGACCGAGTCGCTGAGGCTGATCGAGCCGATCGTGGCCGAGCTGCGCTACACGGGCCAGATCTCCTTCGACTTCCTGGTCACCGACGACGGCCTGACGTTCGTGGAGTGCAACCCGCGCGCCACCGACGGCCTGCTGCTGATGCCCGGCGAGGAGCTGGCGGCGGGGCTGCTCGCCCCGCGGCCCGAGACCTTCGTGCTCGAGCCCGGCGGCGAAGTGCAGCTCGCCCTCGCCGTGCTGGCCGACGGCTTCGCCGATCAACTGGACCGCCTACCCCAGTCCATCGACGACCTTGCGCAGGTCCGCGACGCCGGTAGCGGCTGGCACGACCCGCTGCCCACGCTGTATTCGGCGTTGGCCATCTGCCACTCAGTCGGGCAGAGCCTCCGCGAGCACATGGGTCACTTGGTCGCCATCGCCGGCGACATGAACTGGGACGGCGAGCACATCGACGGAATGTCAAACGACGACGCGATGCTGCTCACCGGTCTAGGCGCGCCCGCTGCTGACTGATGCCTGAGGCGGGGTTTGCTCCACCTGCCCGAGCTCGGTCGTGATCACCCGCATTCCCGTCATCGCCATCGCGCCCACAGACCCGCAGGCAGCGCCGCTGAGGACGTCCAGTGACGAATCTCCTCTCGGAACCGACTTCGCTTGTACGGTCATGCTATGAGCAAGAACCGTGACTCAAGCCCAAATGGCGCCAACTCCATAGCCGCGACGTCGCGGTGGATGGCGGCGGCGCGGGCGAGGGAGAGCGAGCGGACCGATCGACTGTTTTGCGATCCTCTCGCCGCGGTTCTTGCTGGTCCGGAGGGCTTCGGGTGGCTGCGGGACATGGAGGCCGCCGCCGGATCGGACGTTCCCGGGCGGTATCCCGTGATCCGCACTCGCTTCTTTGATGATTTTCTGCTGGATGCGTGTCAGCGGTTGGGGGTGCGTCAGGTCGTGCTGGCCGCGGCAGGGTTGGATGCTCGCGCGTTTCGCCTGAAGTGGCCTGCCCGGACTCGGTTGTTCGAGATCGACCTACCCGCGGTGCTAAACGCCAAAGAAGACACGATCGGTAAAGCTGAGGCAAGACCGAACTGCGAGCGGCTAACGGTCGCAGTAGATCTGCAGGAGGCGACTTGGCCGGAGGCGCTTCTCGCCTGCGGATATCGGCCGCAGAGACCATCGGTCTGGCTTATAGAGGGTCTGCTCTATTACCTGGCGAGACCTGCGGTGCACGCTCTTTTAGAGCAGGTGCGTTCGCTCACTGCCGTGGATAGCCTCCTCGGATTGGACTTGATGAACAGAGGCCTGTTCTTCTCCCCGCCGGCGTGGCCGATGCAGGCCGCTCTCGCCCGACGCGGAGCGCCGGGACGGTTCGGGACAAATACACCAGAGAGATTGCTGGCCGCTCACGGCTTTGACGCCACCGTGACGCAGCCCGGCGAGGACGGCGCGAACTTCGGACGGTGGCCCCGGCCGTTTGTGCCCCGGGCGATGCCGGGCTTGCCGCGAAGCTTCCTGGTGCGGGCGGCTCGTCACTCATAAGCAAGAGGAGTTGTGGACTCCAGCCCTCCTACAGCGCCGGCCGAGGCGCAGAGATCATCTGCGAAGTCCCGGTCAGGCGATTTGGCCTGAGCGAGGCGCGAGCCACTTGCGGACGAGGGGCCAGACGCTGGCCGCGGCTGCTGGTCCGACGAGCATGCCGACGTGGCCGGCGTCCAGGGAGACCGATTCCTTGTCTGTGCTCTGCGCCAGCGCCGTCGTGGCCTTGGTCTGGGAGGAGGGCACGACGTAGTCCCATTTGCCCGAGACGTTGAGCACGGCGCACGTGATGTTGGACAGGTCCACCCTGTTGCCGCGCAGCTCAACCCGTCCCTTGACGAGCTGGTCACGCTGGTAGAAGTCCTTCACCCACCTCCGGAAGGTCTCGCCCGGGAAGGGTGCGGCGTCATCGACCCACTTGCACACCGCCAACCACGAACGCATCGAGACCTCCCGCGTGGCCAGCCCCTGTGCCTTCCGCAATATTGCATCGTAGGCGCCGCCGAACGGCCGGACGGCATTGCTGACAGCGGTGGCCTGCAAAGCGGCCGCCAACTGGATCATCTCGCTGGCGGAATCTGTCGGCAGATTGCCCAAGAACCGCGGTACAACAGCCGGGTCAAAGAACGTCCCGCTGTTGCGGGTCGCACGCGTCCAGAGACCGAAAGGACCAGGGTCTCTGGGCGCGAACTCCGTGGGCGCGGAGAAGAGGACGAGGTTCTTGAGAGGACGCGCGGGAAACAGGGAGGCGTACATGGCCGACAGCGTGCCGCCCTGAGAATGACCGAAGAGGCTGATCTCGGTGGCGTCAGAGGCTTTGAGAACCTCCTGGATCGCACCCGGTATGTAGTCCAGGACCAGGTCCTCGAGCGACAACCCCGAGTCCTCGGCGCTGGGAATACCGAAATCGAACAGGTAGACGTCAAAGCCCTCGCCCACCAGATGCTCCACCAGGCTGTTACCCGGCACCAGATCCAGGATGTAGGGCTTGAGCACGAAACCGTAGAGCAGCAATATCGGGACCCGTCGTCTCTTGCCGCCACCATCTTCGGCGCCGCGGTAGCGGTAAAGACAGGCCCGGTTCTTGGTCCACACCACCTCTCGAGGCGTAGCTCCCGTCTCGACCCCGAGCTCCTCCAGCAGTACGTGTGTGCCGGTGGCGTACTTCCTGATGCGGATCGTCTCCGGACCGTCGTAGTCGAGAATCCCGAGCGGCCCGAGCCCGGCTGCATCCACACGATCACGTCCGTGGTCTAGCTTCGCCTTCCCCGGCGGCGGTGTTGTCGTCGCGTTGTTGGGCATGGTTGCCTTTCGTCTCGCCTGTGAGGCTTCCTACGTGCTTGCAGATTAGCTGCGATCTTGCAAATAGTTTAGTAGCAGCCCGAGGCAGTTGAGAACACTTTCTAGGCTTCTTGGGCTGCTCCGGCGGCAGCGTGAGGCGACTGATGCTGGAGGAAGAATCGGATCATCTCGGCGCAAGCGTTTGCGGCCCAGTCCTCCGGCCGGAACAGCGTAGGTTCAGGGATGTTAGGCGGCGTCACCGCCCCCTCGGCCCCGGAGTTCCACCGTCGCACAAGTACTTACACCCGACCGCCAGGAACGTCTCACGCCACGCAGCTCGATCCGCGCTCGTCTCTACCGTCCCGGTTTGAGGACGAAAACGTGACTCAAATCGCCGGCGGCCTGGTTGGTCGCCCCCCCGGCGAGACAGCTGGTCTCACGAACCACCAGGCGCGTCATCGGCCTCAAATGCGTCGTTCGCGGCTTCTCCTCCGGGCGACCCGGGTAGCAGAGGAGCAGTCAGGCCAGCACAGCCCCCTGGGTCGGGTAGGCCCGGCGCGTTGCCGCGCCGGGCCCCCCTCAGAACCAGGACGTGCACCTTTCAATGCATCCGGCTCAAGCAAGCCCGGTTGGCTTGTAGGCGGGCAGAAGTGCCGGGTCTCTGTTGTGGCAGTGGGCGTGTATGAGACGGAGTTCAGCCTCATCCGACGTGCTGGTCACCTGCGTGACGATGGTGATCGTGTTGCGGGTGCTCGTCAGCCAGTGTTCCCACTCGCGTGGGGTTTGTGGCCGTGGCTCGGCGGTCGGGAGCGTGGCCTTGCAGATCGGGCAACGACCGTTCTGGGCGGCGAGTAGCCGTCCGGTGGTGTTGTTGATCGGCAGGGGTGTCTTGCTCTGTCGCCGGGCCCAGTAGTCGCCGAGGGCGGGGTCGTCGGGGGACGCTCCGCTCTTGACGATCTCGTGTCGGACGATGTGGGTCCAGGCGAACCGGTGCATGTACGCGCCGCTGTTGCGGTCGCCGAACACCCATCGGTCTTGCCTGGACTGGTTGAACTTGGCGAAGTACCGGGCGAAGACCCAGGACGCCGACTTGTTCTCGTGGCTGAAGGTCGCCCATTTGTAGGTGAGCTTCCACAGGTAGTGATCCAGCTTGCCGAACGTCTCGCTGGTTACCTGCGTCCGGTAGTAGGCCGCCCAGCCCCGGATGATGGGGTTGAGGCGTTTGATCACCGCCTGAGCGTTGGCCCCGCGCAGGGACCGCAGCTCGGTCGCGAGCCGTTTCCGGATCCGTCTGACGGCCGCCTTGCTCGGCTTGATCAGCAGCTTGCCGTGGTATCGGCGGACGTTGAATCCCAGGAAGTCGAAGCCCTCGTCGAGGGTGACGACGCGCGTCTTGTCCTCGTTGAAGGCCAGGCCTCTGGGCGTCAGCCACGCGGCAAGCCGTGCCTTGACCTCAATCGCTTCCTGCCTGGAGTGGCAGAGGGCGACGAGGTCGTCGGCGTATCTGATCAGCACCGGGGAGTTCGCCTCCGTCTTTCCGGCGTGTCTGCCGGTCGTTCGGTAGCGGACTCCGGCGGCCTGCTCCATCCCGTGCAGGGCGACGTTCAGCAGCACGGGGCTGACGACTGCTCCCACGCAAAAGGTAACTCGGCTTGTCGGGGTCTGTGGGGGTGGGGATCGAGTGGCGGATGGTGATCGTGTCGTCGTCGTCGCCGATCAGGACCTCGCGGACGACGAGCCGCAGGATGCGCTGTTGTTCGGCGATGTCGAGCTGGTCCAGGCCGTCGTGGAGGCGGCCGAGGAACCCTTCGAGGGTGTCGGCGAGCTTGAGGTAGGTTTCGGCGTCGTGCAGTTCGGCGTCGAGCGCGTCGAGCTGTGCGCGCAGCGCGGTCTGGCGTTTGCGCAGTTCGGGGGTGCGGGCGCGGAGCTCGTCGAGCGAGATGAGCTGTTCTTGGTAGGCCTCGATCAGCCGCGCGATTGCGGCCTCGGCGCGGGTGAGGTCGCGCTCGAGCGTCTCGCGGCGCCGGGCGGTGGGGTGCTCGGTACGTAGAGCGGCGAGTCGGCGGTCGATCTCGGTGCGCACCAGCTCGGGGTTCTCGAGCAGGCGTCTGACTTCTCCCCAGACGAGCGGGTCGAGCTCGTCGGCGCGGACCGGGCGGCTTGTGCAGACCTTCCCGTCGACGTGGCGCCAGCCGTCTTGGCCGATGCAGCGGTAATACGAGATCCGTTTGTTGCTCGTGCGCGTAGAGGTGCGGTAGCAGGAGTAGCCGCACTCGCGGCAGACCAGCACGCCTTGTAGCAGCGTCAGCTGCTTGGTGTTGCGTCGCGAGAACCGCGCGTTGTCGACCAGCCGGGCTTGGGCGAGCTCGAAGGTCTGCTCGCTGACGATCGCCGGCACCGGGATCAGCGTCCACTTCTCGGCCGGCTGGTCCTGGCGGGTTAGGCGGCGGCCGTGACGCTCACCGCGAGCGCGGGTGGTGCGCGTCGGCGCGCCGTGGCGCTCAGACGTCTTGGTCTTGCCGAACGCGGCCTGCCCGCGGTAGGCGGGGTTGCGTAGCATCGCCCACACCGTCGAGCGATCCCACACGCTCTTGCCCGTCCGCGTGGGCACGCCACGCTCGGTCAGCCACCGGGCAAGCTCGCCGATCGAAGCGCTCCGATCGACGTAGCGGGCGAACACTTCGCGCACGACTTGGGCCTCGAGCTCATCGATCTCCCAATACGCATCACAGTGCTCTGCTTTCTTGACGTAGCGGTATCCGTAGGGCGCGGCGGACAGCACCGCTTGCGAGCCCCCGCGCGCGCGATGCAGCTTGCCGCGCCGGGTGCGCTCGGCGATCTGCGCACGCTCATACTCGGCGATCATCCCCTGGAACTGGCGCAACAACTCGTCCTCGGGCGTGGCGCCCCGCTCGGGCTCTTTCGCGAAGCACACCTCAACGCCGACACGGGCGAACTCCTCAAGCAGCAGCACCTGGTAGGCGTAGCGGCGCGCGAGGCGATCGGGCGCGTGGCACAGCAGCACCTCGAACGCTGCTTCCGCGGCGCGGTCGCGCAGACGCTCCAGCGCCGGGCGCTGAAGCGTCGCGCCGGAGAACCCCTCGTCCTCGAACACCAGGTCCTCGCAGACCAGCAGCCCGCGCGCCGCGGCGAGCTCACGCAGCCCGACGGTCTGGCTTTGAATCGTCTCGTCCTGGCGCTGGCGCTCGGAGGACACCCGGGCGTAGATCGCCGCCACCCGGCCCGTCCGCCCGTCCACCGGCGAGATCAACTCGCTCATCCTCACTCCTTCGGTCGTTGTCTGTCACTCGGCGCCGCTCAGGCACCGCGATCCCGTACGCCTGCGCCAGCCGCGCCCCAGCCAGCCGATCACCGACGAACTCGATCTCAACGCGCCTTGCCACCGTGCCGCTCGCGCGCCTGACCGAGATACAGCCTCACCGCCTCCGCGACCGTCGCGCTCAACGTCAGCCCACGCGAGTCCGCACGCTGGCGCAGACCAGCGATCAACGACGGCGCCAACCGAACCGTGAACACAACCGAGCGCTCCGGCACCACGACGCCCTCCGGCCGATCCAGCGCCGCGTTCACGTAACGACGCGCCTGGCGCTCGGACAACGCATGCTCTGCCTGCAGCGCCCGCACCGCATCCGCGGGCGAACGATCGACCAACAACTCGACCGCGCGGTTCACCCGAACCGCGTACTCGTCGGCATACGCTCGGCGGCTGGCCATCAGTCCGTTGAGTACTACACGTCACGGCCGACTCCTTCTCACCAAACGCGAAATCGTGCGCTCAAACTCGAAGTTTGCGATTGCGTGGGAGCAGTCACCACCCCGCCCTGAGGAGTTCCCTCCTCAGTCGGTGCAGCCGACCGTTCTCGACCACACCCGCCTTCAGCCACTGCCGGACCATTCCCCTCGCGGGGAAACTGCCAAGCATGGCCAGGATGTGATCGTGAGCGATCCGATCAAACGCCGCCGCCAGGTCCGCGTCCAGCGCCCATTGGCGCTTCGGGCTTCTGCCCTTGGCTGTCCAGTAGATCGCTTCGATCGCGTCATGGCAGCCGCGGCCGGGCCGAAACCCATACAACCTCGGCTCGAACCGCGCCTCCCACTCGGGCTCCAACGCGTTGACGACCCGTGCCTGATGGCACCTGTCGAAAATCACGGGAATGCCGAGCGGACGCCGCTTCGCGCTGCTGCCCCTCTTCGGGATGTACACCCGCCTGACCGGCAGGGCCACGAACGGATCGGAACTGCGCTGCACCCGCTCAGCCAAGTCAGCCTTGGCCTCGGGGGTCAGCACCACCTCGCCGTCCACGCCCGCCGTCAAGCGGCCGGCATTGCGCTCCGTCACCCGCCGCACGCTGACCAGCGTGTTCGCGCGCGAACGGAGCATCAACCTCTGCAGACTGCGGACCCTTGGAAGGTCCCCCGCCTGCGACGCCGTGAAGATCCGCTGCCGCAACCGCCGTACGCTC
>CALAQT010000471.1 GCA_937888775.1 uncultured Actinomycetes bacterium | reverse complement strand
GCGGGTGACGCATCCGTTGCGTCAGATCGAGTACCGCGAGCTAAAGGCCTTGCGCGGGATCAGCTTCGACGTGCACCAGGGCGAGTTCTTCGGGATCGTCGGGCGTAACGGGTCGGGCAAGAGCACGCTGCTCAAAGTGCTGGCCAGCATCTACCGAGCCGACTCCGGACGGATCCGGATGGCCGGCCGCCTGGCGCCGTTCATCGAGCTCGGAGTCGGCTTTAACCCCGAGCTGACCGCCCGCGAGAACGTCGAGCTAAACGGCGTCATGATGGGACTCGGACGCCGCGAAGCCCGCCGGCGCCTGGACTCCGTGCTGGACTTCGCCGAGCTTGCCGAATTCGTGGACCTCAAGCTCAAGAACTACTCCTCGGGCATGATGGTCCGCCTCGCCTTCGCGGTCATGGTGCAAGCCGACGCCGACGTAATGCTCGTCGACGAGGTCCTCGCCGTCGGTGACGCCGCGTT
Source organism: uncultured Actinomycetes bacterium (assembly GCA_937888775.1). Next base: position 13,549 of record CALAQT010000471.1, on the reverse strand, counting down.
CGCCCAGAAATGCACCGACGTGTTCCGAGAGAAGCGCAGCGCCGGTAAGACACTCGTGCTCGTCACCCACGACATGGCCTCAGTCCAAGCCTTCTGCGACCGCGCGATGCTGATCCACGACGGCGAGCAGCGCTTCCTCGGCGACCCCGAAGAAGCCGCCCTGCGCTACTACCGCCTCAACTTCGCCGGCCACAGGGACGGCGATGGACAGGCCACCGTCTCGGTGCCCGACGTAAACGTGAACCTGCTCGACGTGTGGCTGGAGGACGAGTCCGGCACGCGGGTCGACAACGTCGAGCAGAGCAAGACGTTCCGCTTCAACCTGCTCGCGGAGGCGCGACAGGAGATGAACGCGCCGGTGTTCAACTTCCACTGTCTGAATATGGATGGCCACTGGGTGTTCGCCTTCAGCAAGGCGGTCGAGGAGATCAGCGGAGAGCCACAACTGGTGGCCGCTGGCAAACGGATACGCATCGTGGCCGAGATCGAGAACCCGCTGGTTCCCGGGCGTTACGCGCTCGAATGCTGGATCTCTCGCAGCCGTGACGAGGGCGCGATGGCGATCCACATCCTCCGCCTGCTGGACTTCTTCGTCTTCGGCACCAAGCCCGGGGCCGGCAATATCGCGATGACCGGCGACGTCGAGACAGTCATCGAGACCGCCGGTCTGCATTGACCTTCGTCGTCGAACTGGAGCGCGACCTGCCGAGCAGGCTCCCGGACGGGAGCGCGACAGCGGTGTTCTGCGTCGGCCGGTGCTTTGACACCGAGGGCTCAATCGAGCACCTGGAGATCGTCGTCGACGGCGTGGCGCACCGGGTCTCGGCTTTCGGCATGCCCCGACCCGACCGGGCCGCCGGCGCGCGGCTCGGCTCCACGCCGGACGTTCTCTACAGCGGCTTCTGGGGCACGGTGCCGGTCGGCGCCTCGGCGGCGCCGGGCACGATCGTGATCGAGCTGCGCGCACGCCTGAGCGACGGAAACGAGCGCCGGACCGAGGTCGGCCGGATCGACGTCGTCGCGCGCGAGGCACCGCCAGCAACGAGCGCCGAACCCGCCCGCTCGGATCTGGAGACGCTCGTGGTCTGCATGGCGACCTTCGAGCCCGACATGAAGCTGCTGGAGGTGCAGATCGAGTCCTTGCGGGGCCAGGCTGACGATCGCTGGATCTGCTTGATCAGCGACGACTGCTCGAGCCCCGAGCGCTTCGCGCAGATCCTCGAAATCATCGGCGAGGATCGCCGGTTCGCGATCTCGCGCTCCGAGCAGCGCCTCGGCTTCTATCGAAACTTCGAGCGGGCACTGGAGATGGTGCCGCCGTCCGCGAGCCTGGTGGCGCTGTGCGACCAGGACGACCGCTGGCATCTCGACAAGCTCGCAACCCTACGGGCGGGGATTGGTGACGCGATCCTCGTCTATTCCGACCAAAGGCTGGTCGATGCCGACGGGGCGGTACTCAGAGACACGCTGTGGGAGGGGCGCAGCAACAACCACGACAGCCTCGCCTCCGTGCTCGTCGCCAACACGATCACGGGTGCCGCGACGCTGTTCCGGCGAGAATTGCTCGGGCTCGCGCTGCCGTTTCCCGACACGCCAGGTTTTCAGTTTCATGACACCTGGCTGGCGGTTATCGCGCTGGCGGCCGGTCGGGTCGCCTACATCGATCGTCCCCTGTACGACTACGTCCAGCATCCGGGCGCCGTGTTCGGAGACGTCACCCACGGCGAGCGCCCGGCCGCCGTCGGACGGCTCAGGGCTTTGCGCGCGTGGCTTCGGTTTAGGCAGCGAGCGACCGGTTGGCGGGCCGCCTACTTCTACGGATACCTGGCCCGGGAGGCGCAGGCCCAGACGGTGCTCGCCCGCTGCGGGCCGAGCCTGAGTGGCTCCAAGCGACGGGTGCTGGAGCGTTTTGTGGCTTGCGACCATTCGCTGATCGCTCTCGCGTGGCTTGCGCTGCGCCCGGCGCGAGCGGTGCTCGGCCACACCGAGACGCTGGGCAGCGAACTGGGGCTGGCCCAAGGGGTAATCTGGAAGATGGCCACTGCTAGCGGCGCGCGGCATCGTCGGCGGGTCCCGGGTGGACTTGCGGACGCGAGCATCCCAGCACCACAGGGCTTCTCCCAGAAACGTCTCCGGCGTTGGCGCTCGCGCATCTGAGAAGGGCTTAGCATCTTGACGACCCGATGTTGAACCTCCAACACTCACTCCAGCGAGCCGCGTTCGGGCTCGAGGACGATGGGCTGGTCGCCAAGCGTTCGCAGGCACGGGAGCGAGTGCTGCAGGGACCGGCCGTGATAGAGGTCCGCGATCTCCATAAGACCTTCCGGATCCCCGATAGACGCCCGACGTCGATTCGGTCGCGGGTGACGCATCCGTTGCGTCAGATCGAGTACCGCGAGCTAAAGGCCTTGCGCGGGATCAGCTTCGACGTGCACCAGGGCGAGTTCTTCGGGATCGTCGGGCGTAACGGGTCGGGCAAGAGCACGCTGCTCAAAGTGCTGGCCAGCATCTACCGAGCCGACTCCGGACGGATCCGGATGGCCGGCCGCCTGGCGCCGTTCATCGAGCTCGGAGTCGGCTTTAACCCCGAGCTGACCGCCCGCGAGAACGTCGAGCTAAACGGCGTCATGATGGGACTCGGACGCCGCGAAGCCCGCCGGCGCCTGGACTCCGTGCTGGACTTCGCCGAGCTTGCCGAATTCGTGGACCTCAAGCTCAAGAACTACTCCTCGGGCATGATGGTCCGCCTCGCCTTCGCGGTCATGGTGCAAGCCGACGCCGACGTAATGCTCGTCGACGAGGTCCTCGCCGTCGGTGACGCCGCGTTCGCCCAGAAATGCACCGACGTGTTCCGAGAGAAGCGCAGCGCCGGTAAGACACTCGTGCTCGTCACCCACGACATGGCCTCAGTCCAAGCCTTCTGCGACCGCGCGATGCTGATCCACGACGGCGAGCAGCGCTTCCTCGGCGACCCCGAAGAAGCCGCCCTGCGCTACTACCGCCTCAACTTCGCCGGCGGACACGACCCTGGCGGCTCCGATGGCTCAGGTCCGGACGTCGACCTGGTCGACGTGTGGCTGGAAGACCTGGACGGCCGGCGGGTCGAGAATCTCGAGCAGGGACAAGGCTTTCGCTTCAACCTGATCGCCCGGGCGCGACAGGATCTGCCGGCCGCCTCGCTCGGTTTCGAGCTGCTCAACGTCGACGACGTTTCCGTGCTCGGGTTCGGCCAGGCGCTCGAGCGCGACGACGGAACGCCTACTCCGCTCCGGGCCGGTCAGCAGGTCCGAGTGTCGGCCGAGATCGTTGCAGCGCTCGTGCCTGGCCGGTACTCGGTGCTGTGTTCGATGTCGCGTAGCCGCGACAGAGGGGACGATGCGTTGCGCGATCTGCGGGTGATCGATTTCCTGGTCACTGGCCGCGACCCGATGCCCGGCATGGTGTCTGTCCGCGCGAGCGTCGCGGCCACGGTCGAGGCAAGCTCGCGAGCGGCATGACGACGGAGTCTGTAACGCCTGAACTGCGAGACGTGAGCGGGCCGGGGGCCCTGAGCGGCGGCCTGGGGCGGTTCTGGGAGTTAACGCTGCTGCTGGCCACAACCGAGTTCAAGCGCACCTATTTCGGCACCGCGCTCGGCTACGTGTGGTCAGTGGCCCGGCCGCTGATGCTGTTCGCGGTGCTGGTCGAGGTCTTCACCCACATCGTCAATCTCAGCAAGGAGGTCCCCCACTATCCGGTGTTCCTCCTCTTCAACATAGTCCTGTTCGGCTTCTTCCAGGAGGGATCGACGCTGGCGGTCGCCTCGATCGTCAGTCAGGAGGGGATCGTCCGCAAGACCCAGTTCCCTCGGCTGGCGATCCCGATGGCGGTGGTGATGACCGCGCTGTTCAACCTGCTCCTGAACCTGATCATCGTGTTCGTCTTCATCCTCGGGTTCGGTATCTCGCCGACCTGGACCTGGCTGCTGCTCCCGGTGATCCTGGCGATGATGTTCGTGGTGACGCTCGCGGTCGCGATGATCGTCTCGTCGCTGTATCCGCGCTTCCGGGACATCGGGATCATCTGGTCGGTGTTCACGACAGCGCTGTTCTACGCAACCCCGGTGCTGTTTCCGCTCCAAGTCGCCGTTGAGCGTTCCCACACGCTAGGTCAGCTCATCTCGCTGAACCCGTTCACACCGATCCTCGAGCTCGGCCAGGTGTGGATCATCAATCCTCATGCGCCCTACCCGGGCACAGTGGCGGGCGGCGGCAGCAACCATCTCCTGTTTGCGGTTGGGATCATCGTCGTGCTCTGCGTGTTCGCGGTCTGGGTGTTCAGGCGCGAGGCGCCGCGGATCGCCGAGGAACTGTAGGTCTACCCGGGCCGGGCGCGGCGTTTGGCTACCCCCACGGCTAGGTGCCGCACACATCCTCTTCAGCGAGTCTGACTGACGTGCGGGCAACAGCCGCGCGATTCCCGAATCCCGGCGCCGGCTCATCGCCGGAATCTGCCGCCGCCAAGAGCGCACCACAGAGCGCAATCGCCACGAGCGTGACGGCCGGCATCTGCCAGTCCCAGTCAAGCGGAGCGTGCGCAAAGTAGACCACCACGCCAGCAATCGACCCCACGGCGACGGGGCTGACGCGCAACGCTCGGCGAGCGGCCAGCATCAGACCCGTGAGGAATGCCCCCAGCATCGCGATGCCGACCAGTCCAAGCTCGGCAAGTGTCTGAAGCGGCAGCGAGTGGGCGTCCTGAGCCGCCTCGTTCACGCTGCGCCACCGCAGCCAGTAAACACTCCAGCCGCCCGCGCCGACACCGTGCAAGGGCTCCGACACAAAGGCCCTGATCGCCACAGACCAATAGTCGTAGCGGTTGCTCTGGAGCGAGACCAGCCGCGTCGCGCCACCTGACAGAGACTGTGAGCCGCGGCTGCTCTCGTGCGCGCCGAGCACGATCGCGAACGCCAAACCGGCCGTGATCAGGGCGAGCAGCGGCGCGCGGCGCGGCACCTTCAGCTCTCCTTCCCCCTCCCGGCGAGCCAACCGGTGGTGGGCCAGGCCGGCGAGCGCAGTGACGACGACCAGCAGTACCAGCGCGATCGCGCCCTGGCGCTCCCGCGTCGACACGCTCCCGGCCAGCGAGGTCACGCCTCTGAACGTCGCCGAGGAGAGCGCCGCCAATACTCCGGCGAGGACCGCGTGCCCCGTCGCCCACAGCTGCTCGCGTCGGGGCGCGATGGCCACAAGGGCGACCAAACCCGCCAGGGCGGCGAACAGCGCCCCACGTGAGAACGAGATGTACAGCCCCAGGCCGAGCGGCGCGGCCGCGGCCGCGGCCGTAGCCCGCAGCCAGCGCGCGCGGGTGATATCGCCGACGATGCGGGCGCACAGCACGAAGCCGAGCGCTGCCAGCTCGCCCATCGCGTTCCAATAGGTGAGCGGCTGCTCGAGGCGTCCCTCGGCGCTTACCGAGCGTGCGAAATGCAGCAGGCCGGGGAGCAAGCGCTCCGAGAGCCCGTACCCGATCACGATCAACGCACCGGCTGCGAGCGCGGGCTCGACGACTCGCAGCGCAGGGCCGCGAAGAAGCATCGAGGAAGCCAGAAGCGCGCCGAGATACAGAAACGCGATCTGACCCGCGTGGTAGGCGTTCCCAGCGATCGGCGCCCAGAGGATCGAGAGCAGTGTCCACGCAGCCAGCAGCCCGAGCCCGCCGATCGCAAGCTGCGCCGGGCGGCCGCGCGGAATCCGGGCGCCCGCCACTGCGGCGATCACGACCGTAACCCAAACGCCGACACCGGTCCAGGCGCGCGGCTCGTCGAAGTAGCCGCCACTGAAGAAGGCGATGACCGTCGCCCCGGCTAGCAGCGTCAGGCGTGCAACGCTGAGCGACGCTGAGCGCATCTCCTAGCGGTGCGGGTCTCTCACGGCGCGCCGAACGATCCTGGTAGACGCCAGCGGCTGGCGCTCATTGACGGCCCGGCGCGATCCGATCAAGCGAGCGGTCTCGATCTCGGCCAGCAGCCCGCGCCGGAAGTTGGCCGGGTTAAAGCGCGCCGCGTTGCGCGTGCACGCCAGGGGATCCACTGCCGAGTCGTCGAACTGCAGCACCGCGGCGGCGAGCTGATCGGCGCCGCCTGACCAGAAGCAGCCCGTGACGCCGTCAAGCACCGTCTCCAGCGAGCCGCCTGCCCGCAGGGCGATCACCGGACGCCCGGCGGCCTGGCTCTCGACCGACGCAATCCCGAACTCCTCGGTCGAGGTCACGATCAGGGCTCGCGCGCCCTGGAGGATCTGCGGCACCTCGGCGTCGGTGGCCCGACCGGTGAACTGCACGGTCGGCCCGGCCAGCCGGCGCAGCCGGCGCGCGTCGGGACCGTCCCCGATCACGATCAGCGGGCGGCGGAGCATGTTGAAGGCCGCGATCGCTACGTCGATCTGCTTGTGCGGCATCAGCTCGGAGATGATCGCGTAATGGTCGTCCACCGCTCCGGGCGCGAAGCGCGCGGTGTCGACCGGCGGATAGACGACCAGCGAATCGCGCCCGAAGTAGGTGCGGATCCTCGCCTGCGTGGTGCGCGAGTTGGCTACATACCGGTCAGTACGCTGGGCGGCAATCCAGTCCCACTGGCGCCAGCGCCGGAAGGCGCCCCGCAGGAAGGCGCGGGTGATCGGGTCTCGCTGGCGGGCCAGCGTCCGGTCGCGGTCGTTCCACGCGTAACGGAACGGGTTGTGGCAGTAGCTCACATGGACTGAGCGCTCGTCGCAGAGCACGGCGTGAGCCCAGGCGGACGAGCTGGACACGACGAGGTCATAATCCGACAGATCAAAGGATTCGATCGCCGCCGGGTAGAGCGGCAACAGCGCCCGAAACGTGCGGGCCGACGGGCGCAGGCGCTGCAGAAACGAGGTGTGCACCGCGCGGTCGGCGAATCTGCCCTCGGTTCCGCGCTCGTCGTACACCGCGGTATAGATGTCGGCCTGCGGCCAGATATTGCACAGCTCAAGGAAGACCCGCTCGGCTCCGCGCACGTCCAGCAGGAAGTCGTGAACGAGCGCGACGCTGCAGCGACCAAGAGCGTTCTCCGACGAATGGTCCACCCCGCCAGTCTAAGCACCGCCGAATATCCGCGACGCCACCAAGAACCGCTCAGCTCGCCGGTCCCAGTCGGCCCCCGGGGAGCAGGAAAACAGTGTCCTTACATCTGTTCGTGACCTACTCCGGCGTGCTCGGTGGCGCCGAGCGCGTGCTGCTCGACTGTGCCTCGGCGCTGGAGGGCGAGAGCTGCCTGGCCTGTCCGGAAGGCGCCCTGGCGCGGGCGGCCCGCTCCCAGGGCCTGCGGGTGTTCGCGGTCCCCGGTCGCCCGCTCAACCTCAGGGCCAGTGCCTCGGTCCGAATGCTCGCCCCGGCCCGGCTGGCGAGTCACGCTCGGGAACTTCGCTCGCTCTGCCACGATCTTGCGCCTGACCTCGTAGTCGGCTGGGGAATGCGCTCGGCGATCGCCTGCATGGCCGCCTGGCCGCCCGGCGCGACGTTCGCCTTTGCGCACAACGATCTGCTCCCCGGACCGCTCATCGGTGCTGCCGTCAGGCTGGTCGCCGGGCGCTCGGACGCTGTGATCGTCCCCTCCCGGGCGGTGGCCGACGACCTTGACCCCCGCGGGTGTCTGGGTGCCAAGCTGCATGTGGTGAACCCGGGCGTGGATCTGCCTGAGCCCGCACCCGGCCTACCCCGTCAGCCCCCGGAGGTGCTGGTGCTGGGGGCAATCGTCGGCTGGAAGCGGCCCGATCTCGCCCTGCAAGCCTTCGCACTGGCTCGTCGGCAGATCCCGCAGCTACGGCTTCGCTTCGTCGGGGCCCCGCTGGATGGGGACGATTGCGCCCTGGCGGAGCTGCGCGCGCGAGCCGATCAGCCTGATCTCGCCGCCGGCGTGGAGTTCGCCGGCGCCACCGCTGACCCCGGATCTGATCTGGCCCGAGCGACATGCCTATTGCACTGCGCGCCGCGCGAGCCATTCGGCCTGGCGGTGCTGGAGGCTCTGGCGGCCGGGCGTCCGGCGATCGCTCCCAACGGCGCCGGCCCAAAGGAGATCGTCGATGCCACCTGCGGGCGCCTGTATCCACCCGGTGACGCCCGGGCAGCCGCCGAGGCGATCGTCGAGGTGGTCGGCAACCCGCAGGCAGCGGCTTCAATGGGGATCGCCGGGCGCCGCCGGGCACGCGAGCGGTTTGCCCGGACGAGCACCCGGGCTGGTTTCGCCGCGGCCGTGGCTCCGCTCCTGCGCACGGGTCAGATCGGTGCGACCGGGGCAGCGTCGACGGCGCCGTTCGCACTGGTGACGGTGACCCACAACTCAGCCGAGCACCTGCGGTCGCTGCTGGCCTCGGCACGACGCCACCTTCCGAGCGTACGGGTGATCGTCGTCGACTGCGCGTCTGAAGACGCCAGCGTCGAGGTGGCGCGGGCCGATCACTGCGCAGTGTCGATTGCGCTGGAGGAGAACCTGGGCTTCGGCCGGGCCTGCAACCGGGGCGTGCGGGACGTCCACGAGCCGGTGACGATCTTGGTCAACCCCGATGTCGAGCTGGTTGACGATTCGCTGCGCGGGCTGGCCGGGCAGCTGCTCGGCGAAACCCACCGGCGCCACCTGCTGGCGCCACTGGTCCTGTCCAGCGACGGCTCTAGACAGGACACGGTGCATCCCGCGCCGCTGTCGGGCGCCGATGTGGCGCGCGCCGTGATACCCCCCGCGATGGTGCCCGGAGCGCTCGCCGGGCCCCTGGCTCCGTGGCGAGCTCACCATCCCCGGCGCGTCGGCTGGGCGGTCGGCTGCGCGCTGGGCGGCCGGACCGAGACGCTGCTGGAGCTCGGCCCGTTCGATGAGTCGATCTTCATGTACGGCGAGGATCTGGAGCTGGGTCTGCGAGCCTCCCGCCGCGGGATCGAGACCTGGTTCTGGCCCCAGGCCAGGGTCCTTCACCACAGCGCGCACTCGAGCACAAAGGCGTTCGGCGGCGAGCCGTTCGGGCTGCTGGCCTCCGCCCGGCACGCCGCGGTGGCGCGGTCGCTGGGGTCCGGGCGCGCCGCGATCGACGATGGCGTGCAGGCGGTCACGTTCGCGTCCAGGCTGGCGGTGAAACGGGCCCTCGGACGTCGCGCCGATCGCGAACGTCTTCAGCTGGCGGCCCTGCGCAGCGCGCGGCGCGTGGCTCCGTGAGGGAAAGCCCGCGCAGGCCGAAGTGGTGGGCGGCACTCGTGGGGCTGGGGGCGGTGGCGCTCGCGACCGCGCTGGTCTTGGCGCTGGTGCGCTCAGGCGAGGGCACGCGAACCGAGCCCGGGCGACCTGGGTCAGGGGCGTCCGCCACCACCTCGGCGGGGAGCTCGGCGACGGCGCCCTCCGCCAGCTCGACGAGCACCACACCGGCCACGCTGGCCCCGGCGCAGCCGGCGCCGGCAACCGAGCAGTTCGGAGCCAGCGTCAACCTGTTGTTCAACGGCAGCACGAACGCGCCGCAGCTGATCACCGCCCAGCTTGACGCGCTTAGCGCCAGCGGCGCGAGCCTTGCTCGCAGCGACGCGCTTTGGGAGGCGACCGAGCCCAGCGCGCCGGTCGCCGGCGTGCACCGCTTCGATTGGGCGTTTGACGACATGATCGCCGGTGACCTGGCCGCCCACGGCCTGCGCTGGCTGCCGATCCTCGACTACTCGGCGCCGTGGGCCCAGTCGATTGCCGGCCAGGACCACTCCCCGCCGAGCTCGAGCGCCGACTACGCCTCCTACGCCGGCGCGTTCGCCGCCCGGTACGGGCTCGGCGGGACGTTCTGGCGCGCTCATCCCGGCCTGACGGCCGAGCCGGTGGCGACCTACGAGATCTGGAACGAGCCCGACAACGGCGAGTTCTGGACGCCTGCCCCCGATGCGGCGCGCTACGCAGACCTGTACATCGCGGCGCGGGAGGCGATCGACGCCGACGACCCCTCCGCGCACGTGATCGTCGGCGGGCTGACTCACCCCACGAGCTTTCTGCCGGCGATGCTGGCGGCGCAGCCCCAGCTGCGGGGCCACATCGACGGGGTCGCGATTCATCCCTACGGAACCCCCGGGATCGTGCTGGCGAAGGTCAGAGCTGACCGGGCGACCCTCGTCGCGCTGGGGATGGCGCTCGTGCCGCTGTACGCAACCGAGTTCGGCTGGACAACCACGCCGCCGGGAGCACTTGACTACGTGCCGGCCGCCCGGCGTCCCGCCTACATCTCAGAGACCGTCGACGCGCTCGGGCACCTTGACTGCGGGCTTGCCGCGACCGTGCTCTACACCTGGTATTCGCCCCTGCAGAACGCGGCCGACAGCGAGCAGTGGTACGGCATCGACAGCCTGACCGGCGCCCCCACCGCTGACACCGATGCGTTTGCTCAGGGGCTGCGGCGCGCCAGAGCGCCGGCCCCCTCTCTGCAAATCTGCGGTTAACGCCATCCAGGACAGCTCGCAGTCAGCAGATCCGGGCCGATCTGCGGCTAGGGCTTGGCGCAGCGCGTGGCCAGGTTCGAGACTCGGCGGCAGTGCTCCAGGGTCAGAACGCCCTTCGTGAACGCTCTCAGCGCGGGCTTGGCCACCACGAGCCCGTGGCGCAGCGCCAGCAGTCCGGCGTAATTGAAGGCGGGTGACCTGGGGGCCTCGTCTCCGATCCAGGTGTAGTAGTAGAAGCTCAGCAGCCCCAGCGAGACCCGCTGCGCGCCGAGCATTGGCACCACTGCAGCGATGTTGCGCGCTTGACCGGACTCGGTGGTGTCGAAGTCCCACTGCTGGGGAGACTTGCCCTGCGCCGACGGCCAGCTCAGCTCGGTGTCGATCAGGGGCATGCTGGCGTTCCCCAGGCGGATCAGCGCGTTCCGCATCAGGCGCAGGTACAGCATTATGTGTGCCGGGGTCTTGGTGAATCCGTTGACCGAGACAATGTCGAACAGCGAACGCGCTCCCCGGACGCGATAGATCTGGCCGATCGCCTTCCAGGCGAAGTTGGTCAGCGCGCCGAGCACCACCTGCGCGCCTGGGTCAGCCTGCTTGATCGCAGCGTGCGCAGCGCGCAATACGGTCACATAACTACTCGCAAACGGTTGCGGCCAGTAGTACGGAATGTTGGGCTCATTCCAGATCTGCCACCTCCGGATTGGCACGCGCCTGATGCTGGGATTCGCTGCCCAAAAACTGCCGTGCGGTCCGTACCGATACACCAGCGCTGACAGGAACCTGGCGTACGGAGCCGGAGACGAGGGGATCGGCAGGCCGCCGCTGTGACTGCGCTTGGCATCCCAGCCGGGCGCGTAGATCACGGTGGGCAAGATGGTCAGGCCTCGCTCTGCAGCCAGACCGACAAGCTGATCGAGTTTGGTGAAGTCGGTCGGGACGCCGCCCACGGGGGTGTACTCGAGCTTCTGCGCAGGGGTGAGGGCCGCGTACCCCGAGTCGTTGAAGCTCTCGTACGGCTGCGTTGCCGCCCAGTTGAAGGCAACGCGCACGCTTTGCACCCCGCGGGCGACCATCTGGCTGAGCTGATCACCCAGGTTCAGCTGCGCGGTGGAATCAAACAGCGGACCGTCGGCGTCCACCCCGACGAAACCGGCCGGCACCGCTGCGACCGGCTTGACCTTCGCCGCTGTCCGCGCGAGCGCCGGCCCGCTGAGCGCACCGGCGCCGACAAGTACCGCCGCCACGATCGCCAGCTGGCCTCGCCAGCGCATCGCGCCCGGCCCCGGGGACGGCCTGCCGAGAAAGCGGGCCGAGCGCAGCGGCTCGAACCGTATCGATCTGAAGCTCACGCTTGCGATCGCGGGTGTGCGGCGGTTCTTCTCAGTCCCAGCCCAGTCGCGACGAGCACGAGGCCCAGGCCGCCGGCGAACCAGAGATCAAAGCCGGTGTGCGGAAGCGTCTTGGACGACTTGGAGGTGGTGCCGGCTGTGGTGGCGGTCGGCGTAGTCGAAGTCGTAGCCGCGGCGGTCGTGACAGTGGAAGGAGAGGAGGTGGACGGGGACGTGGTGGTCGTGCCCGAGGCAGCGGGCGTCGCGGAGGAGCTAGATGAGCCAGAGGTCGATGTACCCGATGAGGAAGTTGACGACGAGGCGCCGCCGCCCGAGTGGTGATGTGCTCCGGTCGAACCCGAGAGCGGATCCACGTACTGCTGGTCGCCGGCCGAGCCGCCACCTGAGGCGAGGGCCGTCGCGCCACAAGTCCAGACGAAGGCGACGAAGAAGGCGAGGCAGATCATGAGTGCGCGCCGAAAATGCACCGGCCGAGTATTGCAAGCGAACGGCGAGCACGCGTTCGGTTGCGCGCGAGGCGAATCGGCAAATGCTGGATTTGCAGGATCTATTGCACGCCTAGGATCTGCGGTCACGAGCTCGACGGGTCGTGTTAGGGTGCTCCGCGGGCCGCCTGCGAACTGCCGATGCGCGGCCTGGTTCGCGTCATCCGAGACTCCCGTCAGCGGCGACTCCGTGGCCACCGCCGCGGCGCTTGCCGCATATCACCATGCCCACATTGAGTACCCATCCGAGGATCATGCGCTCACTTGCCGCCACGGCCATGATCGCAGCCGTGCTGCTGGGAAGCCGCCTGACCCCCTCCAGTGCCGGCGACCTCCAAAGCCAGATCTCGGCCACGCGTTCGGCCGCGGGAGCGCTGCAATCGCAGATCGCCGCGGACACAGCCCAGATCCAAACGACCACGACCGGGTTGCAGGACGCCCGGCAGCGACTGGACGCGATCCAGGGACAGCTCAATGTGCACGTCGAACAGCTTCGGAGCGTCCAGGCCAGCCTGATCGCCGCTCGCGACCGGCTCGTCGACCTGGAGAACCGGCTCCATCAGGCGTCCACGGCGCTGGCCGACAACCTGCGCGCCAACTACGAGGGAGGCCAGCCGGATCTAGTGAGCGTCGTGCTGGAGGCCCGCGGCTTTGGCGACCTGCTGGAGCAGATGAGCTTCATGGCGCGTATCGCCCATCAGGACAGCAGCATCGTCGCCTTCACGCGGACGGCTCGCCTGGAGGTGTCGCGTCAGGCCACGACCCTGGCCTCGCTGGAGACGCGTGACCGCAGCCTGGCCGAGCAGGTCCTCGGTCAGCGCAACCAGATCGCCGCGCTGCACTCGGCGCTCCTACGTCAGCAGATCGCTGAGCTGAGCTCTCGCGCCGGCAAGAACAACGAGCTCGGTGGGCTGAACTCCCGCCTGAAGAAGCTCCAAGCCCAAGCGGCCAAGCAGGAAGCTCTGGCGGCCGAGCAGGCTACACGCGCGGCGGCGACGGGCAACGCCAATGTCGACGGAATCACGCTCAACACGAGCGGCATGGTCCAGGCCCCGCCAGGCGCGCCGGCGGCGGTCGCGCAAGTGATCGCCGCCGGAAATGCGATCGCCACGCTCCCGTACATTTACGGCGGGGGGCATGCCTCCTTCCACGCCGATGGCTACGACTGCTCGGGCTCGGTCAGCTACGCGCTCGCCGCGGCAGGCCTTGTCAGCTCGCCGATGGTGTCCGGCGACTTCGAGAACTGGGGCGACCCCGGTCCGG
>CALAQT010000470.1 GCA_937888775.1 uncultured Actinomycetes bacterium | reverse complement strand
GCGAGAATCGCGACCGCGAGCACGACCAGGACGCCTGCGGTCGCCAACCTTGCGCCGCGTCCCCAGGGTCCGATCTTCTCGAGCGCCACGAGCACGGCGATCAGCCCCATCCAGGTGAGGCTCATCACGCCGAGCGCGAACAGCGCCGCCATCAGGGCCCAAGAACATCCGAGGCACCATCCCCCGTTGTGCAGACCCACAACAAAGGCGCCTTGGCGCGTGCTTTGCCACGAGGCGTCCAAGAATCGCAGCGGTTAGCGGCACCTCAATAGAGAAGCGCGCTTGAGCGGGGTCAACTGGTAGAGCGCGGCGAGGGCCAGAACGCCCGCCGCGACCCAACGGCCGCCGCTGTGCCAGGCCAGCGAGCCGGCGAACAGGCTCCTTCAGCCACACAGACAAGGCCGGACGCAACACCTTTCACTTCACCGGACGCGTCAGCGGCCAGAAGCTGAAGCCCGGCGCCTACCGCCTCCAAGCGATGCCCAGGTTCGCCGGGCGCAACGGCACCACACGCACCGCAGGCTTCAAAGTAGTGCGTTAGCCCTGACCGGCACAAGCGGCCGACGTCGACCGCGCCGCGCCAGCTGCAGCGTCCTACTCACTCGCGCAACGGACGAAGCGCGAGCGTGGAGGGCCGCGAAGCATGCGCTCCCGCTTCGCCTGCCGCAAGCGAGCGTGTGCCGCTCCCCAACCGGAACTGCGCGTGCCCTAGCCTGAAGGGATGCGTGTCGAGCTTCTTTTCTGGGACGGCTGTCCCTCGCATCCCAAGGCGCTTGCCGAGCTGCGCGAGGCGATCGTGGACGTGGGGCTCGACCCGAGCACGATCGTTGTCCGCGAGGTCGAGACGCAGTCCGAGGCAGCGCTGGAGCGCTTCGTCGGGTCGCCGACTATCCGTATCGACGGCGTGGATGTTCAGCCACCCGGCGAGGAGCCGGTCGGACTGACGTGCCGCGTCTACCATCGCCGTGACGGCGGGATATCGCCGACACCGGACCCGGCCGACGTGCGTGATGCGCTGCGTGCTGCTCGGACGGCCACTACCGAGAGGAAACAGATGACAGCTGTTGGCGATCATGCCCCGACGTTCGCCCTGCCAGACACCGAGGGGACCATGCACGAGCCGGGCAAGACTTCCGCAACGGTTGTCGTGTTCACCTGCAATCACTGTCCTTACGCGCTGGCGTGGCATGAGCGGATCGTCGGGGTCGCGCGCGACTACGCCGACCGCGGAGTACGGGTGCTGGCGGTCAATTCCAACGATGCCGAGCGCTATCCCCGCGACTCGCCCGAGGCGATGCGGGCTCGAGTAGACCGTGGAGAGTTCGAAGGAGTCCCGTACCTGTACGACCAGTCGCAGAACGTCGCCCGCGCCTATGGCGCGAAGACGACGCCGGATGTGTTCGTGCTCGATGCCACCGGAGTGCTCCGCTACCGCGGCGCCCCGGACGCCGACCACGACGACCCCGCGCAGAACGCCGCCTTCTTGCGCGGCGCTCTCGATGCGATGCTCGACGGGCGCGACCCCAACCCGGTCGAGACGCCACCGGTCGGCTGCTCCATCAAGTGGAAGGCGTGAGGCACCCGGACCCAAACACAGGGTCAGAACAGCGCGTCTCGGGCGCCGGTTGGCCAACGCCGCAACTTCGTGCAAAGGGACTGATCCGGCGCATATTCACCGGCGAGGCCCGCAACGCTGGCGTTGAAGGCGGGGACCAGGAGCTCCGGACGCCCGCTGAGTGTGAAGATGGGCACGTGTATCAGCCGGAGCGCCTCTTCGACGTGTCGTGTGTGGCGCACCTGCACACGACGTACTCCGACGGCACGGCGACGGTCGCCGAGCTGCTCTCCGCGGCACGCGGGGCCGGCGCGGACGCCGTTCTGCTCACCGATCACGACACGCTGGGCGCGCGCCACGACGGCTGGGAAGGCCTACATGACGGGGTCTTCCTGATGGTGGGCACGGAGATCACCTCCAAGCGCGGTCACTACCTGGCCTTCGGCGTGGAGAGCGACGTACCCCACACCGGACGGTCAGCGCTGCAGATCGCCGCGGCGGTGCGGTCCGCGGACGGCATCGGATTCGCTGCGCACCCGTTCTCCCTTGGTGGACACATGCTGGTGGCACCGCTCGCCCGCCGGATCGCGCTGCCCTACGGCTGGCCCGCGCTCGAAGAGCAGGACGGGTGCGACGGAATCGAGCTATGGAGCTTGCTGACCGATGCCGCCGAGTCCTGGCGCACGCCTGCCGAGGCCTGGCGCTGGCTGCGTGACCCCGAGACAGCGGTCGCGGCCGGGCCGCCGCCCAATCACCTGCAGCGGTGGGACGCGCTGTCGGCCCGCCGCCGCGTGCCGGCGATCGGCGGGCTCGACGGCCACCAGCCCGGGATCCGGGTGCGCGGGCGCGTGCGCTCGCCACTCTCGCACGCTCGCACCTTCAACCTCCTGCGTACGCACCTGCTCTGCAAGCGCCCGCTCGGCGGCGACGTCCACGAAGATCGCGTGACCCTCCTCGAGGCCCTGCGGTCCGGCGCGGCTTGGCTGACGTGCCCGTTCGTGGCCCCTGCACGCGGCGCGCGACTGTGGGCCGAGCGTACGGACGGTGCGGCGATCTCGATGGGCAGCGAGGCGCCGGCCGGGCCAGCGGTGCTTCGCGTGCGGCTGCCGCAGCCGGCGGACGTCGTCGTGCTGCGCGACGGCGCCGTCCTGCACAGGGCGCACACCGCCGCGTTGGATCGCGATGTCGAACTGCCCGGGGTGTACCGCGTCGAGGCGCGCATCGACGCTCGGCTGTGGCTGCTCTCCAACCCGATCCACCTTCGCTGAGCGCCTGGCGGACGACCCCCCGCGGCGCGCGCGCCGGGTCATGGATCACCGTGCGCGGGGGGGATAGTGTTGTGGGTGTGATGCAGCGGAGACGGACGTTAATTCTCGCCGTCACCTTGGTGCTCGGTGCCCTTCCAGCGCCCGCGCTCGCCCTCGGGCGTGCCGCCCACGTGCGTCCGCGCGCTTTTGCTTCGTGCATGCGCCTTGTCGGCTATGAGCGGGCCCACTTTGCCGTCACCCACGGCGTGCCCGAGACCTTGCCGCGACTGCTGGCCGAACCGTCGATCGCGGCACCGTCCCCATCGGGCAGCGCAAGCCCCCACGCGGCGGCGCCCGCCGAAAACGCGGGCACCACGGTCAGCGGAACCTCCTTCTCCACGACCAACAATCAGGAGCCGGGGATCGAAGAGCCGGACGTCGTCAAGTCAGACGGGTCCACCGTCTTCGCCGTCGAGCAGGGCAAGCTGTACGCGGTCGTCGTCGGCGGCGCGGCTCCCCACCTGGCCGGCGCGCTTCCGCTCGGGAGCACCGGCTACGGGGCGCAGCTGCTGCTGCGCGGTAGCCGCCTGCTGGTGATCTCCGGCAGTCAGGCGCTGCCAGTTGGCGTCGGCGTCGCGGCACCAGCGCTCCCCGCCGGTGTGGGCGGCCGATCGTCTGCGTTCTCGGGCGCCGCCTCCGCCGCGCTCGCTCCGTCAACGTCGCCCGTCGCGTCCGTCCCGTCGATCGCGTCCTCCCCCTATTACTATGCCGCCACGACCACTATCACCGAAGTCGACGTTCATGATCCCGCGGCGATGGAGGTGGCGCGCACGATGACCGTGGAAGGCACGTTCGTGGACGCCCGCCAGAACGGCGCGACCGCGCGGCTGGTGATCTCCTCGGCGCCTCGCGCGATCGCTACCCCGGCGCTGCGTGCACGAGCGTCGGGGTGGGTCCCCGCTCGGCGCTTCCACAGTCTGATCACTGGCCACCGCTACACGCGCCCGATCGCAGCATGCTCCGCCGTGCGCCGGCCCGCGCAGTTCTCGGGCATGGGCATGCTGTCGATTCTCACGATCAACCTCGACCGCGGGCTGTACGCGAGCGACAGCACCGCACTGATGGCCGACGCACAGGTTGTCTACGGGTCCAGCAGCAGCCTGTATGTGGCAACGCAGGCGTGGATCAACCCCCTGACGCCGGCGACCAGCGTGCCGAGCTCCGCGGAGACCGTGATCGATCAGTTCGACGCCACCAACCCCGAACACACCACGCTGACCGCCTCCGGGCAGGTTCCCGGCTACGTGCTCAACCAGTTCTCATTGTCCGAATACCATGGCTACCTGCGGGTGGCGAGCACGAGCCGCCCGATCTGGTGGAACGCGACGCAGCCGCCGCCCAGCCAGAGCTACGTGACGGTGCTCGCCGATCACGCTGGCGTGCTGGCAGCGGTCGGCCAGGTCTCGGGCCTGGGCGCCGGGCAGCAGATCTACTCTGTTCGCTTCATCGGCGATGCCGGATACGTGGTCACGTTCAGGCGCGTGGATCCGCTCTACACGATCGACCTGAGCTCACCCACATCGCCACGAGTCGCCGGGCAGCTGGAGCTCGAGGGCTACTCGGCCTACCTGCATCCTGTCGCTGAAGGACTCCTGCTCGGAATCGGGCAGGAAGTGGGGCCGGAAAACGAGCCGTCCAACGCACAGCTCGAGCTTTTCGATGTCTCAAACCTCGCCGCGCCGCGGTTGCAGGCGCGCGCGACTCTCGGCAGCGGCTCCTCGTCGCAGGTGCAATATGACCATCACGCGTTCCTGTTCTGGCCCCCCACCGCGCTCGCCGTGCTGCCCGTCTCGATCTACTCGACGACCCCCGTCTCCGTGCCGCCCACGCCGCAGCCGCTGCCCGCGGCCGGCTCCAGCGGGGGCCAGGCGTCGACGGGGGAACCCAGCGGCGGGTTCGTCGGAGCGATCGGCTTTCGCGTCGATCGCTCCGGCATCGCAGAGGTCGGGCGGATCGCCCACGATCCGGTCAATGGCGCAAGCCCGCAGATCGATCGCTCGCTCGTGATCGGCCAGCAGCTGTTCACCCTCTCAAGCGAGGGGTTGATGGCCTCGAGCCTCGCCACGCTCGCACGCCAGGCCTTCGTGGCGTTCCCCTCGCCGGCGCCCGCGGGCAGCGGAACCTCCTCCGCACCGCCCGGCGCGCCCTCCGGCTGACCCGCCCGACCCGGCGGCCCGTGTTCCGTCGGTCGCTCTTGGCAGTTCTCCTGGCGGGGTCTCCAAGCACCTGAATGTGCTCGAGCGGGCCGGGCTGATCACGCGCGGGCGCACAGCGCAGCTGCGTCCCTCGCGGCTCGAGGGAGCGCCTCTGCGCGACGTGGCCGAGTGGCTGGAGCAGTACCGCGGGATCTGGGAGGGGCGCCTCGACCGCCTCGCGCTTCGCCTCCGGGACATTCAAGGAAAGGCAGACGATGACTGAGCAGTTCGTGATGGCCGAGCACACGATCGTGATCGAGCGCGAGCTCGACGCGCCGCGCGACCTCGTGTGGAAGGTGTGGACCGACCCCGATGAGGTCACGAAGTGGTGGGGACCCGAGTACTTCACGACGCCGCGCGATCGGATCGAGTTCGACCTACGGCCGGGTGGCGTCTGCCGGCCGAGGAGCTGCTCCCCATGGCGCAGGCCGGCTGGGGTAGCCAGCTCGACAAGCTCGAGGCCCTGCTCGCCCGTTGAGCCGGCGCGTGAGTGGCGCGGCCTCCGGCGCCCATTCACTTGACCGGGAGCTCAATCGCATTGGAGTTGGTCGAGACGGCTGCTCAGTGCCCGCCGAAGTGCCCCGCACCTTGGCTAGACTGGCGCCGATGCTCAACCTTCGTTCCGTCGCAGCAGGGATCGTCGCGCTCCTCTCGCTCGCGCTCACGGGCAGC
This sequence comes from uncultured Actinomycetes bacterium, assembly GCA_937888775.1. The sequence goes on along the minus strand of CALAQT010000470.1, from coordinate 652 downwards.
GCGTGGGCGGCCGCGCCTCCCCGCACGGGCAGCTACGTCGGGACCTCGACGACCAACGCCCTCGGCCAAGGCCCGCAGCCCTTCGGGATGTCCATCTCCCACGGCAGCTGTGCCACGCCCGGCAGCTCGCGACGGCACAGGGCCTACTGCGTCACCGTCAACGTGCAGGGAGGGCCGCAGACGACGTGCAGCGAAGGGTCGATCGTGGAGGAGTTCTTCCCGATCTTCGAGCCGATCGCGCTCTCGCCCGCGCGCGCTCTCTCCCACACCTACACGCTCTACTCCGACGCCGGCGGTCAGCTCTCCGATACCCACCAGCCGGGCACGAGCGTGGTGGGCACGTTCCAGTTCTCGCTCAGCGTGTCCGCCTCGGGCACCGCCACCGGCACGATGACCTACAGCGTCGCCGGCTGCAACAGCGGGCCGCTGAAGATCAAGGCCAAGCGCAAGCGCTAGACGGCGGGCCGCTGCGTGGAGCCCCCGGGACCGTTATCGTCTGCGGCATGGAGGGGAGCCCCAAGGATGCGGGGAGCGCGATCGACGGCGCACGCGCGCGGGAGCCCGAGCAGGGGCTGACACGGCGCGGGGTGCTCGCGGCCGCTGCGCTCGCGGGTGCCGCCGCTGCGCTGCCGCCAGATGCCTCCGCGGCGGT
>CALAQT010000469.1 GCA_937888775.1 uncultured Actinomycetes bacterium | reverse complement strand
GGACGTTTCCGCGCCCCCGCCCATCGGGGGCGCGGTCTCTACTGCACGCTCTGGGTTAGGGCCGTATTGACCCGCAGCCCCGCTACCGAGCCTTTTGACGAGCCCACCGGCGCCGCAGGGAGCGTGCGTGTCAGCGCCAACAGCAAAGCCAGTGCCAGCCAGGTCAGTGAACCGAAGGACGAATGCACAACCTCGGTCGCGACACTGTCGGTCATGCCGACAATCAGGAAACCGAGAAATGCCTGCACGATGTATAGGGCCAGGATCACCGCGACGAGGCGCCGGATGATCGGCTGCCCGGCCCGCTCAGAGCGGCTCCGGACCAGCAGCACGACCGCGAACACGAGCATCGCCCCCGCCCAGGTCCGGTGCACCAGCGCGATCACCACATTGTGATCTAGCGCGGGGAACAGGGTGCCCTTGCAAAGGGGGAAGCCCTTGCCGCAGGCCGTGTCGGAACCGGTGTTGGCCAGCGTCGATCCGGCCAGCAGCAGGCCGTAGCTGAGCACGACGAACCAGTGGGTCAGCTTCCAGAAGCGGTCGCGGCTGCCCGTCACCCCGGGGTAGCGCAGGCGAGCGGCCAGCAGCACCGTCGCCGCTACCAGCAGCGAGGCGCCACCGTAGTGCATCACCACGGTCCAGGAGATGTTCTTGAGGATCACCGTGATCCCGCCGAGGGCGACCTGCAGGGCGAGGAAACCAAGCACCCAGATCATCGGCCGCGTCACGCGGCGTTCGCTTCGGAACCGGCCGAACACCACGACACCGATGCTGATGAGTCCCACGCTCAGCACCGTCACGATCCAGCGATGGAGCTCCTCGACCAGCGCGTGATGCCCGCCGACGACCAACTGTCCCTTGCAGATCGGCCAGTCCGGGCAACCCATGCCCGACCCGGACGCCCGCACGTATGCCCCAACGGTCATAAGTCCCCAGCCAAACACCGCCATCGCGGCGGCGACGAGGGCCAGGTGAGTCCGTGACACCCGGTCGGTGACGCGGACCACGATCCCGAGCCGCGCTCGCCGGCCGGGAACAGGGACGTTCTCGTGAAATGACATGCCAGGGCGGCACGGTATGGTCCACCCTCCGGCGTTACGTCCGGGCTGGCGACGGATCCGGGACTGGGGGAAACCACGGTGCCGCCGAGGTCCCGCTCCGAGAGCGGGTGCACGGCCGGCCCCTCCGCCAGCCCGCCGTCGGCGCCGAAACGCGACCGGGCAGAGGCAGTCCAAGCTGCGCTCGCCGTGCCAAAACGCCGACGGAGTGCGACGGGCGTGCCCGGCGGTCCTCTCAGATGGTGCTACGGCGTAGCCAAGCTCAGACCCTAAATCCGGCCATCACGATTCGCTCGCTGATAGCGACAAAGTCGGTGCCTTGACCGCCTTCGCCGTCCGCCGCTGCTGCGATCATCGCCCGCTCGCGGTGATGCCACGACTCTTCAGCCAAGCTCAGGCCACGGCCGACGACGGCTCGCGGCCCGCTGCTTTGGCGCGCGAGCACTCCGAGCCGGGCAGGGAGCCCGTCGCCCGCGCAGCGCTCCACCTCTACGAACCGCTGGTGGCGCGGCTGCAGGCAGCGTCTCCGGTTCTCGACCGGCGCTCGGCGCTTGTCGACCAAGCGCTTGAGGTGTGGGCGCGGCCGGGGTTCGAGACGTTCATCTGCCAGCCGCGGCTGCGGTTTGAGCCGTTTCCCTATCAGTTCGAGGCGGCCGCGCGGGTGCTTCGTCACATGCAGGGCCGAGCGATCCTCGCCGACGAGGTCGGGCTCGGCAAGACGATCGAGGCGGGGATCGTCTTGAGCGAGCTTCGCCTTCGCGGGCTGGCGAATCGTGTGCTCGTGTTGACTCCCGCGGGCCTGGTCAGACAGTGGTGCGAGGAGCTCGAGCGCAAGTTCGCGCTCCCGTGCGTGATCGCCGACCGCCACTTTGAGGCGGCGGCCTCGGAGGGCGTAGCGCCGATCGTGGTCGCATCGCTCGCGGCCGCTCGCCGAGACCGGTTGCGGGACGAGCTAACCGCTCCAACCTGGGACCTGGTGATCGCCGACGAGGCGCACCGGCTCAAGAATGCCCGCAGTGCGTCGGCGCGACTAGCCCGCTCGCTGCGCACGCGCTACATGCTGCTGCTGACCGCGACCCCGATCGAGAATCGTCTGTCTGACCTGTTCTCGCTCGTCAGCCTGGTCCGGCCCGGATTGCTCGGCAGCGCCGCCGACTTCCGTACCCGCCATGGCCGTGGCGACGGCGCGCAGGTGCGCAACGTCGCATCGCTGCAGCTCGCGCTGCGCGAGCTGATGGTGCGCCATCGCCGCAGCGAGATCACGGTGATGCTGCCGCGGCGGCTCGCCGAGACGA
>CALAQT010000468.1 GCA_937888775.1 uncultured Actinomycetes bacterium | reverse complement strand
GGCGACCGACCGGTTGGCCGGGTCCCTCGTGGTTATCTACGCGCAGCCACTCGCTCGCATTGCCCGACTCACCGTCCACGACATCCACTGTGAACCAGCCTGCGTGACCGTGCGGCTGGGACGAGTCGGCGTCGAGCTCCCCGATCCCCTCAGTGACGTGGCGCGGGACCTGGTTGAGCAGCCCCGCGCCGTGACTCGAAAGGCAAAGACGATTGTCGACCGCGGATGGCTCTTCGTCGGCGCCGATCCAGATCAACCCATTCGTGCGGAGTCCTTGGGCCGGCGGCTGCAGCGCCATGGCGTGCGCGCCGGCCCACACCGACTCGCCGCCCTTTACCAACTGGCTGCCGACATGCCACCCTCGATCCTGGCCGAGCTGCTTGGCATTCACCCGACCACTGCTGACCGCTGGTCCCGTCTGGCCTCGCGACCATGGCGAGACTATGTTGCGTTGCGGGCGGACGACGATCACCACGGCGATCGTTCCTGAGAACGGTGGCGGTCGCGGGCACAGCCTCCAGCACCTGCCCGGCTATCCATCCTGCCCGGAGTCCCTTCTCTCCACATCCCCGCCTCCGTCCCGATCGATACCTGCTGGTGTCTCTAATTTGATACTTTCTGACGCCAATGACATCACATGTCACCACCGCTGGCGCGGAGTTGGTGACGGCGGCCTCGGGATGGAGCCCTTGTCCGAACCGGTCGGCGGCGGGCATCTCGGCGATCAGCACCGAACAGCCACCCCGCAGCCCCTCGGGTCGCTGGGTCCCGAGGTTGACCGTCTGTCAGAGCGAGCCTGTTCATCTCTGACAGTCGGAGTATTACCTGTCGCATTCCGGAAACGGTTGAGCGCGGGTGAGTACCGTCGTGGTCACGGCCATCCACGATGTGAGCAGTCGCTGGGCGGCGGCGGCTGTCCGGCCGCGGTTGCGCATGCAGGAGGGAGCTATGCCCCAACTGAATCTAGGGCACGGGAGGACCTCGCCGCCTCCAGGTGATTTCGTCGAATCGCTCCTCGGCAACCTCGAGGACATGGTGTTCACCTGCGACGCCGGGGGGAACATCACGTTCTTCAACCGGCCACTGCGCGCCCTCCTCGGTGTGACCGGCGGCAGCTATCCGCTGCCCGAATGGGAGCGGCTGCGGCGGCTATACCACCCCGATGGCCGTGAGCTGGCCGTCGACGAAAGCCCGATGCGCCGCACCATGCTCGGAGAGGATGTGCACGACATGGAGTTGGTCATGCACGTCGGGGACGAGGCCCGCGTCCTCATGGTCGATGGTCAGCAGTACGTCGATGACGACGGCGAGCTCGCCAGCATGCTGGTGCTCCACGACATCACCGAACAACGGCAAGCAGAGGCGGACCGCGAGTTCAACGCCACCCATGACCCGCTCACCGGTCTGCCCAACCGCTCCCTGTTCATGGCCGGCGTCACTGCTGCGCTGCGTCGCGGCGCGGACGGCCAGACGTGGACGGCATTCCTCCACATCGACATCGATCGCTTTCGCACCATCCTCGCTACGGTGGGTTGCGAGTTCGCCAAGCAGGCGCTGCTCGAGATCGCGATGCGCATCGAGGGCGTCCTGAGGTCGTCCGGGCGCGCTGACGGGTCTGTGTCCGAGGACTGTGCCGTCCTGCTCAGGTTGGCGCAGCCCAGCGACCCGACGTCATTCGCGACAACGTCCATGGCCCGCGTCGGAGACGACGAGTTCCTCGTCATGTGCGAGCAGATCGACGATGAGGGCGCCGTCAGCACCGTCGTGGCGCGCATCAATGAAGCACTGTCGCGGCCCATTCTGGTCGATGGCGCCAAGTTTGCGGTGACCGCCAGCGTGGGGATCACGCTCTCCCGCGACCCTGCGGTTGATCCCAACCGGCTGATCGCTCAGGCCGAAGTTGCCCTGCGGCGCGCCCGCGGTCTCGGCGGCGGCGCTCATGCGTTCCACTCGCCGGGCGTCCGTGACGAAGAGGAGCGCCGCAGCGGCGACATCGAGGCGCTGGGCAGTGCGATCACCAACGGTGAGCTGAGGTTGCTCTACCAGCCCAAGGTGTCGCTGCTCGATGAGCGCATGGTCGGTGTGGAGGCCCTGGTGCGCTGGGAACATCCCGAGCGCGGCACCGTCTCGCCGCTCGACTTCATCCCGCTCGCCGAAGAGACCGGCCTGATCATCCCGATCGGTCGCTGGGTGCTGGAGGAGGCCTGCCGCCAGGGACAGCGGTGGCGGTTGCGGCATCGCGACGGGCCGGTGCTGAGCGTCTCCGTCAACGTCTCCGCGCGCCAGTTGCAGACCGACCTCGCTCGCACCGTCGCTGCGGCCCTGGAAGATTCCGGTTTCGAGCCGCAGTGGCTGTGCATCGAGCTGACCGAGAGTTCGGTGATGCGCGACGTCGACTCCGCCATCACCACCCTCGAGGCGGTCAAGGCCCTGGGGGTCAGGATCTCCGTCGACGATTTCGGCACCGGCTATTCATCGCTTGCCTATCTCAAGCGCATCCCCGCCGACGAGCTCAAGGTGGACAAGTCGTTCGTCGACGGCCTCGGCACCGACCCGCAGGACACCGCCATCGTCGCTGCGGTGGTGGCGAGCGCCCACGCGCTCGGTCTGAGCGTGGTCGCCGAGGGCGTGGAGACGGCACAGAACGTCGCCAGCCTGGTGAGGCTGGGATGCGAGTTCGCCCAGGGCTTCCACTACTCGCGTCCGGTGCCACCCGCGGCGATCGATGGCATCCTCGACAGCGGCCGCAAGCTGGGCGCTGACTCGTTGCCGACCGCCGCTGATGCGCACGCCGGCGAGAGAGTGCTGATCGTCGACGACGAGGCTCATGTGCGCCAGCTCGCCCACATGAGCCTCGCCGCATTCGGGTTCGAGGTCCACGAGGCCGGCGACGGCCGAAGCGCGCTCGCAACTGCACACAGCGTTCACCCCGACTGCGTCGTCCTCGATCTCAACCTGCCCGACATGTCTGGACACGAGGTGTGCCGTGCCCTGCGCCATGACCCGGCCACGCGCAACTGCACCATCGTCATGCTCACCGCGGAGGCGAGTGCCGGCGAGAAGGCGGAGGCCTTCATGCGCGGTGTCGACGAGTACATCGTCAAGCCCTTCTCGCCGCGAGACCTGGCGACCCGCATCCGATCGGCAATGCGCCAACGCGCCGAACTGCAACAACTGCGAGCCTCGGAACGCCCCGCTTGATGCCGGCGGCGATGTGCGCAGCGCTCACCGAGGAGTTGCAGTGAGCACCCTCCTGCTGGTGGGGAAGTGGGTGTCGTCGGCGAGCTTCACGCTGCTGGCACTGGTGACCTTCGCGCAGTGGGTGAATCGACGCGACCTGAGGAACCTCTACCTGGCCCTGTCTGACCCTGCGACCCCGGCGCCGATGGTCGTCCGTTACACGCTGGCCGCGGCCGCATCCCGCCACCAGCTGCTCGTGGTGGACGACAGTCCTGTCAACCAACGGGTCGCGACCCGGATGCTGGAGAAGATGGGCTACCGGGTGGACGTGGCGAGCAACGGTGTCGAGGCTGTCGCCGCGGTTTCTCGGGGGGGTACGCCGCGGTGCTGATGGACTGCCAGATGCCGGAGATGGACGGCTTCGAGGCGACGATGGAAATCCGCCGGATCGAGGGCGAGGAGCGGCACACACCCATCATCGCGATGACCGCCGGCGCCATGGTGGGCGACGAAGAGAAGTGCCTCGCGGCGGGCATGGATGCGTACATCAGCAAGCCGGTCAGGGCGGAGGGCCTGGCGGACATTCTGGCACGCTCCCTATCACCGTCTCTAGAGTTTCCGTCGAATACGGCACGGTTGGAATAACTGCACTGCGCCGGTGAACTCGCCGGGGCCATGCAGCAGATGCTCGATCTCGGCGCGTCGGCCGAGGATGTCGCGGAGCGCTTCGACACCAGCACGGACACCATCGACCGCTGGCGTGCGGTGCTGGCGCTGCCCGCAGCGCTGCTCACCCTGGTGCGTGACGGCACCATTGATGTGACCGATGTCGCCGACCTCGGCGAGCTGGGTGACAACGAGGAGTTCCTCGCCGCCGTCGTCGCGGAGGTCAGGGCGGGAACCGGCCCACGCTGGGCCGTCTCCCGCGTTCGCCAGCAGCGTGCTCTCGCCGCCGCCGCTGCGGCGTCGCACGCCAAGCTGGAGAAGGAGGGATGTGCCATCGTGGCCGCGCCACGGTATGACACGGTGACGGGTAACTCGCGCATGCAGCGCCTCGGCGATGGCGTGAAGGTCACCCTGAGGCAGCATCGCAAGCAGCCCTGCCACGCGGCGTTCATCACTAGCCGAGGCGAGGTGGCGTATGTCTGCACCGACCGCGGCCGCCACGCCGGCGAGGCCGGCAGTGGCGTCCTCGACCTCAAGGCCGAGCGTGCCGCGAAGCGAGCCGTCGTCAAGGAGTTGCGCGACGCCCAGCCGGTGCGAGCGGCGGCCCTGAAGGCGGCGATCGGCAACGGTGCCATCGGGACGGATGAGGCGACGCGCCACATCCTCACCACCGCCCTGTGGGACGCGCGCCTCGAAGACCTCGAGGACGCCTGCGGCCTTCTCGACCTCAGCATCCCGGAGGGCGGGTGGGGGGTGAGCCGACCGCTCGGTGTGCTCCTTGGGCACGCCGGCGATGACCTGGGGCGGCTGACGACGGTCGTCCTTGCCGTGCAGCTCGCCCGTGGCGAGCGGCGGCTGGCCACTGAGCCGTCACGGAGCACCGACCCGCACGTGGCCAACCTCCACGGAGCGCTGCTCGACGCCACGGGGATCCACCAGCTCAGCGACGTGGAGCGGACGCTCATTGCCGAGCGCGGCCTCAGTCAGTGGAGCGAGTGCCGTCACCTGCTCCCCGGAGCGACGGCGGTCACCGAGGAGGAGGCAGCGGAAACCAACTGAGCAGCGTTCTCGACGGGGACGGCTGCCGCCGCAGTGGTGGTAGCCGTCCTCTGCGAGGGAGGGGCTGCCGGGGCACAAAGAGGTGTCCTCCGGACGGTGAGGTGTTGATCGCTGTCGTGGCATTCGAGCAGCGCGCGGCCTGCACTACAACCCCCAAGGCAAGTCGCCTGCGGCGAGGGGTTTCCGCTCCGGCCTTGTGCGCGCCGCTTACCGAAGGCCACGCGATCAACCTCACCGGAGGACCCATCCATGGCCCGGAAGCCCGCCCTCGCAGCCGACGTCCAGGCGGACGTCATCGACACCCCGTCGAAGTCCCGCTCGTACGGGATCAACCATTTCCGTCTCCTCGGACGGATGACCGGCGACCCGCAGATGCGGTTCACCCAGAACGGCAAGGCCGTGCTGAACATCGGCATTGCCACCAACGTCAACGGCTTCCCCGAGTTCCACGACGTCGTGGCCTGGGAGAAGGCCGCTGAGGTCATCGGCCAGTACGGCCGCAAGGGTCGCGAGATCCACGTCGAGGGACGGATCACCTCGCGGGTCCGCGACGTCGAGGGCCAGCGCGTCAAGCAGCTGGACCTGGTCGTCGAGAGCTTCCAGCTCCTCGGGCCGGCGCCGACGGGCGAGGCCGAGGCCTAGCTGGATCAGGGGGCCGGGCAACCGGCCCCCTTGTCTGCACATTGCGTGAGGACCTTCCATGAACGAGTTCGATCTCAGCAGCGAGACCGAGTGCAATCCCGACTGCGTCTACGTGCCGGCGCAGGGCTGGTGGTGCCACCGCTGCGGAGTGTTCCGCGACCTCGACGACAGCGATCTCTGCGCGGACTGCCGCGCCGACGCGGCGCCTGCCGTCGCTCCGACGCACGCACCACGCCGCGGGTCGTGGCGATGAACGCGCTGGTTGCGCTGGTGCCTCTTGGCGACGCTCTCGCCGAGCTCGAGCAGGCGGCGCTCCTCCTGCTCCTCGCGGAGCAAGAGGGCACCGCGCGGGGCGTCGCCCGCGAGCGCCTGGCCCGCGCGGTCGCGATGGTGCAGTCGGCCCGCGGCCTGGTCACCGAGCTGACCGAGGCGACCGGGCGGCCGCCGCTCCACGTTCTTCTGGGCGGCCGCTGCTCGGTCGACGCGCTGACGGGGGCGTAGCTGCTTCCGGAAGCCTCCTCTCGATATGCGGTCGCGCAGGGCCGCGACATCCGCGGCGCCGCGGGGGTGCTGTCGAGCGGTTCTCCGCGAGGAGACGGCCTGCCCACCCCTCGATGGGGCGATGCCACCACAGCCACCGCCCTCGTGGTGTCAAGGGAGGCTTCGCCGCCTGCGGCGCCCTTGACACCGGGCGGCGGCGGTGGTCCGGCGGGGCCACCGAGGGCCGGACAGGCCGGCTCCGCACGGAGGCAACCTCATGGCGACAGCACGTCAACCCCGAAGCGCCGCGGACATCGCGGCCACCCTGGCGGGCCTGCAGGACCTCGCCGACCATCCCGGTCGGATCGAGCGGATGCGCGGGCGCCGCGAGCTCGACGGTCTGCGGGAGCTGCCACGAGACAGTCGTCGACCGACGGACCCGGCGAGCAGCGAGCGCTTTGCCGCCGACTACAGCTCGACGGCCGTCGACCAGGCGGTCAACTACGGGAGCGGCCTCCTGTGAGCGCGGCCGAGTCGACTGAGCCGGGGCGTGAGCTGGTGGCGGGGCACGTCTTCTGCGACGCGCCCCGCTTCTCACTCGGTCAACTGGTAGCGACTCCGGGCGCCATCCGCATGATGGAGCGCACCGGAGCTACCGCCGCCGACCTGCTCCGTCGTCACCAGTCCGGAGATTGGGGCGATCTCCCACCGGAGGATGCCGCCGAGAACGAGTTTGCGATCGGCCGGGAGCTGCGGATTCTCAGCAGCTACGGCGCCCTCAATGGTGAGGATCGCCTGTGGGTCATCACCGAGGCCGACCGCTCGGTCACCACGATCCTTCAGCCGGAGGAGTACTGAGGAGCCACGAAGCCGGTCGAGTGGAGGCCGGCCGCGCCGATCTGTCGCGACGGCGCCGGAGGTCTTGGCGGAGACTCGGCGATGCCGCTATCGCGACATCACGGATGAGAACGGCGCCGAGTTGCGGTCGCTGCCTGTCGGGAGCCGGAGGCTCGCAGCTGCGGCGTTGCGGGTGCGGGCCGACGTGTCCGCATGGCGTGATCGCGCGAGCCTCGGCAGCAGCGGTTCGTGGTCGACCAGGCTCGTGCAGAGCTGGTCGGAGACGCGGGAGTGGGCGGGCTGAACGTCGGAGTTTGGGGTCGGTCGCGCATCTCGCCGCGTCCGCGCGGTTCTCCGGGGACCCCGGGCCCGTCAACCCTTCGGGTCGAGGCGGCCTCCCTCCATACCGGCCGATCCTCCGGCCGCCTCTGTGACTGTCCCGGGGTCCCCGGAGACGTGAAGCACCTGTGGGTGCTGGTCGCACCGGCCAGTGACAACAACACAGGAGGCACGGCAATGCACGAAGTGGAAAGCGCGGTCTTTGCGGGGAACCGTCCGGCATGGCACGGACTCGGAACCGTCCTGCCGAGTGAGGCCCTGGACACCGGCGAGGCGCTGGCGCACAGCGGACTCGCAGGCTGGCGTCTGACGAAGCAGCCCATCTACCAGCGGACCAGCGAGGGCGCGTTCGATGTCATCGCGGGACGGCATGCGGTGACGCGGGCGAGGGACGACCGCGTGCTCGGCGTCGTCGGCGACACCTTCCGCATCGTCCACAACGAGGAGGCGTTCGATTGGATGGACGCCCTGCTCGGCGATGCTCACGGATTCCACTACGAGGCGGCGGGATCGCTGCGCGGTGGCGCGATCGTCTGGCTGTTGGCCAAGGCTCCGTTTCCAATCGCGCTGCCCGACAGCACAGTGGACAGCTACGTCCTGCTGACCAACGGTCACGACGGCATGCACGCGGTGACCGCGGCGGTGACTCCGGTGCGGGTTGTGTGCATGAACACGCTGCGCGCGGCACTGGGGTCGAGCATGGCGAAGGTGAGCATTCGACACACGCCGTCCGCGGAGCGGCGACTCGCCGAAGCACAGCGCGTCCTCGGTCTTGCCCAGGGCGCCGCGGACCACCTGGAGCACGTCGCGGGCCAGCTGCTCGCCAAGCGCGTCAGTGACGCGGACGTGGTCGACTTCCTCGACCGGCTCGTCCCGGTGGATGGCTCGGACCGTGCGCGGACGCGGGCGCGCAACATTCGCGGCGAGATCCTCACCACGTACCGCAGCGCGGACGATCAGCGGGAGATCGTCGGCACCGCCTGGGGACTGTTCAACGCGGTGGTTGCCCACCACGACCATCAGGCATCGGGGCGGGTTGGCCGCGAGACGGACCCCGCGGAGGCGCGGATGAGCCGCATCCTGCTCCGCGAGAACATCACCGACCGCGCCTACGCGCTGCTGTCGTAGCAGGCACGGGACTCCCGGGAACGTCCCGGGGGTCCTTCCCCGGCGACCCATGGCAGCCGCGGTGGCTCGCTCGGCGGCGCTGCCCAACTCGGCGAGGGGAAAGGAGCGCAGCCTCCTGTCGTCGCGCGGCCAGACCGGCCTCGCCGGACGCGTCGTTTGGCGACCCGTAGAGGCTCTCCGAGCTGGAATTATTTCGTCAGGCTGGGAAGGACACTGCTCCACACGTTGAGCAATGAAGGACGTGAGCGCCGCCGGTCACCGTCGCGATCGTCCTGCGGGTCGTTGACCCGCACGTCTGGCACTTAGGGCTCGCGTCAGAATACATGCTGCAGATGCATCCACCCATCCTCGTCGAATGCCAGCGTCGCCTCCTGTGCGCGCTCGGTCACGCATCTACCGATGCGCTCCCTCACGTACCACGAAGGACGTGATGATCGTGTAGTTTGGGTGGATGACGAGAGTTGGCGCCAGAGGCTTCCTGAGTTCAGCGCGAACCTCCGCGCCGACCCTGTTTGAGTTGGAGGTTCGCGCTGCCGCTCAAGTTCCGCGAGCGTTGTGGGCGCCCACATGATGTCAGCAAAGTGGTTCGGTGTCGGCCTAATTTCGAGTTGGAGCGACGACTGAATCAGCCACTGCATCCGTTTTCCCCCAAGAAAGGTAATGCAACTGAACCGGATCCAAGAGCCCCGGCGTCGACACCGGCTTTGGCCGTATACGGTCTTGCCGGCGATCCTGCTGAACCTGGTCGGGGCCGCCATCTTCGGCTCCTACTACGCCCTCCAGGCGGTTCGCCCTGACTTGGTTCGAGGGATTGCCACAAGTCAACTGAGCGTGGCCACCTACGGGATTGTGGCGGTGGTGGAGTGGTCGCTCGCTGTGGCCGTGATCGTAGGGCTGCGGCGCTCCGGCCGATCTCTGCGATCGCTGTTGGCACCAGAGGGCTCCCTGCTTGGGTTCAACCGCCGGCGTGCACTCCTGGTCTTCCTCAGCCTCAACGTCCTATTCGCGCTGTACGTGATCGTCTACCAACTGTTCTTTGGGGGCTGGCCTCGATTCACAGGAATTCCTCTTTGGGAGCGTCTCGCTTTGTTAGCGATCACTCCAGTCACCGCCGCGTTCTGCGAAGAAATCGTCTGGCGGGGCCGGGTTCTTACCGGCGAGCTTGCGCGCGGTCGGTCAATTCGCGGCGCGGTCATTGTTGGTGCCGTCTGGTTCTCGCTTATCCACGGCGTCTTCCTCCCGGACAAGCTGGTAGTGACCTTCGTTTGGGGCCTGATCGCTGGGCTGTACTACCTGCGGGAGCGTAACCTGGTTCCCCTGATCGCGGCTCACCTGGTCACAGACCTCTGGAGCTTCGGGCTGTCCGCACTATGAACATAGCTGGCCATCATGCCTATCCGGTTAGGGATCGCGCCGGAAAAAACGAGTCAATGTTCAGGTGCGTGGAAGGATGCGGTAGTTCCATTCGCCATGGAAGGCATCCGGCTTCACGTTGACGGCAGCGAACTCCGCGTCGGACACCGTCCGACCCTTCTCGTACAGGTTTTCGTCCAGGGCGCTGCGAACGGTGAGGCCCTTGGTGGTTGTGGTGGCGGCGATCAGGTCGATGATCACCTGGTAGCTGATCAAGGGTTTGCCGCGCCAGTTCTGGCTGATGAACGAGAAGAGGCGGTGCTCGATCTTGTTCCACTTGCTGGTTCCCGGCGGGAAGTGACAGACGCTCAGGACCAGCCCGGTCTCGTCGGCCAGCTTCTGTAGCTCGACCTTCCAGAGCCGAACCCTGTACCCATTGCTGCCACCGCAGTCGGCGGTGATGAGCAGTTCGGTCGCGCTGGGGTACGCACCTGCTCCCATCATCTGCCACCAGCGTCGAATGCTTTCCACCGCGAAGGCAGCGGTGTCGTGGTCGATGCCGACACTCACCCATCCGGTGTTCTGGCCAACGTCGTACACCCCGGCCAGGACCTCCCCGCGGTGCTGACACCGCGCCCTCTCGGGTACGGCTTTGGGGAGAATCGGGACGAGCAAGGGTCAATCGCCCCACACCGGGCGATCGCGTGCCAGCAGGAGCGCCCAGGACGCCCGGAACAGGGCGGGGCCGACGTCTGATACCTGAGAGAACTGGGGCACTCGCGGTCTCATGGCAGACCGCCGACGTAGGTCCGATACGCGCTCTCCCAGTCCGAGGCGATGGCGTGCTGCGCGTCGGAGAGGGACAGCGTCCCCGAGCACACCTGGCGCTCGAGGGCGTTCTCGAGGTCATCCTTGCGGTGCGCACCACGGGGGTCGGCCCACGGCTCCGGCCAGAGGTTGGCGACGGTGCTCGCCCCGCCGAGCTCGAGTGGCACGAGGTGGTCCAGTTCGTAGGCCGACAGCGGCGCCGATAGGCCGTACGCGGCCATCCGCTCGCGCTTGATCGGCTCCGTCACCGACAGCGGCGGGCGGACGGTCGCGGTGTACCCCGACCGGCAGATGGTGGAGGAGAGCGTGTCGGGGGTGACCCGAGCGTCGGCGCCCCCGGGGGTACAGCCGGGGTCGGGCAAGAAGCCACCGTCGCCGGCGTGGCAGCTCCCGGGCGGGGCCGGATCTCCGGTGGTGCCGCCGGCCGAGGAGGTTGTGGCTCCGACCGAGGTCAGTGCGGACGGCGCGCCCGCCGAGCCAGGGGAGCAGGCCGCGAGGCCGACCACCAGCGCAGCCGCGGCCAGGCAGGTTCGCATCAGTGGAGCGAATGGGCGACCAGGACGGCGACCAGGACGAGGACGGCGACGACGCTGGCCAGGCCGACGACCATCGAGGCCACCGGTCGGAGGAGAAACCAGGCGACCCGGAAGGGGAGCGCGACGACGGTGGCCAGCAGCGCCGCGCCCGACCGGCGCCCCCGCTGACCGGCCGGCCCGACGAGCACGACGGTGGGAGGTGTCGGCCACGGCGACTGGACGGTGGTCTCCCAGCGCCGGCCGTCCCACCACCAGGCGCCGTCTGTGCTGACGGGGATCCAGTCACCGCCGCTGGGGGGCGTTTGGGCCGGGGTGGAGGCGGCCACCGGAAAGGGCTCGGGGCGGGCGGTCACGACACGTCCTCGGGGACGTGAGCGGCCCGAACCATCTCGGCGTAGGTCTCGGCGTCGACGAGCACCGCGGCGGCGCGGCCGCGGTGGGTGAGGGCCACCGGTTGCCCGCCGGACACCGCCTCCCAGAGCGCCTCACCCACCTCACCGATCGCCGGCAGAACCTCGCCGTCCAGCTCCTCGATCCTCACCTGCACCATCGCTCAGTCCTCCTGCCATTGCCCTTCTCCGACCCTGGACACGCAGCATCATAGCATCGCCGAGAATTGACGGCACACACTTGCACTGAGTGCCACCTTGGGGTACTCTCGGCGCCAGATGCTGTCGATCGGGAAGCTCGCCAACCACACCGGCAAGGCCGCCGGGAGCTACTACCTCGACTCCGTCGCCAAGGGCCGGGACGACTACTACGTCGGTCGCGGCGAGGCCGAGGGCCGGTGGATGGGCACCGGTCTCATGGCGTTGCAGCTGAGCGGGGAGGTCGCCTCGGGGGACTTCCTGGCGGTGGTCGCCGGACGGAATCCCACGACGGGGGAGTGGCTGGGACGCGAGCCGCGCGGAGGCCAGAGGACCCCCGGGTTCGACCTGACCTTCTCGGCGCCGAAGTCCGTCTCGGTGCTCTGGGGCCTGGCGGGGGAGTCCGTCAGCGAGCAGGTTCAGGAGGCGCACGACGTCGCCGTCGCCGCGGCGATGCGGTTCGTCGAGGAGAGGGTGGCCTTCACCCGTCGCGGCTACCTGGGCGCTCGGCGCGAAGGCACGACCGGTCTCATCGTGGGGGCGTTCCGGCACCGCTGCAGTCGCGCCGGCGACCCGGCGCTGCACACCCACTGCGTGGTGGCCAACGTGGTCCTGGGAGGAGACGGGAAGTGGTCTGCCCTCGATGCCCGTCTGCTGTACGCCTGGGGCAAGACGGCCGGCTACCTGTACCAGTTCGAGCTGCGCAAGGAGCTGGTCAAGCGCCTCGGCGTGGAGTGGGGCGAGGCTAACCGGGGGACCTCGGAGATCGAGGGGGTCGAGCCCGAAGTGTGCCGGGCGTTCTCGAAGCGACGCGAGGAGATCGAGCGGCGGATGGAGGCGATGGGGGAGACGAGCGCCAAGGCCGCGCAGATCGCCACCCTCGATACCCGCAAGAGCAAGGAGTACGGCGTGGACGGTGCCACGCTCCACGACGGCTGGCGGGCCCGCGGTCTCCAGCTGGGGATGACCGTCGAGGGGCTGGAGGCGGTCACCGGCAGGGATAGGTACCGGTCGCTCAATGTCACCGGGCGCCGGGAGATCGCCGAGCGGCTGTCGTCGGCCACCGGTCTGACGCAACGAGCCAGCACCTTCGGCCAGCGGGAGGTCATCCAAGCGTGGTGTGACCAGCTACGCCAGGGGGGCGATGTGGCCGAGGTCCTGAAGTTGGCGTCGTTCTACCTGGCCAGCCCGCAGCACGTGGTCCCCGTCGGCAAGGCGACCGAGTTGCGGGGGACCGACGTGATCCGTCGGGAGGACGGCAAGACCGTCGCCGCGCAGACCGATGAGTACCGGTTCTCAACGCCCGAGATGCTCGAGACAGAGCGCCGCCTGGTGGCGGCAGCGGTCGAGCGGTCCGGCACGGGGGTGGCCGTGGCCACCGCCGGCGCCGTGGCCCGGGCCATCGAGAATCGCCCCTACCTCAGCGACGAGCAGGCCCGGATGGTGACGACGGTCGCCTCGGGCGGCGACGGGGTTGTCCTGGTCGTCGGCCGGCCCGGAGCGGGCAAGACGACCGCGCTTGGAGCCTGCCGCGAGGCGTGGGAGGCATCGGGCCATCGGGTCGTCGGGTGTGCCCTGGCCGCGGAGACCGCTCGGACCCTCCAGCGTGAGTCGGGGATTGCGAGCTACACCGTGACCCAGCTGATGGCCGACATCAGCGACCCCGAGCATGGCGGCCTGGCCCGGAACTCGGTGGTGGTCGTGGACGAGGCGGCCATGGTCGGCACCCGGCAGCTGGCCCCGCTGCTCGAGGCGGCCCAGCGTGGCGGCGCCAAGGTGGTCCTGGTGGGGGACGACCATCAGCTGCCGGAGATCGACGCCGGCGGTGCCTTCCGCGGTCTGCGGGACCGGACCACCTCAGTGGAGCTGATCGAGAACCGGCGCCAGCGCGAGGCCTGGGAGCGCAACGCGCTGGAGCGGCTGCGCAGCGGCGATGTCGCCAGGGCCATCGCCGAGTATCAGGGGCGGGACGCGGTCGTGGTCGGGGCCAACGCCGACGAGGTCCGGCGCCAGCTCGTGCAGGACTGGTGGACGGCGCGCCAGCAGGCCACCGATGCGGCAGCGCAGCCGGTCATCATCGCGGCTCGCCACGTCGACGTCGACCGGCTCAACGACCAGGCCCGGGCGATGCGCAAGGCGGGGGGCGAGCTGGGCGAGGCCTCGTTGGAGATCGCCGGGCGGGAGTTCGCTGCGGGCGATCGGGTGGTGACCATGAAGAATGCCCGCGGGCTGGGGGTGCGCAACGGCACCCGGGGTACGGTGACCGAGATCGACCAGGACAAGCGCCGACTGACGGTTCGGACCGACGACGGCGTCGATGTCGAGCTCCCCGAGAGCTATACGGCCCGGCGGCTCCGTCACGCCTACGCACTCACCGGGCACAAGGCCCAGGGCAAGACCGTCACCCGCGCCTTCGTCCTCGCCGACGATGCCACCTACCGCGAATGGGCCTACACCGCGCTGTCCCGCGGGCAGGAGGCCAACCGTCTCTACGTGGTGCGGCGGGAGAGCCAGCTGCCCGACGACGTCACCCACGGCACGGAACGCATCGAGGACCCGCTGCGGCCGATGGTGCGCAGCCTCGATCGGAGTGCCGCGCAGACGATGGCAATCGACTCTGCCGACCGCGCGGAGGTCGACAGGCTCGAAGGCGAGGCGGCCAACCTCACGCGGTTGCGCGACGCCCAACGGCAGCGGGCTCAGCAGCCTCCTGCTCCGGCTCGGACCACTCTGGACGAGGAACGCGCCCGGAGGCGTCGCCGCTCCCGCCGCCACGACCGCGATCAGAGTCGGGGTCGCGACGAGTAACTGGGGTGTGGGGCTGAGTCATCAACGCCAGGCACAAGCGCCGATCCCATCCACTCCCGCAGGGCAAGGGTGGCCTCCACGTCGCCGCGGTTGTAGTCCAACAGCCACCGTCGCGCCGGCTCATCCCCAGCGGCGGCGGAGTCATACCGCACCATCGATTCCCCACCGCCAGCGTCATCGACCTCCCACTGGAACCCGATCAGCGGCGCCACGACCTTCAGGCCACTCGCCCGGGCGGTGATCAGCTGAGAATCCCAGACCTTCAACATGTCCACCCACTCATCGGAGGCGATGAACGCCTCGACGTCCTCGGCAAGGCCTGCAGAAAGACCGAGACGCCGGAGGTACTGGTTTTCGGCGCCAGCGTTGTAGCAGTACGCACGGAAGGTCAAGCCCCGGGCATGAGTCGCTGCACGAATGCCCATCAGCCAGCGCCAGAAGGAATGCGAGTTCTCCGCCTCACGCGCCGGTGTCGGCGGCTCCCAGGTGACGAAGGAGATGTACTCGGAGCTCGGTGCCGTTGGATTGATTCGATCAGTGCGGAGATTGCCCCAGAGATGAACCCCCACCTCAGAGTTCTCCATGTCGACGTCCACCTCGACGTCGGCCCGCGGAACCACCACCTGGGCCACCCCCCTGCGCCGGTAGACGGGCTCGCGGCCAAGAGCCGCCCGGGCCATGTCGATCTGCTCCGGGAGCGATGCCAGCCCCGACCCCGAGTACCGGGCTGTCGCCGCATCCAGGGAGAGGAGATCACCCACGGTGTGAACCTCCATGGCCTGGAGCTGCTCCAGCTATTTGGCCGACTTCCAGAGGGTTCCCAGTTCGAGCACAGACGCATCGGTCCGAAGTGCCGCCGCCACCGCCTGCAACCCGGCCACATCGACCCCGGCAGCCACCACCGACGCGGTCCGCCAGTCCAGCCCGTCGCGGCAGGTCACGGACACAGTGTCGCGGTGATGACAATGCGGTGAGGGGCAGTGAAGCCCGACGGTGCTGACGACTGTCGACCGAGGTCGGGTACCGATTCTTCCTGCGCAATCGGCCCCTCTCGAAAGTCACTCGTACGGCGGCCAAACGCTCTCCGTGCAGTGGCCAACTCACAGAACGACGAGGAGGAGTCGGATGGCGAGCGCGCCGAGAGCGAGCGCGAGCAGCCGCTGAATGACCACGCCGTGGACGCGTTGGGAAAGAACGGCGCCGGCTTGAGCGCCGGCGACGACGCCAATGGAGAGTGCGATGGAGCGGTGAATGCCCGTGCCTCCCGAGAAGTCCCCGCTCAGGACGTGAGTCACGGTGCCCACCGCCGACATGTTGGCGAGCACGAAGTGAGAGGTCGCAGTGGCCACGTGCACTGGGAACCCCAACGCTCCGATCAGGAGAGGCACATGAATGACGCCGCCGCCGATCCCGAGGAAGCTCGACACGAAACCGACGAGAACGCTGAACGCGACGCCGCGCCCCATCGGCACCGCGTACCGGTAGGTTGTTCCGTCGCGCTCGGTGAGCGTCCTTGGCCTGCCCGGGCTACGAGCGAATCCGCTGCTCGGCCGCCGCATCCCGATGAGCAGCCACGCCGCCAGCGCAGCCAGGAGCGCCGCCATCAGGCCGTCGAAGAGCCGTCTCGGCGCGACCGAGACGAGCAGCGCCCCGGCGACAGCGCCAGGGAAGGTGGCGATGGCAAAGGCGACGCCGGACCGGTAATCGATCCGCCGCTGGCGGGCATACGCTGCCGACCCCGAGAGGGCGTTGAAGAAGACGACGACCAGGGTGATGGCCGTGATCGTCGAAGGACTGTCGCCGGGGTAGACCAGCAGCAGAACCGGCGTCAGGATGAATCCGCCACCCGCGCCCACCAGGGTGCCGAAGAGGCCGACCGCCGCTCCGAGCAGGATGAGGAGCCCCACGACGGTCGGTGACACCCTGCACTCCTTAGTGACGGAGGGACGCTCTCGCGATCGGATACCCCTCCATTCTCAACTCGGCACCGCTCCCGGCTCCACATCCGTGCTTACCCTGGGTCATCAGTCTGGATCCCGGTGGCGGGCGCTGGAACCGATGTCCTTGCGAGGCGTTATCCACTCCGTGCTCCTCGGCGACCTCGACACCACCATCCACGGTCTCACCGGCCACGTGGCCGTCCTCGACGAACTCATGCGGCTGCTTGCCGAGTACCTCGTCTACGGCGCCGCGGCTGTTGTTGCGCTGCTCTGGTTTCATCGGGCCGGGCTTCGGGCGGGCCTGGCGGTCGCCCTTGGTGCGGTCGTGGCGCTTGGCCTGGGGCAGGTCCTGGCATCGTTCGTCCCGGAGGCCCGCCCCTTCGTCGTCGATCACTTCAGCCCGCTGATCGCACACTCCGCCGACGGCTCCTTCCCTTCCGACCACCTTCTCGTCCTCGGGGCTCTTACGGGGGGTTGCCTCGTGGCTTCCCGGCCGGTGGCGGCCACCGCCGCGGTGATGGCTCTCCTGGTCGCGGCGGCGCGTGTCTTCGTCGGCGTTCACCATCCCATCGACGTGGTCGCGGGGTTCCTGATCGGCATGGGGTGCGGCCTTGCCGCTTGGGCGGCGCTCGGGCCCCTGCAGAGAGTCATCGACCACATCGACGCCTGGCTGCAACACCGCCGCCTGCGAACGATCCGGCTGGGCAGGACTGCATCCCCCCGCCTCTCCCGGTGAGCCTCCTGCGCCGTCCCCTGAGCTGGGCGATCGCCATCACGCTCGTCGGTCTCGCCACCTCCCCTGCCGCCCATTACGGCTGGGAGGGTGTGGCGTTCGGCGTCGGCGGGATCACCGTTGTCATGATGGAGGCGCTGCACCGGCCGCGTTGGCGCTCCATCCTGGTCTGGGGGTGGATGCTGGACGCGACGCTCCTGACCCTGGCAGGGCTGATGTTCCGCGTCTCGGCCCCCACCGCACCGTCGGGCCCGACCGCGCTCGTCCTGTGCACCGTGGTCGGATTCGGCGGCGCCTGGGCTCTGCGCGACAGCAGCGAGTCGCCCCGGACGCACGATCGTTGAGGACTCCAACGGAATGATCGGGGTCGTCCACATCGGTGTCGACCCGGTCGCGCTGCACCTTGGCGGTCTCGCCGTGCACTGGTACGGCATCCTCTACGCGGTCGCCTTCGCTGCCGGTTCGGCGTTGACGGCGAGGCGGCGCGGCGCGGCGCCGAGGGTCGGCGTCGGTGGCGGCGCGGCAGGTTGACGATTGTGCTGGCGTCCGAGGGCGCCGAGGCTCGTGCGATGCGGTCGCGACCCCCCTGCTTGGCCGCATACATGGCACGGTCAGCGGTAGCGAGAAGCTGCTCGAGGTCGCTGGCGTGCTCCGGGTAGGCGGCGATGCCGATCGACGCGGTCAGGCGGGGAAGGCCGCAACCCTCTGGCAACGCGATGTCGCGCACGGCGACGCGGATCGCCTCGGCGACGACCGCCGCACCGTCCGCGTCGCAGTCCTGAAGGAGCGCGACGAACTCCTCGCCGCCCAGCCGCACCACCGCGTCCATGCCGCGCACCGTGGCCCGCTGCAACGCCCCTGGGGGCGGTCAGGCCCCTCCTGGAGGCCAGGGTGAGAGACCTCAAGCCGAGCGGCAGCGGTTCGTCCGCCGCGACACCAAGAGAAGTGGAATCGGGTGACCGGTTTCCACTTCTGTGCGTTCTCAGTATCGGCGAGCGGTTAAGGCAAGTGAGGACCTATGTCTCGGAACCTGATGCCATTTGGCTCTGGGTCGGCCTGTCCCATTGTCGCATCGTGGTTAGCACTGACTTGCAGGAGCAGCCGCCATGTTGTGGATATCGCGTCACCAAACCCAAACGAATCAGCGCATCGCCGAAGGGCCCGAGAATCAAGTCATCGCGCATTTCAGAGCCCGCGTTGCACTGTGCCGCGTGGTGGACGACGCTCGACGCGGCGCCGAGGTCCGTGCCCGACTCGAGCAGGCCCTTGATGAGATGGGGCGTTGTTACGCGCATGCGCTCACACAGGAGTCGGCGCATCGTCGCGGCGAGGAGATGTGATGGACAGGTCGCGGGCCCCATCGGTCACTCTCCAGAGCAAACGGAGAGATGCCGCCATTTTTACGGATCGCAAGGACGCAGGCCGCCGCCTCGCGCAACTACTCGACAGGTTTCGGGACGATCATCCGGTCGTTCTCGGCCTACCGCGTGGCGGAATACCCGTTGCATTCGAGGTGGCCAAGTCACTCAATGCACCACTCGACGTTCTTGTCGTTAGGAAACTCGGAGTCCCATGGCAGCCCGAGCTCGGCATGGGAGCGATCGGCGAAGGCGGAGTTCGTGTCTTCAACGCATTGGTGATCGCAGCCGAAGGGCTCACCGGTGCAGAGGTCGAGACCGTCGCGACGCGAGAGGAAGGCGAGGTAGCCCGGCGCGTCGAACGGTACCGCGGCTCCGCGCAGCGGGAGGCGGTCGCGGGGCGCGCGGTCATCCTCATCGATGACGGGCTGGCCACCGGATTCACCGCTCGCGCAGCAATCGAGGTTCTCCGCCGCGAACGGGCTCGCCGAATTGTCCTGGCGGTGCCTGTCGCCCCGGCCAAGACGATCGCGGAGATGGCGAAAGTTGCGGACGAGCTCGTGTGCCTCGAAACGCCCAAAGAGTTCCACGGCGTTGGCCAGTTCTACTCGGACTTCGCACAGGTCACCGATGAAGCCGTTACCGGTCTGCTCGCCCAGAACCGCAGCGGCATAGGGGCCAACAACGTCACCATTCCCATCGAAGGGCTTCGGCTCGATGGGAATCTCACCATCCCCGACGGTGCGGCGGGCATGGTTATCTTCGCCCACGGGAGCGGGAGCAGTCGACTTAGCCCCCGTAACATCGGCGTTGCGCGATCACTCAACAACGCAGGGCTTGGAACCCTGCTCTTCGATCTCTTGACAGAGAGCGAATCATCGGATCGACGCAACGTCTTCGACATCGACGTTCTGACACAGCGTCTCATCGGCGTGACGCGCTGGGTGCAGAATCGACCAGAGTGCAAAGGAATGGCGTTCGGCTACTTTGGAGCCAGCACCGGGGCCGCGGCAGCCCTTGCAGCAGCGGCCCTGCTGCCGGATACCGTGTCGGCAGTCGTCTCGCGCGGTGGTCGCCCTGACCTGGCCGGGTCGCAGCTCCCCTCTGTGCGGGCTGCCACCCTCCTCATCGTCGGCGGAAACGACTCGGTTGTCTTGGCGCTCAATCGCACGGCGCAAGAGAAGCTGCGATGTGAGAATCGACTCGCGATCGTTCCCAACGCAACCCACCTCTTCGAGGAGTCCGGTGCACTCGAGGCGGTGGCACAACTCGCATGCAACTGGTTCACGGCACACCTCGCTCTGACTGCGAGTGTTGGTCACCGATGATGGAAGGAGAGTGCCATGCCCGTATACGAATATGAGTGCGTGGCGTGCGGCCACCGTTTCGCCGGCGACGGACACCGATCTGCTGTGGCAACGACGACCGGGCAAATCGGCAGCACCGAAATCGGCAGCACCGTCAGCATGCAGCACATGTCGAAACGGGGTTCAGGACAGTGAACGCCCCAGTCGCCCTGAGCTGCTGAGGTGCCGAATCAGGAGACGAAGATTCCCTCGCCACACCGACCGTGCGCGCTCGTCGTAGACAGCGGTGCGGTCCTGGCTGTTCCGCCCCCTCGTGGAACGAGCGTGATCCCACTACGAATCGTGTTCGGCGAGGAGGTGCTACGCGATGTGGCGGACATCACTGCAGAGGAGTTCTATCGCCGCCTGGAGGCTGGCGAGCGGGCGACTACCTCGGCACCGAGTCCGGGCGAGTACCTCGAGGCACTCATCGGCGCTGATGGCGCCGAGATCGTCTGCCTTACGCTTCCCGAGCACCTGAGTGGCATGTTCACGGCGGCCAACCTCGCGGCGCGCCTGTTTCACGAGTCTGGAGACGAGCGGCGGGTGACCGTGATCGACACCGGCACCGCCGCGGCGGGTCTGGGTCTGGTGGCCAGAGCTGCCGCTGAGCTCTGCACCGCCAGCGCGACCGCGGACTGCGTCTACCGCCGAGTGCACGAGGCGTGCAGGTCCGTGCGCATGTTCGGAACACTGCGAACGCTGAAATACCTGGCGCGTGGTGGCCACGTCCCCTCGATCGTTGCCAGCATGTCCGGCTTGCTCGACGTGCGTCCCATCCTCGAGCTGCGCTCGGGCGAGGTACATCGATATGCGCTGGCGCGGACGGAATCACATGTTCTCACCACGTTTCGCGAGATCGCTGAGCGTGAACTCCCAAAGGGCCAGCCACTCTGGGTGCTCGCCTTCCATTCCAGTGACGAGCAGGCCGCTCAGTCCATCCTGGAAGCGGTCGCGTCGGTGACCCGTGTGGCGCGCGCGGAGGTTATCCCGCTCACACCCGCGCTCGGTGCACATACGGGTCCTGGGATGAGCGGCTTTGCCGCGATGCCAGCGGCGCTCTCATGAGGATCGCCATCGTCTCGCCGTACGACTACTTCTATCCAGGAGGCGTTGGGGAGCACGTGCGCGGTCTCTCTGCAGTTCTGCGGGATCGCGGCCACGAAGTCACCGTGCTCGCCCCCAGCAACGTCGCAACATCGGGCGTTGCCACGCCAGGATATGTCCGTATGGGGCGCAGCGTTCCGGTGCCCGGCAACGGTTCACTGGCGCACATCGGACTGTCCGTGTTGCTCGGACGTCGCGTCGACGAGCTCCTCGACACCGCGTGCTTCGACGTCATTCACTATCATGAGCCGCTGCTGCCGACAGTGCCCCTCACTGTGCTCCGCCGCCACCACGGGGCCAACGTCGGCACCTTTCACGCCTACGCCGGCCGAAGCCTCGGCTATCAGTACGGAAGACGCTTCTTGTCCCGCTACTTCCGACGGCTGCACTCGTGCACCGCGGTGAGCGTGCCGGCGCGCGACCATGTCCGCCGCTACTTTCCTGGCGACTATCACGTCATTCCCAACGGGGTAGACACGACACGCTTCGCCCCGAGCCGGCCGCCGCATCAGGGTCTGCGCCGTAGCGGTATGTTCACGCTGCTCTTCGTGGGCAGGTTGGACAAGCGCAAGGGATTGGAGACGTTGCTCGCCGCGTACGAGATGCTGCGAACGGTGCGCAGCGATGTGCGTTTGGTGCTCGTCGGCGACGGCCCGAAGGGTGCCGCTTGCCGGCGTCACGTTGCTCGACGCCACATCCCGGACGTTGATTTCCGGGGATTCGTCGACGCCGCGATGCTGCCAGGCTATTACACAGGTGCCGACATCTTCTGCGCCCCAGCGACCGGCCAGGAGAGCTTCGGCATCGTGCTGCTCGAGGCGATGGCCAGTGGCGTTCCCGTGGTCGCCTCCGCGATTGCCGGCTTCTCCGAGATCATCGGCAATGGGCGTGAGGGCCTGCTGTTGCCCCCTGGCGATGCGGCGGCCTGGTCGCGGGCACTGGCTGCCCTGCTGGACGACCCCGCCCGCCGGCGTCGGATGCGCGCGGCAGGCGTTGCGGCTGCCCAGCGCTACGACTGGCAGCGTGTTACCGAGGAGATCCTCGAGGTCTACGAAGAAGCCCGTCTGCGGGAGCGGCGCGGCCTCGTCGCCGCCTGTCTGCCAGCTTTGTATGGCTGTCCAGCCGGTGAGCATCCGGTCGCCGGTCAGGTGTGATCAATACGGAAGGTGTCGACCTACACGTGACGCCCATCAACAACAGGAGATAGCAGCATGATTGCCTGGTTCAGCATCGCTCCGGATGATGGTTCCGGCTCGTATTCCAAGCATGTGGCCGCAGCGCTGCGGGTCATCCGGGACAGCGGCTTTGCGTTCCGCCTCGGTGCCATGGGGACCGAGGTCGAGGGGCCGCGCGACGAAGTGTTCGCGCTGCTCGCGCGTTGCCACGAGGTCCTTGCCACCGCTCCCGGCGTCCGGCGGACCGACACGGTCATCAAGATCGACGACCGCATCGGGGCGGACACCGGTGAGCTGGACCGGAAGGTGAGCGCCGTCGAGCGCCTCATCTGAGGGATCGGTGCAGGGTCAGGCTGGCTGCTGACCGACGCGGCTGTACCACGTCGTTCAGCGATGACTGCACTGTAGGTACGACATGATCGCGGCCGTCACGGGCGCCTGCGGGCATCTCGGTGGCAACCTGATCCGGGCCCTGCTCGATGCGGGTCACCATGTTCGGGCGCGAGAGCGTCGAGCCGGTCCTCCATGTTCCTCATCCCGTTGACCGCGAAGACGCACGTGAGCCGCACGATGTCGAAACTGGGCGCGCGCGACCGGGCTCAGCTGGTGGTGCTGGCGTATGAGAGCGGCCTGGTGAGGGCCGGATCGCCCTGAGCCTTTCGGGCAGCCGTCCAGATCAGCGCCGACCGCGGGGAGTGGCTCTCTGGACTCGCGGCAGGCGCCGCCCGCGAAGGCGAGTCGCTTCGCCTCCGAGTTGGCCCGATCGCATCACTGCCGATGCTGAGCAAGACCGTCACGCTCCACGCCGATCAGCCCATTGCGCGTGGGGAGGCCACGGTGGTGCCGCTCACGTGGCGGGCCACGGGCTCGCAGGGCATCTTTCCCGTCTTGAATGCTGACCTCGAGGTCGCTGCCCTGAGTCCGCAGATCACCCACTTGAGCCTGCGCGGCAGTTACGACCCTCCCCTGGGAGCGGTCGGTCAGCGGCTTGACCGCTTACTCCTGCATCGGGTGGCCGAGGCGACGATTCGCTCCTTCATGCGCCGCCTCGCCGAAAGCCTGGCAGACACCGTTGCCGATGAATGAGCCTCAGCGGCCGCCGAGGGTGGCGGTGGGTCGTCCTACCTTGCCCATAACAACAGCTGTCGCTTGAAGGTGACTTAAGCCCTGGCCGCCCTGCGCAGCGACGGACAGCGGCTGCCACTCGTTCCAGGTCGCGAGCCGGGACTCGTAGTCGGCGGTGGCGATGGCCAGCGGCGCCTCACCGAAGAAGACCCGCAGCGGCGGGTTGTCAGAGTCCACCAAGGTGAGCACGGCGTTCCTGGTCGCAACCGGGTCACCGGGGGTGCCGCGCCGGCTGGGCCGGTTGGCGGCCTGCTCACGGACCTCGTCGTAGGCGGCCAGCGGCGTGGCGTGCTTGGCCGAGCTACCGCCCCAGTCGGTTGAGTAACCACCGGGCTCGATGAGGGTGACCTTGATGCCGAAGCCCGCAACCTCCTGCGCGAGCGACTGGCTCAGACCTTCCAGAGCCCACTTCGACGCGTGGTAGATGCCGACGGTGGGGAACGCGGAGACCCCGCCGATGGAGGAGACCTGCAGGAAATGACCGCTGCCCTGGGCGCGCAGGAATGGCAGCGCCGCCTGGGTGACCCACAGCGCCCCGAACAGGTTGGTCTCGATCTGCTCGCGGGACTCCGCCTCGCTGAGCTCCTCGACCATGCCGAACTGGCCGTAGCCGGCGTTGTTCACCACGACGTCCAGCCGGCCGAAGTGCTCGTGCGCCCGGGCGACGGCTGCGAAGACCGCCTCACGATCGGTGACGTCGAGGGAGATCGGGAGCACCGCGTCGCCGTGCGCAGCGACGAGGGCGTCCAGGCTGCTGGCGTTGCGGGCGGTGGCGACCACGGAGTCACCGCGCTCCAGGGCGGCCAGTGCCCACTCCCGGCCGAAGCCGCGGGATGTGCCGGTAATGAACCAGATCTTGGCGCTCATGTGGTGTCTCCTCATGTGGTGGGGTTCGGGTCAGCGCGGGTCAGTCAGCGCTGATCTGGTGGCGGAAGCGGTCACGTTTGGTGGGCAGGTCCCACAGGGTGCCCGGCCAGCACGTCCCAGTCCTTTCCTGAGCCGACGCAGGCGATCAGTTGGAGGTTACCGTCTATCGCGGCGATCGCTGCAGACTGCGCGGTTGCGTCGACCCGGACTAGTGCGTCCGTGTCCGCGGAGATCTCCAGCTTCGGGACATCCTCCCAAGCCTTCTGCCCGGGTTCGTGATGGACGAGTGCCTTCATGATGGGTTCTCCGTATTCGAGACTGAGCGTGGCGGTACCGTGACGCACACGCCAGGGTCCTTTGTCACCGGCAGGTTTAGGGGCCGCTCTACGGGCTCGAGGCGGCCCAGCTCAGCTGAGCCACGCGAAGCGACGGTCCGGAGGGGTCCCCGTCCAGCACTTGCCGAGGCCGAGGGTGTTGCCGGCTCCCCCGAGCAGGGGTTGGTTGCAACCGGTCGGTGCAACAGGGCTCTCGAGAAGCTGGCTGAAGGCCTCGGCTGGCGTTAGCCACCCGAGTGTACGGCGGGGGGGCCGCGTCCCCCGCCCTGTGACCCGGATCAGCTCCGTCCCGCCTCGATGTTGGCCATTCGAACCAGGTTGAACGCTGCTGCGGTGAACGTCAGCCACATCCCGTTGCGCTGCCTCCCGATGTAGCGCAGCTTGCGGCCGCCGCCCACCGTTTTCATCCATCCGAAGATCTCTTCAACGCGCTTCCGTTTGCGCTGGCTCACTGCGTAGCCGTGGTGACTGGCGGTGCGTCCGTCAATGGCGCTGCGCCGGTTCGCGGTGTTCTGCGCCACATGCGGCGTCACCCCCAGGGCGCGCACACCGTCAACGAAGTCGGCAGTGTCATATCCCTTGTCGGCGCCGAGCGTCCATCTGCTTCCCTCGCCGCGCTCTTGGCGCCGCCTCGTGAGCATCGTCACCGCCGCAGTCCGCTCCGCGGCGTCTCGAACTGCGTCGTCGGTGAGCGGTTTGGGGAACTCCCTCAAGATGTCAATGTCCACCTCCTTCATCGCCTCGACGACTGCGGGGTTCAGTCGGTCTGCGGGTTCTCCGCATGTGATGGCACGTTCTCGGGCGGTTCCTCGTGGCTCGACGTGCTCGCGACCATTGTCGGTTTCGTAACGCACCGTCCCGATCCGATTTTCGCGAGTGTCGAAAGGCGGCTCGTACCCGGCCTTCCTCCGACGCACTCGGAGGCCTCAGCGGGCGCCGATCGGTCGTCGCCACGGCCAGGTTGGGACGGGCAGTCGATGGAGGTGCGTTACTCGTCGCCTGCTGGTACCGTGGGGGGATGAACGAACTCGAGGGGCTGTCAGCGGCGCTGCGACAGGCGGCCGGCAACCTGACCTCGGCCGCGGCCAGCGTGGGGCGCGTGCTCGAGTCCGTCGCTGCCGCGCTGGAACCCCAGGACCGTCCAGCGGCGACGAGAGACGGCGGTGCTCGAACCCGACGTCGATCGGCCACGAAGTCCGCCCCGGCCAAGAGAGCCTCGGTGCGGCCGCAGAAGAAGGCGTCGGCCCCGTCCGCGCGCACGCAAACCTCGCGCTCACCTGCTCCCTCGCCTCAGCGCACCAGTGGGCGACGTTCCTCTGCCTGACGCGGACCTCAGCGCGCTGTCGGCATCCCTGCAATCGGATGCCCGGGATTCGACGGTGTTCTTCGGTGTGCTCTGCACGACGCTGGAGACGGCGCTTCCGGAATGCACCATCGTCGAGCGTGAGCACAGCATCTTTAAGGCCAAACGACTGGCACGCCGACTCACCGTTCGGCTCGGGAACGACACGTTCGAGGCTGAGGTGGGGGAGGGCCGTCTCGTGTGTCGCCAGGTGCACGCGGTCCATGGCGGCGGAGGCGGCATGCCCTACTCGAAGGAGCTCAGCGTCGAGGAGTGGATCGGCGCGCTGATCGCCGCTGTCGCACAGGACGCCCAGGCGAGCGCCGCGGCGACGGCCGCCCTGCGTTCGCTGACCACCTGAGGCGGGGGAGGGCCGTCGGCACCTCCCTATACTGAGGCTGGCCATGACCGACGTCCCGCCGCAGGAGCAGGATCTCGACGCCCTCGCCGCCTCGCTGCGGTTGGACGCCAGCGACATCGGGGTCTTCTTTCAGGTCTTGGCGACGCGGCTGAACGACGCGATGCCGGGCATCGTCACGCTCGCTCGCGAGGGCGGCCTGTTCAAGAAGGACCACCCCGTCAAGAAGATCACGGTGCGAGCCGGCGAGGACGTCTTGGAGGCCGAGCTCCGCGGCGGCACTGTCCTTGCCCGCCACGCGCACGCTGTGCGCGGGATCACCGTGCGCTCCGAGGAACTCGACTTCCAGGCGTGGTTGCGCGCGCTCCTCGGCGTGCTCCAGACTCGGGCACAGAGCAGTGCCGAGGCCAGCGCCGCGCTCCGCGCCCTGGTCACCTGACGTCAACCGCCGTTCAGCGCTCCCAGAGGGACTGCCGATGACCCAGGAGCCGCCAACAGCTCCGCCGCCACCGCCTGCTTCCACCGAGCTGGAGGGCCTGCCAAAGGATGCGCTGCGCCGGCTCAGCGAGCTGCAGGGCAAGGATGCCCTCTTCACGTCAGACCTCTCGGTCAATGAGTTCCTGCTCATCAAGGAGGCCGGCTTCCACCCACGCGGACTCGTGGTCGGGAGCAGCATCTACCACATCGGCCTCACCACCAAGTCCTGGAGCGCGAGCCAGGAGGTGCAGTCGCTGACCCAGGCGATGTACGCCGCGCGCGAGCTGGCCATGGCGCGAATGGAGGAGGAGGCGACGGTGCTGGGCGCGGACGGGGTGGTCGGGGTGCGCCTCGACGTCGGCTTCTACGAGTGGGGGCGCGGCACCGCCGAGTTCCTCGCCATTGGCACGGCTGTTTCGGCAGAGGATGGCGGCAACTGGAAGACGCCGGAGGGCCGGCCGTTCACGTCCGACCTCAGCGGCCAGGACTTCTGGACGCTGCTGCAGTCGGGTCACGCGCCACTCGGCCTGGTGCTCGGCACCTGCGTGTACCACGTCGCTCACCAGCGCATGTTCCAGGCCATCGGCAACATCGGCCAGAACCGTGAGATGGGCAACTTCACCCAGGCTCTGTACGAGGCGCGCGAGCTCGCCATGGAGCGCATGCAGGATGAGGCGCTCAAGCTGAAGGCCGAGGGCATCGTCGGCGTCCAGATCCAGGAGAAGTCGCACGTGTGGGGCAGCCACACCATCGAGTTCTTCGCCATGGGCACAGCGGTCCGCAAGCTTCCCGACCACGAGATCGAGACCCCCAAGATGGTTCTCTCGCTCGACCGCTGATGGCTGAGGAGCGCGCGGCGGCGGAGCAGCGGCAGCTCGAGAGCATCGCCGCCCTGGAGCGCGGCGAACTCCCGCTGGCCGCCCGCGAGCGCATCGACGAGCTCCGCAGCCCTGGCGCCGCATGGACCAGTGACCTCTCCGTCGCCGAACTCGCCGCCGTCCACCACGCCGGCTTCGAGCCGGTCGGCATGGTGATGGGCTCGACCGTGTACCGGATGGCCACGCAGTGGGGCTACAGCAACGTGTTCGGGGGTGGCATCCTCGGGGGCCAGACGGCGTATGGGTCTACGTATGGCAACGCGCGGACAGGGGAGGTGCAGAGTTACCCGTGCACACATGGGTGGGGGATGGGGATGGGGATGGGCGCCGGCCACCGCTGGGGCTACAACTGGGAGCACACCATGTTCGAGGACGGCGTGCTTGCCGCCCGCGACGCCGCGCTGGCCAGGATCATCGAGGAGGCGCGCGATCTCGACGCGCACGGGGTCGTCGGCGTGCGACTCATCCGGCGCCACCTCGAGGGCGTCGGCAGCGCACTCGAGTTCACCGCCATCGGCACCGCGATCCGGCGCACGGGCGGCCCTCACCTCAACCAGCCCTTCATGTCCCACCTCGACGGAGTCGCCTTCGGCAAGCTGCTCCACGGTGGCTACGTGCCCGTGTCGCTGGTGATCGGCGTCGGCGCCGTCGAGATCGACCCAGGCTGCACCACGGAGTGGATGCTGCGCTCTTGGAACAACGCGCGAATCGACCAGATCAGTGACGGGATCGAGATGGCCCGCCTGCTCGGCATCAGCAGGCTCGAAGGCGAGCTGGAAGCTGTCGACGCAGACGGTGCCGTCGGGGTCGACGTCGAGTTCACCAATCACGAGGTGGCCACCGGCGCACTGCTCGTCGAGCTGATCTCGATCGGCACGGCGGTCCGACGGTACGCGAAAGACCCCATGGACGAGGTGCCGCTGCCGATCATGAGGTTGCGCTGATGGCGACGCTGCCGAACGCGCACGCGGAGGCCGCGCTGCAATGCCTCGCCAGCGGACGCGGCGAGCGGCACACGGGACGTCGCTTCAGCAGCGACCTCTCCGTCGACGAGGCCATTCTCCTCAAGGAAATCGGCTACGAGCCGCTCGGCCTGGTCGTGGGCAGCGCGGTGTACCACATCGGCTGGCAGACGCAGAACTGGACCACCAACGAGGAGATGGCGGTTCTCACCAACGTGATGTACGCGGCGCGTGCCGATGCGCTGGCGCGATTGGAGGCGCACGCGCGCAGCATCGGCGGCCAGGGCGTGGTCGGCACAACCCTCGATGTGCGGCTCCATCACGGGCGTGAGAACCTTGCCGAGTTCGTGGCCATGGGCACCGCTGTCGTCAACCCCGCCGAGCGCTCGCCGAGGCTGTGGCTGAGCGACCTCTCGGGTCAGGACCTGTACCTTCTGATCCGGGCAGGCTACCGGCCGATCGGCCTGGCGTTCGGCGCGTGCGTGTACCACATCGCCTACCAGGGTCTTTCCGCACGGCTCGGCCAGACAACGCAGAACGTCGAGCTCGGCAACTACACCAGTGCGCTGTACGAGGCGCGCGAGCTCGCCATGACCCGCATGCAGGACGAGGCGCGCGGAACCGGTGCGCAGGGGATCGTCGCCATGCGCATCGAGCAGGCCTCACACGTCTGGGGAAGCCACGTCATCGAGTTCCTCGCCATCGGCACCACCGTCGCGGTTGGGCGCGCGGGGCACCAGCGCCTCGATCCAACGATGGTCGTGCCGCTGACCGACGACCAGGTGGCTTTGACCAACGCAGCGGTGCGGTAGGGCCCTCCGACTCTCAGGCGGGTTGACCCATCCAGTTCTCCTGTTGGAGCATCGTGGTCACCTCATCGAGTGACATGTCGGCGCTGGGCAGGATGATCTCGCTGGTGGAGAGGTCGTCGTGGGCCAGCTGCGCGCCGGTCGACTTCACGAATGTGGCGACCTCGCCCAGCGCCGCATGGAATGCGGCGTCGTCGCCCGACCGGACAGCCGCCACGAGGCGGTGGTCGTAGGCGTCGAGCTGCGGGCGCGTCGACTCCGGCAGGCGATACTGCTCCTCTCCGTGGATGCGCACGACGATGCCACCCGCCGGGAGCGCTGCCGCGGTGGCGGGTGCGGCGATGCCGAGCTGTGACTTCAGAGCTGCCAGCTTAGCCTGAACGTTGCTCTCGACGACGGTCGCGGTGATCTGGTCGTCGAGCGACGTGCTGCCGCCCGACAGGAGCGGCGCGTCAAGCACACCGCTGTCGAGTAGGGAGTCGACCGCGTCCGCGTGTGCCTGGGTTCGCGCGATCTTGTCTTGCGCGCGCTGCATCATCATCGCGGCGTCGGAGGTGTGCTCGCCAATGCCGGCCAGCGTGTCGCCCGCTGCGCTTGTTGCCTTCGACGCCTCGTAGGACGCCTTGAGCGACTCGCGTTGGCTGGCGAATGCCTGGACGCGCGCCTGATAGCGCTGGATCCCGGTCTGGAGCTTGGCCACCTGGGCGGCGATCGACTGGATCTGGGGGTTGAGCTGCTGGCGCTGCTGGGTGAGCACCTCGGCCTGGGTCAGTGCCTGGGTGGCGAGATCCTCCTTGCCCGACTGCATCGACTGTTGCGCTGCGGTGTTGAGCTGCGCGATGCGTTTGTCCATCTCGGCGGCCTGGTTCTCGAGGCGCTTCTGGCCGGTGGTGGCCTCGACCAGGGCGGTGCGGAGCTTCTGCTGCTGCTCGAGAAGCTGCTGGTACGTGAGGTCGATCGCCTGCGAGGGGTCCTCCAACCGGTCGAGAGCCGCGTTGCTCTTCTGCTGGAAGATGTTGCTAAAGCGCCGGAACACGCTCATGAAGTGCCTCCTTGTCGGGAGACCTCCGGGCGGAGGCCCCGCTCGATTCTACGGCGGCGAGTGGCACGCCCCGGGTCGGTGGTCACGGGCGTCTGGCCCACCGGAGCACCAGTGCTACCGCGGCCACGACCACAAACAGGACAACGGCGGTCTTGATGAGAAACGCAACGAGGCCGACCAGCCAGCCGAGGACCACGTAGGCAACCACCGCGGCGATCACGGCAGTGACGATCACCGTGAGCGCGTGATGCGGTCCGAGGCCAGCGTTGCGCTTGATCATGGGACTCATACTGTCACGACTTAGCTCCTTGGTGCTGTGTGCGGCAGCTGGGACGCCCTATCTGGACGTTCCTCGACTGCGGCATCATGAATCCCTACGTTCGACGCCGTCTCTGGCGGAGCTGCGGTCACGCACGCGTCGGTGGTCCGCGGCGACTGTGTCCCAGTCGTGCGGGTCGGTGCTTCGACGGCATCAAGCTGATCGAGGTCGCCGCCGATATCAAGCTCCCATCACCGGACGCCTCGGGCCCATAACTCCGCCATAAGTGCGGCACCCCGATCGAGATGTTCTCGACCCCACCGAGCCGTGAGAGAATCCTGTCAAGCCGCGAATCGCCGGGCGCGAAAACACTGATGGTCTCCTCGCCCGCGCCGGACCTCGGCACGGGTCGAGCGTCAGATCGAGGCGTCGCGGCGACGCACCAAGCTGGGCCCGATCCGGCTGGGACAAGGATCGGATCCGGCAGGAGATCCATGAGCGCGTGCACAACGAGACCGCCCTCGTTCGCAACCGGGGGCTCTCACCGGCACGTCCCAAGGACTTCGAGGACCGCCACCCCATGCCGGTGACCAGGTCGCCGAAGGACGTGGAGGTCGTGGTGGCCGGGGGCCGAGGCGGGCATTCGGTCGTGATCCTGCCGTGGGCGCTGCACAGCGACGCCATCGTCGAGCCGGTGCTTCTGCCGTCTGGCGAGGTGCCGCCGAGCATCGAGAGCTTCCGGAGATAGCCCCGGGCGCGGTGCCTGCTCCCCTCCATAGAGGGCAGGGTGGGCAGAAGTCTTGAAGTGCGTCCCACCGGCCGCCATGTGGGATTGAGCACCGGGCAGCAGTCCCTACGATCCCGCCAACCTCCAGTCGATCGAGCAGACCCTCCGTCCCGAACCTGCGGAACTCGATGAGGACTTCTGGTCTGCTATTCCGGGAAGTATTAGAGTCGTCTGGGGTAGTGGGGTCGGCCGCCCGACTCCTGCGGCCGAACCGAAGAAGGTTCCGGCACCCCGCAAGGCCCGCCCGGGGGCTGGACCGCCATCGGGCCGCACCGGAACCAGTGCGTCTGGAGGCTAGTTGGATGAGAGCCATCGGGGTCGTGGAATTCGGTGGCCCGGAGCAGCTGCGCGTCGTGGACGTGTCGGAGCCGCATCCCGGACCCGGCGAGGTGCGCATTCGGGTCCACGCAGCCGCGGTGAACCCGACCGACCTGGGGTTTTGCGCCGGTATGCGCCGGGAGTTGCTGCGCGATATGCCGCCGCCCCACGTGCCCGGGATGGACGCCGCTGGCATGATCAGCGAGGTGGGGAAGGGGGCGCCGTGGACGATCGGAGACGAGGTCATGGCCGTCGTCGTGCCCACCGCACGACCCCACGGGGGTGCCTATGCTGACCATGTGGTCGTCCCCGCGGAGTCAGTGGTGCGCATCCCCGCGGGCGCCGACTTCGCCGGCGCCTCGACCCTCCCGATGAACGGCCTCACCGCGTGGCTTGCGCTGGAGATGCTGGGCCTGTCAGTCGGGCAGACCCTGGCGGTGACGGGAGCCGCCGGCGCCGTCGGAGGCTACGTGGTCCAACTCGCCAAGGTCGCTCATCTCCACGTGATCGCGGATGCGTCACAGAAGGACGAGCCGCTGGTACGGAACCTGGGTGCCGACGAGCTCGTGCGCCGGGGTGATGACGTCGCCGACCGCATTCGCGGGTTGGTGCCCGAGGGAGTGGATGGGGTCGTGGATGGCGCGGTGCTGAACGGGCTGGTCGCCCCCGCGGTCCGCGACGGCGGCGGTCTGGTGGTGGTCCGCGGCTGGAGCGGCGAACCGGGTCGTGGCATCACTGTGCACCAAGTTGGTGTCGTCGCCCAGGTCCGGAACACCGGCGCGCTGGAGCGCCTCCGTCAGGTGGCCGGTGACGGTGCCGTGACCCTCCGGGTGGCGCGCGTTCTCCCAGCCTCCCAGGCCGCCGAGGCCCACAGGATGCTCGCGGCCGGCGGCGTCCGCGGCCGGCTGGTCCTCGACTTCAGCCGCTGACCCACGGGAACTCGGCCAGCTGCTGCCGGGTGATCTGGATCCGCTCGGGTGCGGTCGTTCTCTGTGGCGACCTGCGCGGTCGAGTGGCGACCACTCGTAATCGCTTCTCATCACGGGCCGCGGAGTCGGCATTGGCCACTGGATGAGGATTGATCGAAAGCTGCAACACACCGCAGCTCTAAGCGCTGGTGACACCGCGACGCTCGACATTGAGTTAGTTACATTACCTTTCTTGGGGGAAAACGGATGCAACTCCTGACATAGAGACAGGTGCTTTAAGGGCTCAAACCATTACTTTGCCGAAGTCGACGGCGGCCGAAGGATCAACGGCGACCACACGGTATTCCACTCTGATTGGGCTGTTTTAGAGTGTTGCACAGCAAGGACCCGCGCCCCGCACCGGCAGAGGAGCGCTGGATCCCCGAACGGCATGTGGCCGAACTCACCCGCCATGCCGGTTGCACCCCGCAGGGCGCGGCCTCCTTCAATTGTGCCGGCAGTTGTTGGTGCCGAGTGGGCGCCGCGCCGGAGCCGGCGCGGCGCCCAGGGTCGGTCGCTTGTCAGGAGATGGTGAACGGCGCCGAGACGGCGACGTCGTACGGTGTCGTGTCGTTCTTGTCGATTTGCACGATGTAGGCACCTGGCTCAACGCTGGGCGCCCCTGACGCATTGATGTCGCCCTGCGTCTCGGCAAGCGTGGAGGCTGGGAAGGAAACGTGCACGATCTTTGACTGGCCGCTGGCGAGGGCGACCCTGGTGAAACCGACCAACCGCTGCGGCGGCACCACCACGCTGCTCACCGGCTGGCTCACGTAGACAGGAACGATGTCGGTCCCCGCCCTGGGTCCCGTGTTGGTCACCTTGAACGTGGCCGTCGCCGTGCCATGCCTGGACACCGTCGGTGTCACCGACAGGCCGCTCATCTGGAAGGTGGTGTAGGAGAGGCCGAAACCGAACGGGTAGAGCGGGTTGTAGCCACTTCCGGCGCCACCATTGGTGCCGGGGAGCTGGTCGAAGAACTTCGGCTGGTCGCCCAGCGGCGACGGCGCCGCGCCATTGAAGTCCGCGCCCACCGATGCGGCGTCGGACGGCCAGCTCACCGGCAGCTTGCCGCTCGGGTTGTTGGTGCCGAAGATGGTGTCGGCCACCGCCTTTCCGGCTTCCGTGCTGCCCTGGTAGGCCATGAGGATGCCGTCGGCGTTCTCCGCCGCCTGACCGAGGCCGATCGGCCGCCCGGCGATGACCACGACGATCACTGGCTTTCCGGTTGCCTCGAGCGCGGCGATCAGCGCCTGCTGATCCGCGGGGAGCTGCGGGGCTGGGTTGTCACCCAGGCCCTCGGCGTACGCCTTCTCGCCGACGGCCACGACATAGGCGCTGGCGGTGGCGTCGGCCAAAGCGGTGGCCTGGTCCGGTGCGAAGACCGCGTTCGAGTCGTCTTTCAGGATGCCCTGCTTGACGGTTGTACCCGGCGGGATCTGATTGGCCGGCCCCATGCAGCACCCGTGGCCGGCGCCGAAGACGCCCTGCCAGCTGACGCTCCAGCCGCCCAGCTGATTGGTCATGGAGTCGGCGCTCGGGCCGGTGACCACGACATGGCTGGACGGGAGGAGGGGCAGGACGTTGCTCTGGTTGCGCAGCAGCGTCATCGACTCGTCGGCCGCCTTCAGGGTCTGGTCGCGGCCGGCGGTGACCGCCCCGTCAGCGGCACCGGCGTTGACACACCGGACGGTCGGGTTGCTGACACAGGCCTGATCGAACAGACCCAGCTGGAACTTCAAGGTCAGGATCCGCCGCACGGCCTGGTCGATGCGGGCCGTCGAGATCTTGCCCGTGGCCACGTCGTGCAGGATGGCGGTCTGCCATTGAGCGGGGTTGGTGACCTCCATGCTCATGTCAACCCCCGCATTCACCGCCTTGGCGATGGCGCCGGCCAGGTCGGGGACGATCTGATACTTCGTTTGCAGGGCCGGCACGTCCTGGTAGTCGCTGATGACCACACCCTTGAAGCCCATCTGGTCGCGAAGGATGTCGGTGAGCAGGTAGTGCGACGCGGTGGCGGGAACGCCGTTGATCGACCCGGAGTCGACCATCACGGTTCCTGACCCGGCGTCGATGCCACCCGCGTAGGACGGGAGGATCATGCTCTGCAGGTAGCTCAGCGGCAGCAGGGCCTCGTTGCGGTCGTGCCCGTTGACGGCCTGCGAGTACCCGGCGAAGTGCTTGATGGTGGCCGTGACATTGAGCGAACCGGTTGTCCCGGGCGTCTGCAGCCCGTGGACATTGGCGCCGCCCATGGCGGCGGACAGCACCGGCTCCTCGGCCCAGGTCTCATAGGTGCGCCCCCACCGGTTGTCGCGGGACAGGTCCTGCACAGGCGCGAAATCCCACACCCAGCCGGTGGCCCGGAGAGCGTTGGCGGTGACGGCTCCCCCCGCTTGCGCGGCAGCGGGATCCCAGGTGGCGCCCATCCCGATCGACTGCGGGAACAGCGGCGCTTGCCAGGGATGCCCGAAGCCATGGACCGCGTCAACCCCGAAGACCACGGGGATGTGCAGCCGCGAGTTGGCGATGGCGTAGCTCTGGATGGCGTTGTACTCGTTGGCCCAGTCGAGGCCGGTGTTGCCCACGCCGCCCTTGCCGGTCGTGTCGGGCGGGTTGTCGGTCCCCCCGGCCAGCACCGAGCCGACGTGCTGGTCGACGAAGAACGTCTTCTCACACGCAGCGTTGGGCATGCCGAAGGTGGTGCCGGGGTTGCAGTTGGCGCTGTTCGGGCCGGTGACGTTGTCCACCAGCTGCTGGTCCATCTGACCAACCTTCTCGGGAAGCGTCATGGCGCCAAGGAGGGCGTTCACCCGAGCAGCGGTCGGCATGCCGGTGTTGAGCCACGGGCTCGCCGGCGTCGCGGTGGTGGCGCTGCCCTGGCTCAGCCCGACCGCCACGGCGCCGACCAGAGCTGTCGCGCTGAGCAGGGCCCGCCTCCTCCCGCGCATACGACCCACACGATGTGTGAGTCCGATCCCCCCGGAACTCTCGTGACCAACGTTGACGTACGGCATAAATGTTCTCCTGTGTGTGGTCAGGCGTGCCGGTCGATCGACGGTTACGAAGATGTCCCAGCCGTCAGAGCACGGTGCGAAAACGTCGCGGTTCGCTCATCCCTCCATCAGGCGCAGTTGGGGCCGGCCGCGAGCACATCGCTCGCTTCGATCGCAGCACGGTTGCCATTCCTGCCGTCGCTGACGACAAGGTACGGCGACGCGGTGATGGTCGCCGTCGGATCGGCGTCGGTCATGGGCACTCCCCAGCGTTCCGGCGGCCGGCTCAACGGAGCCGAACGCAGCATCTCCAGCCACCTAACCTCTACGCCCTTTGAGCGGACCGTGTCAAGGGGCGCCCACGCGTCATCGGCGGCTACGCTGCCCTCCCCGCTTCACGGAGAGCCCCGAATCTGGACAGCGCCGAGTAGACGAGGGCGGCGACCAGGAAGCCGACGTAGAACGAGAGATCAGCGCCGTGCAGGGCGCCGGCCACCGGTCCAACGATGAGCCCCGTGAGGGGTGCATTACGTTTCTTGGGGGAAAACGGATGCAACGCCCAGGGTCGGACTTGACTTCTAAGCCTTGATGAAGTCGAATTTCATGAAATGGTAGTACAGAGAAAGCGCGCGTACCGAATGGACTTGAGGGCCAGCGCCAAGGCTGAGACTGAGAGACGGATTCTCAAGGCAGCGGATCGGTACTTCCGGGACGCGCCCTACCCCGAGGTGCGGATCGAGGACATCGCTGCGGCTGCGGGGGTGAGTGCGCCCACTGTGATCCACAGGTTCGGCTCCAAGGAGGCGCTGATGGCGGCGGCCGCCAGGTCCGGGGCGGAGCGTGTTCGGCAGCAAAGGGGCCAGGCGCCTGTAGGCGACCTGCCTGGGGCCATATCAAACCTGATCGAGCATTACGAGCGCTGGGGCGATTCGGTCGTGCACCTACTCTCCCAGGAGGCTGCCGTGCCGGTGATCCGCGACGTCACCGACGCTGGTCGAGCGCTGCACGTGGAGTGGGTAGAGCACACGTTTGCCCAATGGCTACCACGTCAGCGCACCGCGCACCGGCGGCGGCTCGCACAACTGGTCGCGCTCATGGACGTCTATGTCTGGAAGGTACTCAGGAGAGATCGGGGACTCAGCAAGGCCGAGACTGAGGTCGCGATGCGGGAGATGGTCTCGGCGCTCTTGGAGAGTGACCGGTGAAAATCCTCGCCTATACCTCACCGGCTCGAGGCCATCTCTATCCGCTGGTGCCGACGCTGCTCGAGCTGCGGACCCGAGGGCACCAGGTCGCAGTACGAACCCTCGCCTCCGAGATGGACCTTCTCGGACAACTTGGCCTTGCGGCGTCACCCATCAGCCCCATGGTGGAGGCCCGCGAGATGGACGACTGGCGCGGCAAGAGCCCGCTCGCGAAGCTGCAACGGGCCCTGACGGCGTTCGTCGATCGCGCTGACAACGAGGTGCCGGACCTGGCGCAAGCGATCAAGGCAGATGAGCCCGACCTGGTGTTGGTCGACGTGAACAGCTGGGGGGCGCAGGCCTGTGCGGAGGCATCCGGCCTCGCCTGGGCGGTCTATGCTCCCTACCCACTGCCGATCCCCTCGAAGGACGCGCCACCGTTTGGACTTGGGCTGAAACCCATGGGCGGTCCGTTGGGCCGGCTACGAGACGGTTCGCTACTGCGCCTCTCGTTGATGGGCTGGAACAAGGTCCTGCCGCGGCTGAACCGTGTCCGCGCCACCGCCGGAGCACCAGCGCTCTCGAGCGTGATGGACATGTTCGGTCGGGCTCCGCTGACCCTTGCCTACACGGCCGAGCCCTTCGAATATCCTCGCTCTGACTGGCCGTCATCGGTACGGCTGGTGGGTCCGTCGAACTGGGAGCCAGCTGCGCAGGCACCTGTGTGGATCCGGGACCTCCAGGAGCCGGTGGTGCTCGTGACCACATCGACGGAGTACCAGGGTGATGACCGGCTGCTGCAGGTAGCCTTTGATGCGCTCGCTGCGGAGCCGGTAACGGTGATCGCAACCAGCCCGGCGGGACGTTCGCATGATCTTCGTGTGCCCCATAACGCCCGGGTCGAAGACTTCGTCCCGCACGGACCGATCCTGGAAGTCGCCGCGTGCGTCGTGTGCCATGGCGGAATGGGCATCACGCAAAAGGCGCTGTCGGCGGGGGTGCCGGTCTGTGCGGTGCCGTTCGGAAGGGACCAACCGGAGGTCGCTCGCCGGGTGGAGGTGGCGCGGGCCGGCACTCGCTTGCCAGCCGGGCGCCTGAACCCGTCGCGGCTCCGCGAGGCGGTGCGCCAGGCGATGACAATGCGTCAGGGTGCGGCGCGCGTTGCACAAGCTTTCGCTGCCGCAGGCGGCGGCCCGGCGGCAGCGGACGCCCTCGAGATGGCGGCCCGATGACGCGCTTTGCTTTTGTCACATGGGATGGAGGGGGCAACGTTACGGTTGCATTACCTAATGGGGAAGACGGATGCAACCAACCTCATCCGCATCACCGCCCTGGACGCTCAAGCCGCCTGATCGGCGCCCCCGGGTCGCCCCCAGACGAGAACCGCGAGTTCTGAGGCGACCCAATATCACGACGACACCACCGGCCTTACCGCTCTCGGCTACCCGAGCGTCCTCGGCGCAGCGAACATCAACACCCTGCTAGCCCAGCGAGCTCGCGGACGTCGTTGGGTGCGACAACATTGTGCGCACACCACTTCGTCGAACACGTGCCGCAGCACACCGGCCATATCTTTGGTGGCAAGCGTTTGCACCGCCGACGGGGGACTCGTCCAGCGCGCTGACCTTCAGTGTTGGCGACTTACCGCTGATTTGTTAGCTGTGCCAATTGCTGAACTCGGCGTTGACAGATTCTCCCTTCAACACAGCGGGAATATCGACCCCATTCGCAAAGCGGCGTTGGATGAGGTCAAGTATGTCGTCGTCTGGGCGCCCGCGAAGCGCGGCGACCAGGTTGTGCATCCGGCCGGGCGGCACTGCGTATACCCACTCGTAGTCCGAAATTCCGGAGCCCCAAAACTTCGTGACTTCTCCCCCGATGTCGTGTCCACGCCACCTGAACGTGCCGCTCGAATCCATCGAGATGCTGATGTTCTTCGTGCTGCCTTCCGTGACGATGTGCTGAAGGACGACAATCCGCTCGCTGGGCTGGCGACTGTCAAATCGAGTGACCGTGGCGCCCGCCGCCGTCGCTACAGCCCGTAACTCCGCCAGAATGTGTGAGGTGCCCAGCAGCGCAGCTCGCGCACGAACATATTTGTGGGAAAGCCGCTCGGCTATCTCCGTGGGAAGCAGCTCCAGCCGGCGTGGATCGGAGTTGTCGTGGATGTCGACCAATTTGACGGCAAGTGCGTCCGGATTTGTTCGCACCCGAGCCCAATAGTCATCGTCGGACTCGCCGGTGCCGTGAGTCATTGCTTCGACTCCCGCCAGAACGCGTCCCGGGGCTCCAGCGTCGCGAATCTCGGCAAGCGTCAGCGAGGTGTCTTCCACGGCGTCATGAAGCACGGCAATCATCTGCAACATGGGATCGTCGAACGCCGCCATCACTCGCATGGGATGAGCGATGTACGGCAGGGTGGGGCGTCCCTTATCACGCTGACCTCGGTGAGCCGATGCTGCCATAACGACGGCATCGTCGACCGTGAATGTGCCCATGTGACGGACGAGAATACTACGCATAGGGTGCTGCCCTCAACAAGCTGGGTGGGCCACCCGGACCTTTGCCAATGGATGCGTTATCTCGCTCTGAGTGTGGCGGCGTTTATCGTCTGGCATCGGGATGCGTAGGTTACGTCTAGCGTGCCGTTGGCGCAGCCCGCACGAGGATCAGCCGGAACATGGCTCCGCAGTCGTTGCGGTTGCGCTTGTCCCGGTGGTTGTAGCGCCACGCGTACATCCGTCCATGTTGCATTACCTTTCTTGGGGGAAAACGGATGCAACGGGAGGGGCTCTAGAGCCGAAGGTCCTCAGGCGTCCGAGCGGATGGTTCTTGACGAGGAACCACAACGAGCGTTTGAAGTCCCTGGCCGTATGGGACCAATAGCCCTGGCTACGCTCGGAATGGCCGGTCATCCTGAGGGTGCGGCCCTGGAGACGAACCAAATGATCAAGCACGAACCCAGCGATCGGACGGATGTCGATCGCATCGCCGTTGGCGTGGAGATTGTGGTTGGTCTGGGAGCCGTTGGCGGGGGAGCTTTGATGATGCTGGCACCGGATGGCCACCTCTTGGGCATGACCACCTCGCAGCTGTCGTCCACGCCGTTTGGCGACTATGTTCTTCCCGGGATCGGCCTGTTCACCGCGATAGGTCTGGGCATGCTCCTGGTTGCCACGGCGACTCTGTATCGCGACCGCCGTGCGCCGCTTGGAGCACTCGCCGTCGGATGCGCGCTGATCGCGATGGAAGTCTACGAAGTGATAGCAATCCCATTCTCAGTTCTACAGCCGGTGATGTTCGCGGCCGGCCTTCTCATCGCCACATGGGGGATCTTCAATGTTGCAAGTCATCACCGCAGCTCCTGGCGCAACGATGTACGCGGGTGATCGCTCGCATCCGGCCGCCTTCCTTGCACACCATCCCGTGTTCGCCGGGATATCGGTCGCGGGCGCGGCGAGTGCTGGTGGGTTCTTCATCGGCCGAGCGATAGCCGCGCCAACACCCCTTCGCCGCGCCGGGTGGCTCGCATTGGGGTCATTCGAGTTCTCAATCGCGGCGACCCTCATCAGAACCATCATTTCCATCCGCCGACAGGACGCGGCTCAGCACATGATCGAAGGTGACCCGGCCAAATCCTGACCTCTATGAGGCAGCGGGCTCGGCCAGGGACAGATAGGCCTCATCCTCTTGCGTGGTGTGCAGGCGCAGAATGGCGTGCAGCTCATACAGCAGCCGCCGGAGTTCGGTAACGTTGTCGAGCCTCAAGGGTTGAGCCTCGCATTCCTCGAGTTGCATTACCTTTCTTGGGGGAAAACGGATGCAACTTCTTGTAAAGGCAGGACCAAATGACTGCGCTCGACGTGACGTTCGGCTCTGGCAGATCGCCCTCGGCAGCTTCGATCATGAGGCTTGTAATAGGCGGTTCAACCCGGAGATACGCAAATGGAGTTGCTGAGAAACCTCTGGCGGCGGAAGTTGCGCACCACCCTCACGGTCACAGGCATCGTCATGGGCATCTTCGCCCTGACCACGATGGGTGCCCTTGCGGAGCACTTCAACATGCTGCTGGGTGGCGGCGTCACCTACTACAGCAGCAGCATCCAGATCGGAAGTGACGCCGGCAGCGGCGCTGTCGGGAGTAGCTTCATGTCGCTCTCGTCACTGAGCAGCATCAAACAAGCCAAGGGCGTCATCGCTGCTGCGCCGGTGGTTGAGGTGGCGGCGAAGCCCGGTGCCGTATCGGCGGTGAGCTTCAGTGTTCCGGACTACATCATGAATTACGATCCGGCCACCTTCGAGCACTCGGCACTCAGGGTCACGCTGGCGAGCGGCCACTCGCCAGGATCCAACGCCTCCTATGAAGTCACCCTCGGCGCTTCGATAGCTGCCGAATTCAAGAAGCATGTTGGGGACACGATTGACCTGCCGGTGCGCCCCTCCGACGCGACGGCGGATTTCGTCAACCACCAATTCACGGTGGTCGGCATCCTCAATCAAACGCTGACGGCGCCGGACAGCGGCGCCTATGTGAGCCTGCACGACGCGCAGACACTGATGGGAGAGAGTCTCCCCAAAGCCATTCGAGCGAGCATCGATCCCTACACGCTCATCACCGGGGCAGTCGCCTTTGGGCAGCCGGGAGCGAACCTCGATGCCCTGGCTGACCGGATCACCAGTGCGGTTCCGGGAGTGAAGGCGACCAAGCCGAGCGACCTCGTGAGCAGTTTCAAGTCCGGAGGCGCGGTCTTCACCTTCATGACCACGGCGGCTGCCCTGCTGGCGCTGATCATCGGCGGTCTCTCGGTCGTCAACACGATGATCATGTCGGTCACCGAGAGGACCCGGGAGATCGGACTCAAGAAGGCGATCGGCGCCAAGACACGAAACATTCTCGGCGAGTTCCTCGCCGAATCAACGGTGATGGGGCTGCTGGGCGGGGTCATCGGATTCATCCTCGGTGTCCTGCTGACGCTCGCCATCAACAGCGGCGATCCCAGCGGCGGCCT
The DNA here is from genome assembly GCA_937888775.1 of uncultured Actinomycetes bacterium. The sequence goes on along the minus strand of CALAQT010000468.1, from coordinate 2,406 downwards.
GTTCTTGATCACCCCGCGACTGACCGCGATCGCACTCGGCTTTGCGGTCGCGCTCGGCGCCGGCGCGGGTGTGATACCGGCCGTGCGGGCGGCGAAGATGGATCCAGTCACCGCGCTGCGCGCGCAGTAAGGAGCACGCAAAATGGCGAGCATCGAGACGATTGGTCTGACCAAGCAGTACGGCAAAGGCGAGTCGCTGGTCAAGGCGCTCGACGGGGTTACGCTCACGATTGAGCAAGGCGAGTTCGTCGCCATCGTCGGCAGATCCGGGAGTGGCAAGACGACGCTGCTCGACTGCATGGGTCTGTTGATGCGACCCACGCTCGGACAGCTTCTCGTTGACGGCGTTGAGGCAGGAACCATCTCCGATAACCAGCGAGCGGAGATTCGCAGCAAGCGCATTGGCTTTGTTTTCCAGGAGTTCAACCTACTCCCGACCCTGTCCGCGATGGAGAATGTCCTGTTGCCGCTGCGCTATTCGGGCGGTGATCGCCAGGCGGCCGCCAAGCGTGCCGGCAGCCTGCTTGACGAAGTCGGTCTGGCGAAGCGATGGGATCATCGACCCACGCAGATGTCTGGCGGAGAGCAGCAGCGGGTCGCCATCGTTCGCTCCTTGATCAACCACCCATCATTGGTGCTTGGTGACGAGCCGATGGGCGAGGTCGACACGGTGACCGCCATCTCGTTGCTCGAGCTCATGCGCCGCATCAATGCCGAGAGCGGCGTGTCCTTTGTCCTCGTGACGCACGATCTCGAGCTCGCTTCCCGAACCGACCGGGTCATCCAGCTGCGGGACGGCCGTATGATCAGCGACGAACGTCCTGCCAGGTCGGCAACCGAGACCCCGGCGCATTCCCCCGCGCCGTTGACCGCCGCATGACCACCCTGCTCGATCCAATCTGAGTCGGCGACCGGGGGGCTCACTCGCTGGGCTAGGGGGAGCGGGTTTGCGCGCCCCAAGCGTGGAGGATGCGGTTGCGGATGCCGTCGAGACGCGCGTCGCTGACCTCCGCCAGAGGCTTCGGCTTGTTGAGAACCGGCTACCCGCAGAGGCGACGCTGGAGAAAATCGCATCGGTGAACGACGCGATTCTGGCCACGCGGTTGGAGGCGGTACAAGAAGCGATAACCAATCTCCAACAGCAGAAGCAGCTGACAAAGTGGGATGTGGCGGTCGTCGTGTTCGCGATCCTTACCGCTCTCGGCGTAATTGCCGGGATCGTCACAGGAATTCTCGCCGTCGTGGGCCATCACTCCTGAGAGACCACTCAGTGTGGATTACTACGGTTGGTACCAACCACCCGGCCAGTCCGCCAGCCCAGGAACGGCAAGACAACGAGGTGCGAGGACCACGAGGTTGGAGGCGTCCCTATGTCGCATCCCCTGTCAGCTGAAGAGCCGTTGGTCGCGACCTTGCCCTGCTCCCCTACGCCCCGAGATCGATCGCCCTGTTCCGTCCTTCCTGTTTGACGCGGCATCCTGCCAGAGAACCCCGGTTCCACCCGCTCACGCACGATCCCGGGATAAGGGCCTCGTTACCGGGAAACGCAGCGCCGGGGACGTTGACGAGGCTGGGGTCCGTCCCCGGCACCTGCGCACTCCTTGACGTCAGCAGCTGCGAAGTAGCCGACTAGACGCAGGTCACCCGGCTAGCAGAGGGCCCCTGGTTCTGATCTCTCACAGGGTCACGGGCAGGTCATGGTGGCGTGGACCACGTAGTGACCGGTGGTCTGGGTGTAGGTGGGGGGCAGTGTCCGCCCCCCCACCGCGTCGAGCGTCGCCGCCTTGCCACCTTGGCTGATCGTCACGGCCCCGCTCACATCGGTGATGTGGGTTGGCGGTGTTGCAGAGTCGATGCTCACCAGCACGAAGGCGTTGGGCGCGGCGGTCAGCTGATAGGTGCCATCGCCGGTGTACTGGACTGTGGGCACAACGACCGCGAAGGCGTTCGCGTCGGTTGTGACGCCCCAGCCAGCCCCGCCGACGCCGCAGGACCCACTCGTGGGAGCGCTGACGGTAAGGCTGGCGTCCCCGCTGACGGTGTAGCTCACGCTCCCCCCTGCGGGCGTAGGGGTGGCGGTCGCGGCGACAGTGGGCGGGGCCTGGGTGGCGCTGGCCGCCGGGCTCGACGCCGTCGAGCCGCAGCCGACCAAGACCGCGAGCGCGCCGACGGTGAGTGCTAGCCGGATCACGGCAGGTTCCAGTGACAGTCGACGCTGTTGATGCTGGGCTGTGAGACCGGGGTGGGCGCTCTCATGGCACCAGCCACTCCCCTGTGTCGCCGCCGAAGACAGAGGTCGTCGCTCCAACTCGAAATTAGGCCGACACCGAACCAATTTGCTGACATCATGTGGGCGCCCACAACGCTCGCGGAACTTGAGCGGCCGCGCGAACCTCCAACTCAAAC
>CALAQT010000467.1 GCA_937888775.1 uncultured Actinomycetes bacterium | reverse complement strand
TCAGCATCAGCATCAGCATCAGCATCAGCATCAGCATCAGCATCAGCATCAGCATGATCGTGACCGGCACGATCGAACCGTGCCCGCTGCTCACATGTCGCGTGCTGTGCAGTCGCCCCTTCTCAGTACGCGTCACGTCGATCTGCCCGCTATGCGTCCGATGGTCCGACCAAGGTTGCATGGACGTGTTGGCGTTAGGCGAATGTTTTGCGCCCTGCCTGTGGCCGTGGCGCTGGAGAAGCTTGGACGGCTAACGAAAAGGGTTAGGCTCCGATCATGCGAGCGGTTGTCGTCACCGAGCCCGGCGGGCCCGAGGTGCTCCAGGTACAAGAACTTCCCGACCCGGATCTTGGCTCGGGTGACGCGGTTGTTCGCTTAGCGGCGGCCAACGTCAATCCGACCGACCTTGGAGCCCGGCAGGGGTTCTTTGCCCCGGGGTTCGACATCGCAGGGCCGCCGTACGTGCTCGGTTGGGATCTCGCTGGCGAGGTAACGGCGATAGGCGACGACGTGGCCGACTGGGCCGTTGGCGACTGGGTGGTGGGGATGATCCCGTGGTACATGGCGCATGGCCGCTATGGCGCCTACGCGGAGCTCGTCCTCTTGCGAGCGGAATGGCTGGTCGATCTGCCGCCGAGCATGGATCCGGTGCAGGCCGCGACGGTGCCTCTAAACGCGTTGACAGCCCAGCAGGCGATCGCGCTGCTGCATGCACCACGGGGAGCTCAGATCCTGATCACCGGGGCCTCCGGCGGCGTGGGCTCCTTCGCCGTCCAGCTCGCGGTCGCCGCGGGACTGCGCGTAACCGCCGTGGCGGGAACCGACGACGACGAGTGGGTTCGCGCGCTCGGCGCCGAGACGGTCCTGCCCCGCGATGCCCAGCTCTCGACGATCGGCTCCTTCTCTTGCGTGCTGGACGCGGTGTCGGTTGGAGCGCAGGTGTTCCCAGCCGTCGCAGACGGGGGCACGATCGTCAGCACCCGGGCTGTCCACGACGATGCCGGTCGCGGGATCACCCAGCGGCCGATGCTCATCGAGCACGACACCGAAGCCCTCCGCAAGCTTGTACACAGGGTGGCTGCTGGTGCGCTGCTGACCCGGGTTTCTGAGACCGTCCCGCTGGCCGAGGCCGCCCATGCTCACCGCCTTGCCGAACAGCACGGCCGGCACGGCAAGATCGTTCTGGTGCCCTGAGCGGCACACCTCTGATCGCTTCGAGAGCAGCAACCTGTCGGAGAAACAGCCGTCACGCCGTCCGCTCACCCAACGTCCAGCGAACGCGGTCTGAGTGATCGTCAGACCCGCAACCCGGCGCGTCGGAGTTCGGCGCGGGCGTTCTCCAGTGCGCGATTGCCGTGGGCGGAGTATCCAACCACCACCATCGTGTGTCCGTCGGGAGCCAGGCACTTGACGTGCTTGCGTTCGCGCTCGATGCGCCAACCTTGACGCACCGCATCGGCGAGCAGATCGGACAGCTCCTTGTCGCGCACGAGTCGGGTCACGGCAACAGACGGTAGCGACCTTACGCCCTCGAGCTCCACAGTCTTCGCCGTGATCCCCGAGCGGGTTGCGCCGGATGGCTCGCTTGCGCCGAGGCCGTCCGACTGAGGTCGGCTGAGGCACGCGGCTAGGGGCTCTCAGTACGGAACGCTTAGCGCACACTCGGGAGCGCTGGGAGGCTCACCGGGAGGGCATTCAGCCACGGGTCGTTGGCGACGGCCTGACGCCACAGATCAGCGGAGCGCAGACCGCGCTTCAAGCGGAAGTCCCCGGCCGGCCAGCCCGGTGCATCCTCTACTTCGGGCTGGGCAACGTCCCCGGTCGCAGGCGCTCGCCTCGGGACACGCTGCTTTGAGCGGCGCTCTCAGATTGCGCTCGGCGAGGCTAGCCGCAGTTCTGGTGCGCCCAGGCCGAGAGGCGCTGCGCGGCCGCACGGAGCTTGGGCTGACTGAATACCTGAGCGGCCGTTTGGAGCCCGGTTATCTGAGCAGCGGTCGGGACCTTGCCCGGTGTGTAGCCAGCCTTCGAGAGTGCGGCTGCGAAGGAGGAGAACGCCTGCGCCATGACCTGGACGTCGGGACGGATCTGCCCGGGCGCCGCACTGGCCAGAGCCTGGTAGGCGCTCACTGCGGTTTGGAGATCGAGCTTACCGCCGCGGGTGGCAGCCGACATCGCCTGCGCGAACTTGGCCCCTACGCCGGCGAGCTGCTGGCAGTTTGTAGCGCTCGCGAATGATGGCACCCCCGCCGATGTCGTGGTCGCCGATGTCGTGCTCG
>CALAQT010000466.1 GCA_937888775.1 uncultured Actinomycetes bacterium | reverse complement strand
GGCCGATCAGCCCCAGCGCCGGCGCCGCGACGGCCAGCGGCCAGGCTTGCGGCCGGCGAGCGAGCACGATCACGGGCACGAGGGCCCCGGCCAGGACCACCAGCGCGGCGCCGGGCTGCTCCTGGAACAGCGCGACGAGGCAAACGCTCGCGGTCAGCGCCATAAACCCAAACCGCGGCAGCAGCAGCGTGAGCCCACCGGCGACAAGGCCGGCGGCGGCCGGGGCCAGCGGCGACGGATGCAAGATCCGTGAGCACAGCCAACCGGTGAGCACCGCCGCCGCCAGGACGCCAAGCGCACGGCCGACCCAGACGTCGCGGCCGGCGATCCGAGGCTCCGCATCGGCAGCGTGGTCCTGGCCGGACGGCAGTTGATCGGCCGGCGGCTGCACGCCAGGGGATTCTTGGCCGCGCGGCGTCGCGCCCGGCGGCCATCCGCCCGACGCCTCGCCGAGCCCGGACTCAGAACTCACTGCTTCGTCCCCTCGGCGCCACCGACCGCTTACAACGCCGGGCTGGTCCTGCACCTGGTCGCGTGCGATCACCAGCGCGCTGCGCAATTCGCCGATCGTTCCCCGCTCACGCGGGCGCGGGCGCAGCGCAAGGTCGACCGCCCGACCCAGCTCGCGAGGCAGATCACGGCGCTGGCGGCGCAGCGGCGGCAGATACGCCCCCAACCGGCGAGCGCGCTGAGCCGCCGAGGCGACCCTGACGGGGTTGGTCCCGGTCAGCGCCTCGTAGATCACGAGCGCCAGCGAGTAGAGATCGGCAGGGGGACCCGCCTCTCGGCCCTCGGCTTGCTCGGGAGACATGTACGCCAGCGTGCCGATCACGTCGCCGGTCATGGTCAGGGAATCGCCCCCGATCACGCGCGCGACCCCAAAGTCGGTCAGCTTGGCCACCTGGGCCGGGCTGGCCGGGACGTCAGGCACCAGCACGTTGGAAGGCTTGACGTCCCGGTGCACGACGCCCTGGGCGTGGGCGTGGGTCAGCGCGTCGCAGAGCGCGATCGCGATCACGACGATGTCGCGATCTGACAATCGCCCGTCGGCCAGCAGCGCGTCGAGCGTGAACCCTCGGACCAACTCTGAGACAAGATATGCCCCTTCGTCATCCACCGCAGCCTCGTACAGAGTCACGATCCCGGGGTGCGCGAGCCTCGCGGTGGCCCGAGCCTCGCGCTCGAGCCGGCCCTCGATCACCCGGGCACGCGGCACGATCTTGACCGCCACCTCGCGATCCAAGCGCTCATCGCGCGCCAGCCACACGGTCCCGAATCCGCCGGCCCCCAGACGCCGATGCAGTCGATAGCGATCGAGCACCAGCGGCGCCGGACGCGCCGCTGCGCCAGCGCCGGCGGTCCGGGCAGCTTGACGCGCGGTGGGCTGCTGGCTCGCGCTCACAGTGGGCTTTTCCACACGCGGGCCCGCGTCCCTGCGGAGGCGCGCCGCGCGGCAAGGGCAGCCGGGCGTGTGCACGACCGCTTGCGAGTTGCGAATCCGGCCGGGGCGGCGGTCATACTGGGCTTTTCCCGGTACCGGCAAGGAGCGATCGAGCTTTGTCGTTCTTCGACGAGGCAGACGAGCCTCAGACAGCGCCTCGTACAACGCCTCGCCCAGCCGCGCGTAGGCGCCGACCGTCGGGGACCGGTCGCCGACCGCCCACCGACCGTCAGGCGGTCAGGGCGCGCCAAGCGGTGGCGGCTGTCGCGCTGATCATCATCATCGTCCTGATCGCCGTCGGCGTGCACAGCTGCCAGGTCAGCGCAGCCAACAGCGCGCTCAAGGACTACTCCAACAACGTCTCCTCCCTGATCGAGCAGTCAGACCAGACGGGCTCGCAGTTCTTCACGATCCTGGCCAGCGGCGGCGGTTCCAGCAACGCCACCAACCTCCAGACCCAGATCAACCAGACGCGCGTCAACGCCACCAACGAGCTCAACCGCGCCCAGAGCATCGGCGTGCCCGACGCGGTCAAGACCGCCCAGCAGCAACTGCTGCTGGCGTTGCGGATGCGCCTCGACGGGATCACCAACATCGCGACGCAGATCCAACCGGCGTTGGGCACGTCAGCCAGCAAGGACGCGATCAACGCGATCGCGGCCGAGATGGCCCGCTTCTATTCCTCCGACGTGCTCTACAAGGACTATGCCGTGCCCCAGTTGGTGAGTGCGCTGCATGGTGCCGGCATTGGCATCGGCGGCACCAACGGGCAGACAATCGTGGGGCGCCAGTTCCTGCCCAACATCGAATGGCTGACCCCCAGCTTCATCGCCGGCCAGCTGCACGTCTCGCTCCCGGCCACCCGCACCGGCAAGATCGCGCCCGGCCTGCACGGGCATGCGCTCAATTCCGTCAGCGTCGCCGGGACCACGCTCCAGACCGGGTCGACCAATTCGATCACGGCCAGTCCGGCGCCGGCGTTCACGCTCAGCTTCACCAACGGTGGCACCAACAACGAGACCAACGTCGTCTGCAAGGTGACGGTCAGCGGCACGGGGGTGAGCGGTCAGACCACCGTCCCCCAGACCATCGCGGGCCAGTCAACCACCTGTCAGGTGACGCTCTCCAAGGTGCCACCGCGCGGCACGTACACCGTTCAGGCCACGATCGAACCCGTGCCCGGAGAGAAGAACCTCTCGAACAACTCGCTGTCGTTCCCGGTGACCTTCTCCTAAGTCGTGATTCGAGATTGTCGGGGGCAGATCTCGCAAGTTGCCGGCGCGAGATTTCGAATCACGGCACCTACCATCCCGGCCTGGCCGCACGGGCGGCAGACGCCCTGACGGGCCCTCAAGGCCGAGGTGCTCCGGCGATCCGCCTATCCTTCCCTCGGTGCACGAGCTCACAAGCACCACGGGGATCGTGGCGGTCGCGGCCGGGGCGGTCGCTGCAGTCGCGCTCGGCCTGAGCGCCGGACTGGCCATTCGCTTGCGCCGCGTGCGCACCGACCAGCGCATCGTGCTGGGCGGGCGCCAGCAGGATCTCGTCGCCCACGCCGCCGACCTGCAGGGACAGTTTGAGGCCTTGCACCAGTACGTCCAAGACGTGGCGGCCCACCTCGACGGCCGCATGCAGACTGCCGAGCATCGGCTCGACGGTGCGATCGCCTATCGGTCCCTGGTGCGCTATGACGCCTACGGCGAGATGTCAGGGCGCCAGTCGACCTCGATCGCGCTGCTGGACGCCTCCCGGTCAGGCGTCGTACTGTCGTCGATCCAGCATCGCGATCAAGCGCGGATGTACGCCAAGCAGGTGCACGAGGGGCGCGGGGAGCTGGAACTCTCACCCGAAGAGAATCAGGCGATCCAGATCGCGCTGGCGCAAGGCGGCAGCCCTCAGAAGCCGGGATAGCCGGCATCGTCGATGCGGGTCGGTTATTTCGGGCCTGAGGGCACGTTCACCCAGGAGGCGCTGATCGCCTCGGTTGGCGAGGCCGACTTGGAGCTCGTCCCGCTGGCGACAATCTACGACACCGTGATGGCCGTCCACGACGGCACAGTGGACCGAGCACTGGTCCCGATCGAGAATTCGCTGGAGGGCTCGGTCAACGCCACGCTCGACGCCTTGGCGATCGAGACCGAGGACGTGGCGATCGTCGGAGAGGTCGTGCACCCGATCCGCCAGTGCTTGATCGCGCGGACCGAGCTTCAGCTTTCGGAGATCGAGGTCGTAGTCTCCCATCCCCACGCCAGTGCTCAGTGCGCACGCTTCATCCGCTCACGCCTTCCCGGTGCGCAGGTGCTCGCCGGTAGCTCGACGGCAGAAGCGGTGCGAACGGTGGCGGCCAGCGACCAGCCGTGGGCGGCGCTCGGTAACCGGCTCGCCGCGCTGCGCTACCGATGCCAGGTGCTGCGCGCCGGGGTTGAGGATGTCGCCGGCAACGAGACCCGGTTCGCCTGGCTCGGACCGGTCGGCGCATCGCCCGGGATGCCCGGTGAGCAGCCGGTCCCGCTCGGTCCGTGGAAGACCGCGATCGTCTTCTGGGGCGCGGGCTCGGAGTCCCCGGGCTGGCTCGTGGCCTGTCTGTCGGAGTTCGCCGACCGCGGTGTCAACCTGACCCGGATCGAATCGCGCCCACGCAAACAGGGCCTGGGCCGCTACATGTTCTTCGTCGACCTGGAGGGCCGCGATAGCGAGCCGCATGTGGTGGACGCCCTGGCGAGATTGGGTGAGCAAACGGAGGCGTTGCGCGTGCTGGGATCGTTTCCGGTTGCCTGACGGCCCGGCCGCAAGCGCCGGCCAGGGACGGACGGCTGCGCGCGCGATCGGACCTTCCGATCGCACCGGGGGCGCTTGCACCCCCGCTAAACTGACGCGGAGCGAGCCATGGGCAGCCCGACGGTACCACCAGCCCCGCCACGGTCCGCGCCGCCCTTCGAGCACCAGCGGCGCGGGCCTGAAGTCGGACGGGTGCTCGTCCTCAACGCGACCTACGAGCCGATCAACGTGTGCACGGTCCGGCGGGCGATCGTCCTGCTGCTCAAAGACAAGGCGGAGGTCATCGAGCACGGCGAGTGGAGGCTTCACTCCGCCACCGCGACGATCGCGCGGCCCGTGGTGATCAGGCTGGTCAGCTACGTTCACATCCCGCGGGACGCCCATCGCCGCAAGATCACCCGCCGCGCGGTGTTCGCGCGCGATGATTGGATGTGCCAGTACTGCGGCTCGCGCTCGAATCTGACCGTCGACCACGTGGTGCCGCGATCGAAGGGCGGCGCGTCAAGCTGGGAGAACATCGTCGCGTCCTGCGCCCCGTGCAACCGGCGCAAGGGAAACACGCTGCTGCGCCAGGCGGGAATGAAACTGATCAAGGAACCGCGCACACCCAGCCCGCACGTGTTCATCCACGTGGCGAGCCCGACTATTCCCGCCGCCTGGCGGTCCTACTTCGCAGCCTAGGCTGCGTAGCGCTGCGTGGCGCGAGCCCGGGCCTTGGCGGCCTCGACTTGGCGATCTTTACTGGGCGCTGAGGTGCTCAGTCCGCTCAGCAGCTCCTCCGAGGCGGCAGCGACGGCCTCCACGGCCCGCGCAAAGGCCTCCTGATTGGCCTGTGAGGGCTTGGTGAAGCCGCTGATCTTCCGCACGTACTGCAGCGCGGCCGCGTGTATCTCCTCGTTGGTCGCCGGCGGCTCGAAGTTGTAAAGGGTTCGGATGTTTCGGCACATGCGATCCAGCCTAGACAATCTCGCAGGCGCCGCCAAGGCACGGAAGCGTCGCGGTCACCGGGTTTGCCGGATCGCCGGAACTACCGGGCCCGAACGCACGGAGGGCGCCGTCGACACGGCGCCCTCCGAAAGCACTACGGCTGCTTGAACCCGGAATGAGCCTGATAAGCCGGAGGGACTAATCCCGGGCACTCATTCCGACGGTGTCACGGGTGGACTCCGCCAAGCGGGGTCAGCCTCCGACCTAGCGGCCGGACACCTCCAGGGTCCCGCATAAACTGTCAGACAAGTTCGGACCACCTCCTTTCTCTGGTAGGCAGAAGAGTAGCGAATAGGTCCGATGTCGCCAAAGGCTTCCGCCCCATCGGCTCGGCTGGTCGCTAACTGGCGCGTTCGGGCGCCTGATCCTCAGGAGCACGGCGGCAGGTGCCGCCCAGCTGTCTACTCCTCAGAATCCGGCGGCTCGTCAACGGGTTCGCCAGCGTCGAGCACGACATCATCACCCTCAGGCGGGGCGGCGTCGTCGTCGAAGACGGGCGCCGCCGTGGCCGCTTCTGACTCGACGATCAGGGCGACGGCGCTGACCTGGTCATCGTCGCGGATGTTCATCACCTTGACGCCCTGCGAGGCGCGGCCGTAGCGGTTGATGCCTCGGACCGAGGTGCGCTGGACCATCCCGTTCTGGGAGATGAAGACGAGTTCCTGATGTTCACGGACGACCAGCGCTCCCGCCAGTGCACCCTTATTCTCGGTCAGGGTGATCGTCTTGACGCCCATCGTCCCGCGGCCCTTGACCGGGTAGTCGGGAATCGGCGTGCGCTTGCCGTAGCCGTTTTCGGTCACCACCAGCAGTTCCTGATCATCACGCGCGACGTCCATCGCCAGCACGGCATTGTCCTTCTGGGAGACGTTCATGCCGCGCACGCCGCTGGTGTCACGGCCCATCGCGCGGACGGCGTCCTCGCTGAAGCGCGCGGCCTGACCGGAGCGCGAGACCATGATGATGTCGTCGTGCCCGCTGGTCCGGCGTACAGCGATCAGCTCGTCGTCGTCGCGGATGTTGATCGCGATGATCCCGTCGGCCTTGATCGGCGTGTTGTAAGCAAGGAACTCGGTCTTCTTGACGATCCCGTTGCGCGTCGCGAACACCACGTACTTGCCCTCCGTGAAGTCGCGCGTCGAGAGGACCGACTGCACGCGTTCGCCATCGCGCAGCGGCAGCAGGTTGACCAGCGCACGCCCCTTGGCGGTCCGTGAAGCCTCGGGCAATTCGTAGACCTTCAGCCGGTAGATCTTGCCGCGATTGGTGAAGAACAACAGATAGTCATGCGTCGAGGAGACGAACAGGTGCTCGATGTAGTCGTCGTCCTTCATGTCCATGCCGGTGACGCCCACCCCGCCCCTCCGTTGCTGGCGGTAGGTCGAGAGCGGCAGCGACTTGATGTAGCCCGAGTGGGTGATCGAGATCACCATCTGCTGGTCGGCGATCAGATCCTCGATGTCGATCTCGCCTTCGGCGTGCGTGATCTCCGTCCGGCGCTCGTCGGCGTAGGCGTCGCGGATCTCGCTCAGCTCGTCCTTGATCAACGCGTTGACCCGGCTCTCGTCGCCGAGGATCTCACGCAACTCCTTGATCCGCTCCACCAGGTCGGCGTGCTCCTGCTGGATCTTGTCGGCCTCGAGCGCCGTGAGCCGGCTCAGCGTCAGTTGCAGGATCGCCTGCGCCTGGATCACCGTCAGGTCGAAACGCTCCACGAGTCCTGTACGGGCCGCGCCCGGATCGCGCGAGGCGCGAATCAGCGCGATCACCTCGTCGAGGTTTTGCAGCGCCACCAGCAGGCCCTCCAGCACGTGGGCACGCTCCTCGGCGCGGCGCAGCTCGAACTGCGTGCGGCGGATGACCACCTCGCGCTGGTGATCGACGTAGTGGCCGATCACCTCGCGAAGCGAGAGAGTGCGCGGCACGTTGTCGACGAGCGCCACCATGTTGACGCCAAACGTCGTCTGCATCGGTGTGTGCTTGTACAGCTTGTTGAGCACGACCTTGGGGATCGCGTCGCGCTTGAGCTCGATCACGATCCGCATTCCGTGGCGGTCGGACTCGTCCCGTAGATCGGAGATCTCGGAGATCTTCTTATCGATCACCAGATCGCGGATCTTCATCATCAGTCCGCCCTCGCCGCCCTTGCGGACCTGGTAGGGGAGTTCGGTGACGATGATCGCTTCCTTGCCCTGCTGGATCGGCTCGATGTGCGCCTTGGCCTGCACGCGCACACGGCCGCGGCCGCTGGCGTAGGCCTCCCGGATGCCTTCGCGCCCGAGAATCGTGCCCGCGGTCGGGAAGTCGGGGCCTTTGATGTGCTTCATCAACGCCTCGACGTCGATCTCGGGGTCCTCGAGGTAGGCGATCGTGGCGCCGATGACCTCCCTCAGGTTGTGCGGCGGGATATTGGTGGCCATCCCGACCGCGATCCCCGAGGCGCCGTTGACGAGCAGATTCGGGAAGCGCGACGGAAGCACGACCGGCTCTTGGCGCGTGCCGTCGTAGGTCGGCACGAAGTCGACCGTCTCGGCGTCGAGATCGCGCAACATCTCGGTCGCCAGACGGTCGAGCCGAGCCTCCGTGTAGCGCATCGCCGCTGCGCCGTACCCGTCGATGTTGCCGAAGTTGCCGTGGCCGTCGACGAGCGGATAGCGCATCGAGAAGTCCTGCGCCAGACGAACCAGGGTGTCGTAGATAGACGCGTCCCCGTGCGGGTGATATTTGCCCATTACTTCGCCGACGATCTGGGCGCACTTGACGTGCTTGCGACCCGGCTGCAGACCCAGCTCATTCATCACGTACAGGACGCGGCGGTGCACGGGCTTCAAGCCGTCGCGGACATCGGGCAGCGCCCGCCCGACGATCACCGACATCGCGTAGTCGAGATACGCCGAACGCATCTCCTCCTCGAGCCCGCGGGGCTCGATGTTGCCCCCGCCGATCGTGTCGATCGCTGACATCGCTTACACGTCCAGGTTGGTCACGAGCCGGGCGTTCTCTTCGATGAAGGCGCGACGCGGTTCGACCTGATCGCCCATCAACATCGCGAACACGAGGTCGGCGGACGCGGCATCCTCCATCGTCACCTGCACCAGCGTCCGTGAGGCCGGATCCATCGTCGTGTCGCGCAGCTCATCGGCATCCATCTCCCCGAGTCCCTTGAAGCGAACGTAGTCGACGCCCTTCTGGGCGACGGCCAGGATCGTCGCGCGTAGCTCCTCGAAACTCGACGCTTCGCTGGATTGATCGCCCAGTTTGACCTGGAACGGCGGCGAGCCGGCAAGTGCTGCAAGGTCGGCGTGAACGTCGGCCAGGTGCTGATACTCGTTGGCCTCCAACGCCGAGCGGCGTACGCGATGCGTGCTGGCAAGGCCGCTCTTGCGCTCGATCGTCCTGACCACGATCTCGATCTCGTCCTCGGCCAGGAGTTCGGTGCTGTGTGCGTCGCCGTTCTGCGATTCCTTACGGATGTGACGCAGCAGGCCCTCGACATCGGTGATCTGCTCCTCGAGCAGTCTCCCCTCCTGCACGAACGCAACGATGCCGTGGCCGTGGGCGGAACGGAGCGCCGCCGCCCACCCCTCATATTGCTTGAGCAGCCGCGAAAAGCGCTTCCAGCGCGTATCGGTGAGCTTGAACTGCTTGTTGTAGCGGTCGAAAACCTCGATCCGCTCGAACTTATCGCCGAGCAGGATGTCCTCAAGCTCTGACTCGCGCTCGATGTAGCGGTGCTTGCGTCCTTGGCGCAGGGCGTAAAGCGGCGGCTTGGCGATGTACACGTAGCCGGCCTCGATCAACGGCTGCATCTCCCTGAACAGGAGCGTGAGAGCGAGAGTGCGGATATGAGCGCCGTCGACGTCGGCGTCGGTCAACAGCACAACCTTGTGGTAGCGCGCCTTGGTGATGTCGAACTCGTCGCGGACGCCGGTGCCGATCGCGGTGATCAGGGCCTGGATCTCGGTGTTGCTCAGCACCTTGTCGATGCGGCTCTTCTCGACGTTGAGGATTTTGCCCCGCAGCGGCAGGATCGCCTGAGTGTTTCGATCCCGGGCGCTGACGGCAGAGCCACCGGCCGAATCGCCCTCGACGACGAACAGCTCCGCGAGCGATGGATCTTTGACCGAGCAGTCGGCGAGCTTGCCGGGCAGTGTCGAGTTCTCCAGCGCTGATTTACGACGCGTGAGGTCGCGCGCCTTGCGCGCGGCGGCTCGGGCCTGGGCCGCCTGAACGGCTTTGGTGAGCACGTCCTTGGCATCGCGCGGGTTCTCCTCCAGGAACTCCGCCAAGCGGGCGTTGACGATCGACTGCACGAACCCGGCCATGCCGGGATTCCCGAGCTTGGTCTTGGTCTGGCCTTCGAACTGCGGATCGGTCAGCTTGGCCGAGATCACGGCGGTCAGGCCCTCGCGCACGTCCTCGCCGGCGAGGTTGTCGTCCTTCTCCTTCAGAAAGCCCTTGTCACGCGCGTACTTATTCAGCACGCCCGTCAGCGCGGAGCGGAAGCCACTGAGATGGGACCCGCCCTCGATCGTGTTGATGTTATTGGCGAACGAGAACACCGACTCCTGGTAGGACGCGTTCCACTGCATCGCGACTTCGACCGCGCCCTCCTTGCCGTCGCCCGAGAGCGAGATCACGTTCTTGTGGATCGGCTCCTTGTTCTGGTTGAGGTAGGAGACGAAGTCGACGATTCCGCCGTCATAGCGGAACTCGGCGCGGTGCCCGTCACCGCGCAGGTCGACGAGGGTGATCCGAAAGCCAGCCGTCAGGAAGGCCGTCTCGCGCAGTCGCTGCTCAATCGTGGTGAAGTCGAAATCGAGGTCCTCGAAGATGTCCGCGTCGGGCAGGAAGGTGATCGTGGTGCCGGTCTCGTTCGTCGGCGCGCCCTTGCTCAACTCGGTCATCGGCTTGCCGCGCTCGTAGCGCTGGGTCCACGTGAAGCCGTCGCGGCGCACCTCCACTGTGAGCTGCTCGGACAGTGCGTTGACCACGGACACGCCGACTCCGTGCAAACCGCCGGAGACCTTATATCCCCCGCCGTCGCCGAACTTGCCGCCGGCGTGAAGGACCGTTAGCACGACCTCCACGGCTGGGCGCTGCTCCTTGGCCATGGTCGCCACGGGGATCCCACGGCCGTTGTCGACCACGGTCACCGAGTTGTCGGGGTGGATCGTTACCGAAACCTCGTCGCAGTAGCCGGCCAAGGCCTCATCAACAGAGTTATCAACAACCTCGTAGACAAGATGATGCAAACCTCGGGGCCCGGTCGAGCCGACGTACATACCGGGTCGCTTACGCACCGCCTCAAGGCCTTCGAGCACGGTGATGTCCTGCGCGTCGTAACTGGATCCTGGCTGGGGGCGCCCGGCAGCGCCGTCGTCGTTCGTCAACGATCCTCCGATGACGTTGAGACGCCCCGGACCCGCGCATATGTCAGGGCGCCGGGGCGTTCGAAAACTGGTGTACAGAACAATAGCACAACGAGCGGTTGAAACTATCGCTGATCTGGCGTCTTTTGCCTGCAAAGAGGCAAGAAATCTGGGCCTTTAGCCGTTATCTGAGAGGGCCTGCGGCCACGCATCGCAGTCGCTGCACCCGGCCCCGCCTAAGCAGCTCGTTGAGACGCTCGATGATCTGCGGTGCCATCAGGTCCAGTTCCTGAGCCCACACCGAAGCCGAGCACGAGACCGTGACCACGCCGCCGCGCTCAGCCGTCGGCTGCGCCTGAGCGGAGATCGCCTCGCCGACAGCTTTGCGCCACGCGCGCTGGACGTCAGCCAGCACCGACTCCGGGGCCAACTCATCGGCGATCGCCTCGAGCGCAGAGGTCAACGGCCGCGGGGAGCGCCGGTGTGGAGTCACGCCGCCGCCTCGCACAAAAGCCGGCCGGCGGAAAGCGCCAGATGCGCCACGCCAGCGTCGGAGGCTCCCGGAACGTGATCGAGTTCGGTGGTCGTGATCACCGACTGCCCGCCGCCGGTCCGCAGCAGCTTGGCCAGCGCTCGCCGTCGCTCGCCGTCGAGTTCGCTCATCACGTCGTCGAGCAACATCAGCGGCAGCGCATGCCGGCGCTCGGCGATCGTCTGGCGCTCAGCGAGCAGCAGGGAGAGAAGCGCGAGGCGCTGCTGCCCCTGCGAGCCGTAGGACCTCAGATCACGACCGCCGCGGGCCAGCGCGACATCGTCGCGGTGCGGCCCGTGGCCTGTGAAGCCTCGCTCGAGATCGCTATCCAGACGCCTGGCGAGCTCATCGGCGAGCTGATCGGCGTCAACCGCGTGCGAGCGCGGACGGTATGAGATGGTCACTGTGCCGTCGAGTCCCAGCTCGGTGTTCAGACTCACAAACGAGTCAGCCAGCGCCTCGATCGCCGTGCGACGATCGGCCATCAAAGCAATTCCGTGACGCGCCAGTTCGGCATCCCAGCTGGCTAGCCAGTCTCGCCTGGCGACGCCCGAACGGATGCGCGCGATCAGGGCGTTGCGCTGGGCCAGGGCCTGGGCATACAAGCGTCGCGTCGCCACGCGCGCAGGCCAAAGCGCCGCAACGAAATGATCCAGATGTGCGCGCCGGAGCGCCGGAGGACCCTTGACCAGTTCCAGTCGGTCAGGCAGGAAGACGCTGACAAGGGGTCGCTGCTCGACATCGAGCATCCGGTCCACGGAGGCTCCATCCACGCGCATCCGCTTGGGTTCCCCCGGCACGAATCCCACCGCCAGCTCGTGCATCCCATCAGTCCCCTCTGCCACGATCACCACGCGTGCCGCAGCGGCGCCGAAGCGGACCACCTCACGCTCGTTGCTGGTTCGGCATGAGTGGGCCGTACACCCGAAGTAGATCGCCTCGAGCAGGTTCGTCTTGCCGGCTCCATTGGGACCGGTGATCACCGTCAGCCCTGGTCCGAACTCAGCCTTGAACTGCTCATAACAGCGGAAGTCGCGCAGGCTGACGCATCGCACGAGCACTAGCCGACCAGCGCTCCGGGCACGCTGCCTGCTGAGCGCCGGCGACTCATGTTCATCGTCGCGTTAGACGTTCAGCCGGATCGGCATGATCAAATACTGAAAGCGGCTCTCGTCGGCCGCCTCGATCAACCCCGGCCGCAAAGGGCTGATCAGCTTCAGGAGCACGTCACCGTCCTCGATCGCCTCCACTCCCGCTCGCAGGAACTCGGGATTGAAGCCGATCTCCAGCGGCTCCCCCTGAAAGGCCACCGGGAGCGACTCGCGCGCCTCGCCAACGTCCGGAGTCTGTGCCGAGACCGTCAGCTCGCCGGGTGTGAAGGCCAAGCGCAAAGGGGCGTTCTTCTGGGCTAGGAGACTGACTCGGCGAACGACGTCCGTTAGTTCGCTCCCGGCGATCCGCAGCTCGTGCTCAAAGCTCTCAGGGAGCAGCTGACGGTAATTCGGGAATTGACCATCGATCAACCGGGAGGACAGAATCACGCGCCCGAGCGTGAACAGGACCTGGTTCTGGCGAACGCTGACGTTGAGCCGTTCCTCTCCCGCATGCGTGACGAGGCGCGCCAGTTCTTGCAATGCGCGCGCTGGGACATTGACCTCGAAGGCGGCCGACAGCGGAGCCTCCAGTGTGGTCTCCTTGACGCTCAGCCGGTAGGAGTCAGTCGCCACCATCCGCAATTCGCGATCTGAAGCCGATACGAGTACCCCGGTCAGGACGGGCCTGGTCTCATCACGTGAGGCCGATCCGGCGACCTTCAGCGCCGTCGAGATGAAGGCATCGGCCGGAAGTTCGACAGCGGCATCCGCATCCGGCTCTGGGAAGGGCGGGAAATCCTCGGTCCGCAAAGTCCGGATGTGGAATGTGGCGTTGCCAGAAACCAGCTCAACATCCCCTTCTGAGGGTCTTTGCTCCAGCGAGACCTGATTAGCCGGAAGCGAGCGAACCACATCCAAGAGCAGCCGGGCCGGCAGCACGACGACACCTTCGCGGACCACGTCGGCTTGCAAGGGGACACGAAGCCCAACGTCCATGTCAGTAGCGCGAAGCTCGCATCCAGAGACGGTGGCGGCCAGTTGTACGCCCGACAGAGCCTGGATGGCGCTACGGGTGGAGGCGACGCGGCTAACGGTCTGCAACTGACCGAGCAAGACGTCGCGCTCGAGTGAGATCTTCACGATGAATACCTCAGAAGGAAAGTAGAAGTCATAGAGCGAATAGAAGCTGTGGAGAAGTGCGCGATCACATGCAGTTAGCGGGAAAGTTCTCGCACGAGAGCGACGTACAAGTGTGTCAACAGTTGAGGTCGGCTTGACGTTTGTTGATCGCCTCGGTCAATTCGGCGATGTCTAGCGCCAGATCTTGATCCTGGGCCAGGCGATCCGAGACGCGCTTGCAAGCATGTAGGACGGTTGCGTGGTTGCGACCGCCGAAAGCCTCCCCGATGGCCTGCAGAGACTGATCGGTCAGGTCCCGTGAGAGCTGGATGGCCAGTTGGCGCGGCCACGCTATCCGGGCGGTTCGGCTGGCGGAAACGAGCTCCTTGACCGACAGCTGGTAACGAGCGGCAACGACCGACTGGACGTGGGCAATGGAGATTGTCATCGGCTTGCCGGTCGGATACATCGAGTCCAGTGCCCGTCCGGCCAGCGGCCGATCGATGGGCTGCTGGGTAAGCGAGTGGTAGGCCACGACACGGATTAGGGCACCTTCGAGCGCACGGACGTTTGTGGTGACGCGTTCGGCGATCAGTTCCAGCACCTCCTGATCGACGATCTCGATTTCGTCAAGCGCGATGCGCTTGCGGAGGATCGCGACTCTGGTGGCGTGATCGGGAGGACTGATGTCGGCGACCAGACCCGACTCGAATCGCTCCCGCAGTCGTTCCTCCACCGAAACGAGCGCACGCGGCAGGCGATCGCAGGTCAGGACCAACTGGCGCCCGTTCTCGTACAGCGCATTGAAGGTGTGAAAGAACTCCTCCTCGGTCCTGGCCTTGCTGGCTAGGAACTGAACGTCGTCGATCAGCAGGACGTCCGCATCTCGGTAGGCCCGTTTGAAGGGAGCTAGCGACCTGGACCCCAGGGCGCTCAGGAAGTGGTTCGTGAACGCTTCGGCAGTGGTGTATCTGACCGTTGCGCCACCACCAAAGGCGAGCACGTAGTTGCCGATCGCATGCAGCAGGTGCGTCTTGCCGAGCCCTGGCGGGGCGTGGAGGAACAGGGGGTTGTACGCCTGTCCGGGGAGTTCGGCAACCGCCAGCGCCGCCGCGTGGGCGAGCTGGTTGCTCTTGCCCATGATGAACTGGTCAAAGCTGTAGCGCGGGTTGAAGCTTCCCTCCGGGACCAGGGGCCTGCCCGGCCTGTCGTCACGACCGCCATCCTTGCCCTGTTCGACAGTGAATCTGACTTGCGTATCGGGTCCCAGGATTGCTTGCGCGCACTTCTGCACGATATGGCCGAAGCGGTTTGACACCCACGATTCGATCGTCGCCGGGGCCTTGAGGATCAGCAGGTCGCCCTCCAGGCCTTGCGGCTGGAGGGGCGCGAGCCAGATGTCGTAGGTCGTCTCCCCGACGATGCGTTTGAGCTCGGAGCAGATCGTGCGCCACGCGGGCGCGAGTTCGGTTTGCGCAGGCAGCTCCAAACACTCCTCCCGGGGGAGCGGCGACAGAAACATTCGTGAGGTCCCGGACGAAAGCCGCTCGGGGTGGGCGAATATACCAGCGCTGATCTGGCTTCAGATGGTCTTTCCGGGGCGTTGACGCAAAGCGCGGGAAAAAGCGAATCTGGAGCGAAACGAGCTTGGGATGCGGATCGCGATCGGCTTCATCGGTTGCGCTCTGGGCGTTCTTGCAGCGTGCGTATACTGGAGCCGTCCCCGTCTGGGGATTGACGCCATGAAACGCACCTACCAGCCAAAGAAGCGCAAGCGCGCGCGCACTCACGGTTTCCGCGCCCGGATGCGCACGCGTGCGGGGCGCCTGACGCTCAAGCGACGGCGCGCCAAGGGCCGCAAGCGCCTGACGGTCTAATGGGCGATGCCCGCAGCGCTCGGCCACGGGCGGGGCGTTCGAGACTCTCGCGCAGCGCCGAGTTCGACCGAGTCTTTCGCCAAGGAAGGTCACATGCGGGACGGGAATTGGTTCTTTACGTCTTCCCGCGCGGCGGCGATGAGCCTGCGCGGCTGGGACTGTCGGTATCCCGCAAGGTCGGAGGCGCGGTTGAACGCAACCGCGTCAAGCGCTTGCTGCGGGAGGCGTTTGCGCAGGAGGTCGGGCGCCTGCAGCCTGGAACCGATCTGGTCGTCGTGGCCCGGCAGGGCGCCAGGGAGCTCGCCGAACGAGAGTCGCTGGCAGGTATCCGTCGGGCCCTGGCGGAGTTGATCGACCGAGTTGCTGCGCCTGCGCCTGGCTCTACGCCGTCTGAGGTAGATCAAGCGCCTACGCGCCCCTCCGGCGAGGTGGCCAGTTGAGGGCCCCGCGAGTACTTCTGCTGGCGCCGCTACGGCTCTATCAACGGATCTTCTCGCCGGCGCTGGGCGCTCGCTGCAAGTACTACCCCTCGTGTTCGGAGTACGCGGCGCAGGCGATCGAGAGATTCGGCATACTGCGCGGGCTCGTTCTCGCCGGGTGGCGGCTGCTTCGCTGTAACCCCTGGAGTCACGGAGGATTTGATCCGGTCGAGGACCAGCGACTCTTCAAGCCCCGCTCGCCGGTTCCCAGCGCCTGACCATGCTCGTCACCGCGAACATCTTCCAGCCTCTCATCGACGTGTTCGAGGCTGTGCTCAAGTTCATCCACAACAACTTGGGTGTCTCCTGGGGCTTCTCGATCGTCCTATTGACCGTCGTGATCCGCGCGGTCCTGATTCCGCTGACCCTGAAGCAGTTCCATTCGATGCAGGCGCTGCAGCGCCTGCAGCCCGAGCTGAAGGCGCTGCAGAACAAGTACAAGGAGGACAAGCAGCGCCAGCAGCAGGAGATCATGAAGTTCTACAAGGAGAACAAGGTCAACCCGCTGGGGTCCTGCCTGCCGCTCGTGGCGCAGTTGCCGGTGTTCATCTCGCTCTTCTACATGCTGCGCAAGACTCTCCGCGCCGATATCTGTCCGAATATCCAGCATGCCTACCAGGCGGTTCACGGGGCGTCGGCCACAACGCCCTGTGGGGCCAACCACGGCGCCGGCTTCTTGTTCATCCCGGATCTGACGAACAAAGCGTCGGGGATCGTCCTGATCGTCCTGATCGTCCTGTACGTCGGCACGCAGCTCAGCTCGAGCCTGATGATGTCCAGCGCGACGATGGACAAGACCCAGCGCCAGATCATGCTGTTCATGCCGCTGGTCTTCGTGTTCTTCATCATCAGCTTCCCGGCCGGCGTGATCGTCTACTGGATCACCACCAACACGTGGACGATCCTGCAGCAGTACGTCGTCAAAAGGCGCCTCGGACCACCGGTCACCCCAGTGGTTGCAGCGGCGACCACCACACCCGGAGGCAGCGGATCCTCGCGAGGGGGCGGGGCGCGCTCCGGCGCCTCCGTGGAGCCCGAGCCCAACGGCTCGTCGGGGGCCGGCGGAGGGATCGGCGCACTTCTGCGCCGGGCTAAGCCTGAGAAGGAGAAGGCCGGTGTCGGCGCCAGTGGGCAGGGCCGAGCCGTCCCGCCCCCGCGCCCCCCGCGCAAGAAGAAGAAGCGGTCCGGCCGTAGGAGATAGGGTGAACGGCTCGGTCAACGAAGCCAGCGCACGGGTGCGTGAACTGTTGGAGCGAGTAGCGTCAGCGTCGGGTGTTGATGCGGACGTCGAGGTCCACGAGGATCAGGATGGAGTCACGGCTGAATACCTGGGCGAGGACCTTGGGCTGCTGGTCGGTCATCATGGCCAGACGATCGATGCGATCCAGCATCTCGCCTATCGGATCGCGTTTCACGGCGATCGGGAACGCAAGCGAGTCACGGTGGATGCCGCCGGCTACCGCGAGCGCAGAGCAGTGGCGTTGCGCGCCGCGGCTGATCAGGCGGCGGCGACCGTGCTTCAGGATCACCGGCCGGTGTCGCTGGAGGTTATGAGCGCGCTCGAGCGCAAGGTCATCCACGAGCACCTGAAGCCCCGGCACGGCATCGAGACCTATAGCGAAGGCCAGGAGCCGGCCAGGCGGCTGGTTGTTGCTCCGCTGGTCGACTGAAGCCAGGCGTGGCGGATTGTTCGGCTTGACTCGGTCAGCGACCGTTTCACGTTTTCGTTGACGGTGAAACAGATACGAGCATGGCGGCGGCAGCGGTCGGTATGAGGCCGCTGTCGGATTTCGAGCGCGGCGTCGTGATTGGTCTGCTGGTTGGAGAGGGCTCGTTCGGCGGCGACGGCAAGCAGCCCCAGGTGACGCTTCGTATGCACACTCGCCATGAGCCGCTGTTCCGATGGCTGGTCGACCGCTTTCCGTCCACTCGCCTGTATGGCCCCTACCACCACGGGGGAAGGTCCTATTACCAGTGGATGGCCCGCGGTGCGACCCTGGTAAACGATTTGCTGCCGTTGCTCGAGCAGGACCTTCAGCCTGAACTTGACGCTTATGCAGCGGGTCGACTAGAGGCGATGCGCGAGCGCTACGCAGCGTATATCTCGCGCGAGCGTGGCCGCACCGATGGTCAACCCTAGCCGGCAACAACGACTGCTTGCGTTGCGCCGGCGGTATCGGCTTTCTGAAGATGCAGTGGCCAAATTGGCAGCATTCCTAAACTCGCTCGTGACGGATCCGTTTGCGCCGACCGCCGTTCGTGATGCGAACCGGGCGCTCGATGACCATCTCGCGGACTCGCTGGTCGCGCTCGAACTGGAAGAAGTACGGCGGGCCCGGACGATCGCCGATCTGGGATCTGGCGCCGGTGTTCCCGGCTTGCCCTTGGCGATCGCGCTTCCGGCCGATGTTGCGCTGGTGGAGAGCAATGCCCGCAAATGCGCGTTTATCAAACGGGCGCTGGCGACGTCTGACATCGTCAACGCGACCGTGATCTGCGAGCGTGCCGAGAGCTTCACCGACGGCTTGGAGCGGTTTGACCTGGTCACCGCCCGAGCGCTCGCGCCGCTGCCCGTGGTCGCCGAGTACGCGGCGCCGCTGCTATCTGTCGGGGGCGCACTGCTCGTCTGGCGAGGACGGCGAAATCCGGAGGAGGAGGCGGACGGCGCTGAGGCCGCCAGTCAACTGGGGCTCGAGGCTCACAGCCCGATCCTCGTCAGCCCGTACGAAGGGGCTCAGCACCGACACCTGCAGCTGATGTTGAAGGTTAGGTCGACCCCACCGGGCTTTCCCCGCCGACCAGGTTTGGCCCGCAAGCGTCCTTTGGGTCGCACTGGCTGGTGAGCGGACGTGCATACGAGGCTCGTCTGACCGCGCTCGGCGCTAGCGTCAGGGACACGATGGGGACCGTTTACGCGATCGCGAATCAGAAGGGTGGGGTCGGGAAGACGACCACCGCGGTCAACCTTGCCGCCTGTGTGGCCGAAGCGGGGTATGAGTCGCTGCTGATCGACATCGACCCCCAGTCCAACGCGACGCTGGGCCTGGGAATCGCCAAGGACCTGGGGTTGACGGTCTACGACGCCCTGGTCGGCGATACGCCGTTGGAGGACGTGATCGTTGCCACCTCAATCGAGCACTTGGGATTGGCCCCGGCCGGTCCTGACCTCGCTGGAGCGACGGTCGAGCTGCCGCGGATCCCCGGGTCCGAGACCCGCTTGCGGGAAAGGCTGGCGCCAATCCGCGATCGGTATGCCTTCACTCTGCTGGATTGCCCACCCTCGCTGGGGCCGTTGACCGTCAACGCCCTGGTGGCTGCCGACCGGGTGATCGTTCCTGTCCAGGCGGAGTACTTCGCGCTCGAGGGGCTCGCGGGGTTGCTTGACACGCTGTCCCTGATTCAGCGAGAGCTGAATCCGCGCTTGACCGTGGCTGGCATGCTGTTGACCATGCATGACGGGCGCACGCGCCTGGCGCAGGACGTCGAACGTGAGGTGCGCGAGCATTTCCCTGAATTGGTTTTCAATACCGTGATCCCGCGCAACGTCCGGGTCGGGGAGGCACCGAGCTTCGGCAAGCCGGTGATCCACCACGATCCCCACTGCGCCGGGTCGGACGCCTATTTCGAACTCGCAAAGGAGGTTGCCGCCCGTGGCTGAAAGAGCGCGGGGAATGGGGCGAGGGCTGGCCGCGATCCTGTCCGTCGCACCGCAGGACGATCAGGAGGAACTGCGACAGCTGCCGCTGGAGCTGATCACGCCAAACCCGCACCAGCCTCGCCGTGAGTTTGACCAGCAGACGCTGCTGGAGCTGGCTGAGTCGATCAAGCTTCGAGGCGTCCTCCAGCCGGTTCTTGTGCGGCCGGTTGCCGATGGAAGCTTCGAGCTGATCGCGGGTGAGCGACGCTGGCGGGCGGCCGGCCTGGCTGAGCTGGAGACCGTGCCCGCGATCGTTCGCCATCACGACGACGCGGCTTCGTTGGAGGTCGCGCTGATTGAGAACATGGCCCGTGAGGACCTCAACCCGGTTGAGGAGGCCAGGGCCTGCGCGGCGCTGACGGAGGAGCTCGGGTTGACGCGTGAAGAGGTGGGCCTGCGCGTAGGTCGCAGTCGGGTGGCGGTCTCGAACCTGATCCGCCTGCTCGACCTACCGGACGAGGCGCTGGCGCTGGTCGAGCGGCGGGACCTGAGCGAGGGCCACGGCCGCGCGCTGTTGCTGGCCCATGACCACTCCGAGCGGCGAAAGCTCGCCCGCGCGGCGGTGGATGGCCGCTGGTCGGTCCGTGAACTGGAGGCCCGCGCTCGTAAGGCCTCCGGTCAGTCGGCTCGCACGGCCGGAAAACGGACCCGGGCCCGGCTGCACCCCGATCAGGACGACGCGATCGCCCGCCTCGAGGACGAATTGGGCGCTGCGCTCGGCTGCGAGCTGAACGTGATCGCGGCCCGGGGGCAGGGATATCGCGTGCAGTTGAGCTTCGAGTCAATCGACGAGGCGCTTGAGCTCGCCCGCCGTTTGTCGCTGCGCCCAGCTGCCTCAGGGCCGCGACCCCGATAGAATCGCCCGGCTCAGACCATACCAACGCCGATGCCGCGGTATGGCCGTCTCGGGCGATGTTCGTGCGAGTCTGAATACGGGCGATTAGCTCAGTCGGTTAGAGCGCTTCTCTGATAAGGAAGAGGTCCCAGGTTCGAGTCCTGGATCGCCCACTCG
>CALAQT010000465.1 GCA_937888775.1 uncultured Actinomycetes bacterium | reverse complement strand
GATCAACAGCCAGAATTCATGCCATTGGTACGAGACTTGCAGGAGTCACCACTAGTACACCGTTCTTGATCGGCGATCACGACGCGCAGCGGTCGCTCCTCCGGCTGCGCGTCCATCACGGCGTCCAAACAGCAGGCTGGTCGCATCCGACAAAGAGCGGGCGTCTTCCTGCTGAAGTCTCCATAAAAGCGCTGCGTGACAAGGATCTTGCTGGTCGAGTAGTGTGCCCTGCCGATACAGCACCCAGCCGAATCGTCCTGGCGCACGTGTCGTGACGAACGGGGAACCCGATGGGGCCCGAATGGGCCCCCGGGGCGAATCGCCGGAGCACCGGCGTAGCGCAGCTCTTTCAGCGCGAGCCCGACAGCTAACCCCGTAGGCCTCAGAAAGAGAAGGGGTTGTCCTTGTCGCACGAGATCTTCGGACGTTTCACCCGCCGAGCGGGCCTTGGCGCCGTTTTCGGCCTGGCGGCGCTGGCGCCTGGAGCGCTGGCCGGTTCGCCGCACCTTGGCGACCGGGTCCTTAGGCAGGGAATGACCGGCAGTGACATCCGCGCATTGCAGACCGACCTCACCCGGGCCGGCTTCCCGACGCCGTCGCTCGGCATCTTCGGCCCCACCACGGTGCGCAACGTCGTCGGCTTCGAGCGCAAGTACCACCTTCGCGCTGACGGCATCGTCGACGCTCAGTTCGTCCGCAAGCTCAACGCGGTGCTTTCGGCGCGACCCACCTCCGATACGACGGGCAACGGCGGCAGCGCGCTGATCGCGCCGGCCTCCAAGCGCCGTTCCGCTCAAGGGTTGAAGCGCAAGGCGGCCAAGACCCCGAGCCAAGCGCCGGCCACGACGACGATCACGCCCAACGGGGGCTCGCAGCACCTGGGCGAGCGTGTGCTGCGTCCGGGCATGTCCGGTCACGACGTGCGCGTGCTGCAGGGATACCTGACGCTGGCCGGCTTCCCCACCAACGTCGACGGCCAGTTCGGACCGGGGACCCAGCAGAACGTGATCGCATTCCAGGCCGCCCACGGGATGACCGCCAACGGTGTTGTCTCCTACGCGGTGGCGCAGGCACTTCGCGCGGTGGTGGCCACGGCGGATCCGACCACCGGCCCGGTGGCCAAGGCGCAGATCAACTCCGACGGCACGGCGAGTCCGCCGGCGAGCGCGCCCGCCGTCGTCCAGCAGGTGATCGCCTCGGCCAACAAGATCATCGGCAAGCCCTACCTCTACGCCGGCGGCCACGCCAGATGGAATGACGTCGGCTACGACTGCTCAGGCTCGGTCAGCTTTGCGTTGCACGGCGCCAACCTGCTCTCGGTCCCCGAGGACTCAACCGAGCTCGAGTCATACGGCAGCCCCGGCCCCGGCAAGTGGATCACGATCTACGCCGATTCCTCGCACACCTGGATCGTGGTCGCCGGGATCGCATTCGACACCGCCGATTTCGGCGGACCCAACATCCCCAGCGGCACCGGTCCCCGCTGGCGCAGCGATTCGACCGGAAACCTGGCCGATGGCGGCAACTACGTGATCCGCCATCCCGCGGGCCTCTAAGAGTTCGCGACGAAATCTAGGGCGGAATTGGACGGTCGACCCGCGGCGGCGCCCGGCTTCCGCGCCAGGGCGCTGAGCGCTCCGCCGCCGGCGGCTGGGCCGGGGTAGGATCCATGACATGTCGGCTCTGTCCGAGCTCTACACGCTCCCGTCCGAGCACCTCGACTTCCGGGACACGATCCGCGCGATCGCCCGGCAGCGGATCGCCCCGCGGGCAGCCGAGATCGACGAGCAGGCCGCATACCCCCACGACCTGCGCAAGCTGTTGGCCGAGCAGGACATCCTGGGGTTGCCATTCGAGCTCGAGCACGGTGGGACCGGCACCGGCACGCTGATGCTCAACATGGCGGTCGAGGAGATCGCCAAGGCGTGCGCCTCGACGGCGCTGATCCTCATGATCCAGGAGCTGGGGACGCTGCCGATCAAGCTGTTCGGATCGAACGAGCTCAAGGATCGCTTCCTCCCGCGTTGCGCCACCGGCGAGTGGTCGCCGGCATTCGCGCTGTCTGAGCCAGAGGCGGGCTCTGATCCCGGTGGGATGCTCACGCGCGCCACTCGGGACGGCGATGACTGGGTGATCGACGGGTCCAAGAACTGGATCACCAACCTGGGGGTCGCCGACTTCTATGTGGTGTTCGCGGTCACCGACCGCGCGGCGGGCCACTCCCGCGGAATCACCGCGTTCGTGGTGGAGGCCGACCGCCCGGGGTTCAGCGTCGGCAAGCTCGAGCACAAGCTCGGGATCCGCGGCTCGCCCACCGGGCAGCCGATCTTCGACGGCGTGCGGGTTCCGGCCAGCAACGTGGTCGGGGAGGTCAACCACGGCTTCAAGGTCGCGATGTCAACGCTCGATCGCTCCCGGCTGGGGGTGGCCGCCCAGGCGCTGGGCATCGCGCAGGGGGCAACCGACTACGCGGCCTCCTACGCGCGTGAGCGCAAGCAGTTCGGCAAGCCGATCAACAGGTTCCAGGCGATCCAGTTCAAGCTCGCCGACATGGAGACCCAGTGCGCGGCCGCCCGCGAGCTGCTCTACCAGGCCTGCGCCAAGATCGACCGCGGCGATCCGGACATCGGCAAATACTCGGCGATGGCCAAGCTGTTCTGCTCGGATGTCGCGATGCAGGTTACCGTCGAGGCGGTGCAGGTGCTCGGCGGCTACGGCTACGTCAAGGAGTATCCCGTGGAGCGGATGATGCGCGACGCCAAGATCACGCAGATCTACGAGGGCACGAACGAGATCCAGCGGCTCGTGATCGCCAGGACGCTGAGGTAGCCGATGCCCGGGACGCCCCCGACCCTGCGCCGCATCCTGCTCTGCGCTGCCGCCGCGCTGACGGTGGGCCTGGGCGCGGTCAGCCTGATCACCGGCTTCAGTGATTCCTTCGCGGTGCGATTGCTGCAGGGCGTGGCGGTGTTCGGCGCCGGAGCGGTGATCATCGGCGGCACGATCGTGCTGGCGATGATCCACCTCGCCGGCTGGCGCGACCCGGAGTCCGAGGCGGATTTTGAGGCGCTGGTCCAGCGCGCCGAGCGCCTGGCCGCCGAGGGCGTCTGGGGCGAGGACGACGGAGAATCCGCCCCCGCCGACCCCGACGAGGACGACGACCTGTTTGCACCGACCGAGGACGAGGACTTCCGCGCGCTCGTGCGCTCCGCGATCGACGAGCTGCCGCTCGAGTTCCACCGCGCACTGGAGCACGTGGCGATCGTGGTCTCCGACGGCGGTCGGCGCCGGCGCGCGTACGGCCTCTACCAGGGTGACACGGTCGCCCGGGACTTCTTCCATGACCGGATCGTGATCTTCCGTGACACGCTGCTGCGGGATTTCGGGCACGATCCTGAGCTGCTCAAGGCGCAGGTGACGCGTACGGTGCGTCACGAGCTCGCCCATCACCTCGGTTGGAACGAGAAGGGCGTGCACGACCTGGGGCTATGAATAAGAGGCCCCCGGGCGGGGCCTTGTTTTTGCTTTGCCATTCCTGACAGGAGCGATTAACGGATGCCAGAAGCAGTGATCGTCGACGCCATTCGCACGCCGATCGGGCGCGCGATGAAGGGCTCGCTGAAGACCGTCCGCGCCGACGAGCTGGCGGCGATCCCGATCCGGGCGCTGATCGAGCGCAACCCCCAGGTCGACTTCTCGGAGACCGTCGACGTGCTGATGGGCGCCGCATCGGGGATCGGCGAGCAGGGCTACAACATCGGGCGTAACGCCGCGCTGCTGGCCGGGCTCGACCACCACGTGCCCGGCTGCACGGTAAACCGCTTCTGCGCCTCCTCGCTGACGACGATCCGGATGGCGTCCCACGCGGTCAAATGCGGCGAGGGCGACCAGTACATCGCCGCCGGGGTGGAGGCGGTGTCACGCGCCGGCCTGGGCGCGGGGATGATGGAAGAGGCCAAGCACCCTGCGCTCGACGGTTCCCAGGGCTCGGTGTATGACGTCTACATACCGATGGGGATGACGGCCGAGAACGTCGCCGAGCGCTGCCACGTCAGCCGCGAGGCCCAGGACGAGTGGGCCGTGACCTCGCAGGCGCGCGCGGTGCAAGCGCGTGACTCAGGCCACTTCGCCGCCGAGATCATCCCGGTCACGGTGCCCGCACACGATGATGTCGACAAGGAGGGCAACCAGGTCTCCGTCCCGGAGACGATCGTCGATAAGGACGACGGTCCCCGCCCGGGCACGACGATGGAGGTGCTGGCCAAGCTCAAGCCCGCCTTCAGGGAGAACGGTACGGTGACCGCCGGGAACTCGTGCCCGCTCAATGACGGCGGCGCGGCCGTGCTGGTGATGTCAGACGAGAAGGCCAAGCGCCTCGGTCTGGCGCCCAAGGCTCGGATCATCGCCTCGACGGTCGCTGCGATCCGGCCGGAGATCATGGGTCTGGGCCCGATCCCGGCGATCCAGGCGCTGCTGGCCCAGACGGGAATGAAGATCGAGGACATCGACATCGTCGAGATCAACGAGGCGTTCGCCGCCCAGATCGTCCCGTGCATGGATGACCTTGGCATCCCGGCGGAGAAGCTCAACCCGTTCGGCGGCGCGATCGCCCTCGGCCATCCGTTCGGCATGACCGGGGCGCGAATCATGACCACGCTGATCAATGGCCTGACCGCACTCGACGGCACCTACGGGATCGAGTCGATGTGCGTCGCGGGCGGAATGGGGCAGGCGATGCTGATCGAGCGCTTGCGCTGATACGGAGGTGTGGCGCCTTCGGTCAAGCGGAGCGGCCCACTGGACGGGAGCCGGTCGAGCTGCCCGAGCCGCTCGCGCAACTCACCGCGACGCTCGCCCGGAACCCGGCGGGACGCGCGACGACCGCCATCGCCGGAGCAGCGCCACCATGGCTGTTTCAGGGGATGCGAGTCGGAAAGCCGCTTACCCACGCGCACGCGGCCAAACGACTCAAGCGGCTCGGCGTTAGAACGCTCGGCGGTCGCACCGCCGCGATGATGACCCTCGCGGCATTGCTCTCACCGATGATCCTCGCCGAGCTGCTCGGGATCTCCGAGACCAGCGCGAGCAAGTGCTACCGGCTCGCGGGCGGCGAATGGACTCGCTACGCCGCCCAGTCGCGGGCGACCCGGATCGATAACGCCCGGGTCTAGTAGGTGACTGGGTGGCGAGGCCGGAACGCGCGAGTGCGCCGGTTGCGAAGCCCGGTGAGGCTGTCGTGGTCTGCGAGTTGGCGCAGCCGCTGCTCCATTCGTTTGCGTTCGGTGATGTCCTCGATCTGCGCGATCAGCAGGCGCGGGGTGCCGTCGCGGTGGCGCAGCAGCGTCACCGACACGAGCGCCGACACAGTGTGTCCGTCGGCATGGATGTAGCGTTTCTCCCATCGAGCGGCGTCCGCGTCTCCGCCAACCAGAGCGCGGACGTTCTCCTCGTCGACTGCTCGGTCGTCGGGATGGGTGACGTGCTTTGGATCCTGGCTGGCGAGCATCTCGTCGACCGTGTAGCCGAGCATGTCGGCAAACGCCCGATTGACCCTCAGCGTGCGCTGACCCGGCGCTGTCAGAGTCATTCCGAGCGGTGAGTGGTCAAACGAGAGCGCCAATAGCTCTTCGGCCTCCCGGACGGAATCCTCCAGCTGCTTGCGCTCGGTGACGTCACGGGCGGTGCAGTAAACGAACCCGTCTTCGATCGCCGTGGCGTTCCACAGCAGCCACCTAAACGATCCGTCCTCGCAGCGATAGCGGTTCTCGAATCCGATCGCGCGATTACCCGACAGCAGCTCGGCGTACTGCCGAAGCGTGCTCTCGAGGTCGTCCGGGTGAACGAATTCCGCGCGAACGGTCTCTCAGTCAGGTACTTGAGCGAGTATCCGAGTGTTCGCTCGAACGCTGGGTTCACGCGGATGAAGTGCCCTTTGTCGTTTGCGATCGCCATCAAGTCGAGTGAGAGACCGAAGAATCGATCGATGTCTCTACGCGCCTCCGCGAGGTCGTGCGCGGATCGCTTCTGTTCGGTGATGTCTCGCGCGATCGTTGACGCTCCCACGACCCGGCCGCTTGAGTCGCGGACTGCGGAGATCGTCAGCGACACGTCGATGAGTGAGCCGTTCTTGCGGCGCCGCGTGGTCTCGAAGAGATCGACACGCTCTCCTGCAGCCACTCGAGCGAGCAGCTTCGCAACCTCGTCGTCCTGGCCATCGGGCACGAGCAGTGCGATCGACTGGCCCGTGATCTCGGCCTCGGAATACCCGTACAGCCGTTCCGCGCCGGGATTCCAGCTCACGATCGTCCCGTCCGTAGTCTTGCTGATGATCGCATCGGCGCAAGACTCCACGACCGCCGCGAGGTGGCCGGCAAGACCCTCCAACCGCGTACGCTCGCTCACATCGCGAATCGCGCTCGAGATCAGCGTCCGACCGTCGGTCTCCAACGGGCTCAGCGAGGCCTCAACCGGGAACTCGGTGCCGTCCTTGCGCCGCCCGCGCAACTCCAGACCAGACCCCATCCCACGGGGATGCGGATCAGACGCATAGTCCGATCGATGAGCCGCGTGGCCGCGTCGAGCGCCATCCGGTACGAGCATCTCACCCGCTGACCGAGCAACTCGTCTCGGTCGTAGCCAAACATCCTCTCGGTCTGCGCGTTGACCAGCGCAATCACGCCTTGATCGTCCACAACAACGATCGCGTCCGGCGCGGACTCCAACAAACCGCGGAATCTCTCCTCCAACCGCTTACGCTCGGTGATGTCGATCACCTGGATGTGGAACTCCGGCGGATGGCCGCTGGCCTCGATCAGCGTGGCCGAGACGAGCCCCCAGACGACCTCGCCGTCCGCACGGACATAGCGCTTCTCCCCACGATGTTGGCGTCGCCCACCAGCGGTGATGAAAGCGACCCGTCCCCGCTCGTCAGCATCAATGTCCTCGGGATGCGTCACTTCGCGGAACGTCATGCCCGCCAGATCGCTCCGGGAATAGCCGAGCATCTCAGCGAACGCGTCGTTGACCTCGATATACCGGCCCTCCACAGTCGCGCGGACAACCCCCACCGGCGACGCCTCAAAGGCAGCATCAAGCACCCGCTCTCTGAGCCGAACCTCGGCCTCAAGCTGCCGCACAGCAGTGACGTCCCGAGCGATCGCGACTCCCCCGATCGCGTCGCCCCTCTCGTCACGGAGCGGGCCGACCTCGACCGTGAACCGAGACGCACCGCCGAGCGAGTCAAGCTCAACGGCGGTCTCCTCGCCATTCAAGGCCGCCAGATACATCGGCTCATAGATCGCCCATCGGTCCGCCGGCACAACCTCAGCGCAGAACCGTCACTCCAAGTCCTCGGGCGCATATCCCTGGATCTTCAGCGCTCCCCCCGTCGCGAGCACATAGCGCAGCTCGCGATCAAACACCAGCACCGACCCACCGGGCAACGACCGCAGAGCATCAAGCGCGACCGGCGCCTCACGAAGTGGCGCGCCCTCCCCATGCGCGCGCGAGTGACCGTTCATCGAGCTCACCATGACAGAGATCGGCCGGTCCACACCAACTCTGCAGCCGTAGGTGCCCCCAGCGTCATCCGTAATCTCCCGCAGCCGCGGCCCCACAGACCACATCCCATTCGCCAACCGGCCCAGAAGTTCCGTCCCGTCGGCCACGCAGCGGGCTGGACCCGCTGCTGGCGCAGCGACTCGGCGAGAACTCGATCGCCTATGGGGGCGGCCCACTTGCAGTCGCGAGGTCTGGCGTATCGCACACTACGGGACGGGCAGGCCATCGTCGTAGACGACAAGGCCATCCGCCTGTGCCCATGACGACCGGACCCGGTGGCTTCGTCCCGCTCCCGGGCCCCGGCACCCACGGTCCCCGGTACCCCGGTCCCGGGGCCCCGACGCCCCGGTCCCCGACACCCCCGGCTAATGCCTGTCGGCGGCCACGGCGAGCACGGCCCGGTGGGCTTGGGCCCAGATGGCCGCCCGCGACGCGAAGAGGTCGAGCTCCTGCTCCAAGACGAACAGGCCACGCGACGGGACCGTGGCGCCGAGCTCGAGTAGCAGCGGCGTGAGATGCACATCGACGGCCAGCTGGTGGTTGGGCGCTGCGCCCACCAGCACCGGGATCGCCGGCTTGCCCTTCAGGCCGCCGGTGGCGATCCGATCCAAGAACGCCTTCAGGAGCCCTGAGTAGGTGGCCTTGTAGGTGGGGCTGGCGACGATCAGCAGATCGGCGGCGAGCACTGCAGCAACGGCGGCGTCCGCTCCGGGGTCGTCGGCCTGCAGCACCCGCGGTCCCAGCGTGGCCAGGTCGATCCCGCTGATCGTCGTGATGTCAAGCGCGCCCCCCAGTTCGGTGGCGAGCGTGTGGGCCACGTCAAAGGTGCGCGACTGCGGCCGGAGATTGCCGACCACGTAGACGATCTGGATCGGAGCTGGTCTCACGCCGATCTTTGCCAGGCTGGGCATCATCACGACAAAATAATTTCTATCTAATTACTGAAGATAGCGCTGCGGATTCGCCGACGGTCAGCCGCGACCTCCGGGTCGCACCAGTGCCGTGATTGAGAAATTGCGCGTCAGCCTCGCGGCGTCTTGACCCGCCGGGCGCCCGATCAACGCTTGACGGTCAGCTTGCGCGAGGCGCTGGCTTGGTTGAACCCGGAGCTGGCCACGGGATCGAACTCGGCCACGTAGGTGTGGCGCCCGGGGCTGTCGCGAGCGGTGAGCTTGAAGTGTCCGCGGCGGCTGGTGATCACCTTGAGGTTGCCGAGCTGGAGCAGAACGGTCTTGCTCTGGTAGCGATCGAGCACGACGTATGGCTCGCCGGCCGCGCTGCGGGCGAGCGCTGCGCTCGGTCCGGCGACGCCGGAAATGGTCACCTTGCCGTGGATCGCGGTGGCCTGCGTGATGCGCAGGCTGGCGATCCCGGGGGCGATCGTGACGCCGCTGGACTGCACGGTTGTCGTCTGGCCTTGAGCGTCGTGCGCGGTCACCACGCAGGCGATCGCGTAGTCGATCAACGTCTGCCGGACGTGCAGCATTGGCCCGGTGGCGATCGTCGGGCCGCCGGAGGTGTACACCCAGGAGTAGTCAAACGAGACGGCGCCGCCTGACCAGGTGCCGTTGTTGCAGATCAGCGTCTGGTTGTAGTTGGGCTTCCCGGAGATCGAAGCGCCTTGACTGACACCGGAGCGCCCAGGGCGACCGCCGCGAGCAAGGCTAAAACCATAGCCCCGAGCATCAACGCCTTTGCGATCGCCCCTCGCATCAGGGCCGTGATCCTACTGATGTCATGCCCGAGCGCGCGCTGGATGCGTAGGCGGCCACCCACGCGGCGAGAGCGAGGGCCACCAGGGCCAGGGCGCCGAAGGTCGCGGGCCTTCCCAGTTCGGAGCTCAACGCGTCGACCAGGTACGGCGCGGCGAACCCGACGTAGGCCAGCACGTAGAAGATCGCCACGACGGCGCCCCGCTGCTCGCGCGCGGCCCGGCGCTCGGACTCCTGTAGGCCTGCCACCAGACCCAGCCCGTAGGAGAGACCGAACGGGATCGCGCTCACCAGCGCCAGCCAGAAGCGAGCCCGGCGTACGGCCCATTGCGCCAGCGCCGCTGCCTCGACCGGCCCGGTGCCGAACCCCGCCGTCATGGCCAGTGCCGAGCGACGGGCGCTGGCCAGCGTCCCGGGTCCCAGGTGCAGCTCGCGCCGCTAGACGATCAGCATCGGCGAGAACTGGTTCGCACCCCAGCCCACCGCGAGCATCGCCACCGCGACACGGGCCCGTGGAGCGACGACCGGGCGACGCATCGCCCGGCCAATCCACCGCGTCCGCTCAGACTCAGACCGTCGCTAGCGCGGCGCCATCCGCAGCGCCCCGTCGAGCCGGATGACCTCGCCGTTGAGCATCTCGTTCTCGATGATGTGGCCGGCCAGCGCGCCGTACTCGTCGGGCCGGCCGAGCCGGGCGGGAAACGGCACGGCCGCGCCGAGGGCCTCCCGAGCTGCCTCGGGCAGGGTGCCGAGCAGCGGCGTGTCGAAGATGCCGGGCGCGATCGTGCAGACGCGGATCCCGGCGCTGGCCAGGTCACGCGCGGCGGGCAGCGTCATCCCGACGATCGCGCCCTTGGAGGCCGAGTAGGCGATCTGCCCGATCTGGCCGTCGTAGGCGGCGATCGAGGCCGTGTTGACGCATACGCCGCGCTCGGAGGCGTCAGTCGGCTGATTGGCCAGCATCGCCGTCGCCGCCAGCCGCAGCACATTGAAGGTCCCGATCAGATTGATCCGGATCAGGGTCTCAAACGGTTCCAGCTGATGGGGCCCGCGCTTGCCCGCGACGCGCTCGCCCCAGCCGATGCCCGCGCAACAGACCGAGATGCGAACCCCGCCCGGCAGCGCCGCGGCGGCGTCGACCGCCGCCTGCACCGAGTCTGCGTCGGTCACGTCGGCGCGCTGAAAGCGAGCCCGCTCGCCGAGCTCGCGGGCCAGCTCTGCTCCCCGCTGCTCGTTGAGATCGGCGATCACCACGTTGGCGCCCGCCGCGTGCAGGTGGCGGACCGTGGCCGCGCCGAGTCCCGAGGCGCCCCCGGCCACCAGGGCGCTGCTGCCTTGGATGCGCATCGGCCTACCCTACCGAGCGCCGGACGGTCTCGACCTCCACGTCAGAATCCGCTCGCGGTGGCACCGACATGGCACCGACAGCGCGAACAGTTGCTGATCGTCGGTGTACCACTCTGAGAGTCCCAGCCCGGCCGCCTCCAGGTCGGCCTGAATCCCGCCGCGGGTGAATTTGGCGCTGATCTCCGTGCGCAGCTCCTCGCTCGCCGCGAACGGGACCCGCAGTCCGAGCTCGCCGACCATCACCGAGCAGGATCTGCAGCTCGGTACGCGTCTGGTAGTACTCGGGCTGCTCACAGATCCGCTCAAACAGCTGCGAACTGCGGCTGTCGTGGAAGTGCTTGGCGGGGAGCTCTTGAACGGGCGCGTCAGCCCGTCGAGCACGTCGTTGGTCAGCGAGCGCGCATCGGCCTCCGACAGGAACGAGTCGATCCGGATCTCGTCGGTCTGCAGGACCGCCCGCATCGTCAGCGGTCCCGGGCGATCCGCATCCCGGCGAAGATCTGTCGGCGCTCGGGGCAGTCCCAGTTTCGGAACGTCGGGGTGATCACCCGCGCGCGGGTCGCCCACGAGCCGCCGCGCAGAACCTTGAAATCAGGGCCGAAGAACACCTGCGAGTACTCCGGATAGGGATTGGCCACGAAGCCGGGATAGCCGCCGAAGGCGCTCCCGGTCCACTCCCACACGTCGCCGGTCATGTCCAGGCATCCGCAGGGCGACGCGCCGCCCGGATGCGCGTCGACGGGCGCGGTGCCGCCGTGAAGCTGGTCTAGGTTGGCGTGGACCCCGGGCTGGGCGTCGTCATCGCCCCAGGGGTGTGCGCGGGCCTGGCCACGCTCCTGGTCCCAGGTCGCCGCCTTCTCCCACTCCACCTCGGTGGGCAGCCGGGCGTCGTGCGCCCTGGCGAAGGCATCGGCCTCGAACCATGAGATGTGCACGACCGGACGGGCGGGGTCCAGCGGCTCCAGTCCCGAGAGCCGCCATTCGGAGCCCAAATCGGCCGTCCAGGCGCCAGGCCTGTTGATGTTGTGGCGCTCCTTCCAGGCCCATCCCTCCGGCGTCCACCACTTGCGCCGCCGGTAGCCGCCGCCCTCCACGAACTTGAGGTAGGCGGCGTTGGTGATCGGCGTACGGCCGATCAGATAGTCCCGTGTAGCGGTGCGCTGGCGCGGGCGCTCGTTGTCGTAGGCGAAGCCGTCGGCGGGCGCGCCGACCGTGCACTCTCCGCCCGGGACCTCGATCAGCTCCAAGCCCGTGGCGGCGCCGTCCTGCGCTGCAGTTTCGCCGACCTCACGCGATGCCGGCAGCCGGTAGCCGCTCAGGCGGGCGAGCTGGAGCGTCTGCAGCATCGTCTCGTTGTGCTGGTGCTCGTGGCGGATGACCAGCTCATGGATCGTTCCATCGCCGATCCCGCGGTCGCTGATCACCTCGAGCGTGCGCGCCCGGACCTCCTCCAGATACTCTCGCGCCTCGGCGGGGCGCAGGAACGGAAGCTCGCCGCGGTTGGCGCGCGGCGTCTCGAACGCGTCGTATATCTCGGCCAAGCCCTCGCGCAACAGCGGCCGGGCCCCGTAGCGATGCACCAGCCACAGGTCCTCGAACGCCGCGATGTGCCCCAGATCCCACACCAGGGGGCTCATCAGCGTCGAGTGGACGCGCTCCAGATCCTGATCGGATACAGAGGCCACGAGCCCGAGCGTCCGCTGGCGGGCTTCGGCGAGTGCCTCAACCACTTCAGCCGCCGTTGGGCATGCGGCTGACACGTGCGGCGCTCCCATTACCACATTCTTCCACGTGGCCGATTTGGGAAACCGCGTGCGGGGCCTGGCGATGCCCGGCGGGGCGTCAGCTCGCAGGGGAGAGCGCGTAGCGCAGGTAAAGCGAGTCGTTGCGCTCCAGCAGCCACCGGAGCTCCATCGACACCAGCTCGGCCAGCTCATCTCCGGTGGAGAGCGGAGGGCCGTGCCCGCCGCCGGTCAGCTTCGGGGCCAGGGTCAGGAACAGCTCGTCGACCAGACCCTCCTGCAGCAGCGCCCCGAACAGGGTCGGGCCGCCCTCACACAGCAGCGAGCGCACGTCGTGGTCGCGACGCAGGTGGCGCAATGCACCGGTCAGGGCCGGAAGCTCTGGCTCCAGGCGAACCACCTCGACCTGGGCTGCGCACTCGATTGGCCCGATCGCCTGAGCGGAGAAGATCACGATCCTCGCCTCAGGCTCTCCAAACAGCGGGATCGCGGTGGGAACGTCCCCGCTGCGGGTGACCACGCAGGCGAGCGGCTCGGCCGTCAGTCCGGCCGCCACTCGCCGCCCACGACGGGCCGCGTCGGGGATGATCCGCCCGTAGCGCTCGGTGCGCAGCGTCTCGGTTCCGGCCAACACCGCGTCGACCTGCTCTCTGAGGCCATGAAAGATCTCGCGATCGCCGTCGTCGCCCAACTTGCGCGATCGCCCCGCGAAGGTGGCGTGCCCGTCCGCGCTGGCGGCGAAGTTGGCGGCCGTGTGGGGTCGATCGGCGGGCGCGCGGGACCCCGGCCGCAGGGCGCCCAGCAGGTCACTCGCCTGCACCGGTGCCAAGTCGGGAAGCAGCTGGCGAAAGCGCATCGGCGTGCGAGCCTACACCGGCCGGGCGTTGGTCTCACCGGCTGGCAAAACCGGTTAGGCTGCGGCGCGATGGACTTCAGAGCACTCGACCGCGGTGAGCTGGTGGCGACGGTAGGGGGGATCCTGCTCGGCATATCGCTGTTTCTCAGCTGGTACTCGCTCGGCAATCGCAATGCCGTGCTCGACGGCTGCAGGGGTCCTAACTCCGGCTGCACGGGCTGGGGGTCGCTTCCGGTGATCAAGTTCCTGCTGCTGGCCGCCGCGGTTGCTCCGGCGATCCTGGCCTACATCATCGTCCGCGGCCATGCGCTCTCCTGGCCGCGGGGAGAGCTGACCGCTGTCACCGCGCTGCTGGCCCTGACCGTGACGCTGTTCGTGGGTCTGCTCGATAAGCCCGGCACACCGCCCGGAGAGATATCGCTCAGCGTCGGTTGGTGGGCGGCGCTGATCGGGGACCTGCTGATCCTGAGCGGATCGATCTGGCGCTCGCAGGAGAGCGGGGTTCGGCGCAAACCGCCGGGGATCCTGTGAGCACAACGCCGACGAACGCCCGGCCTGATCGCAACCTCGCGCTCGAGCTGGTCCGGGTCACGGAGGCGGCGGCCCTGGCCGCGGCGCGGATGGTCGGGCGCGGTGACAAGGAGGGCGCCGATCAGGCCGCCGTCGATGCGATGCGCAACGTGCTCGACTCGGTGGCGATGGATGGCGTGGTCGTGATCGGCGAGGGCGAGAAGGACGAGGCGCCGATGCTCTACAACGGCGAGCAGATCGGTGACGGCAGCCCGCCCCGGGTCGACGTCGCGGTCGATCCGCTGGAGGGGACCCGGCTGACGGCGCTCGGGATGCCGAGCGCGCTCGCGGTCATCGCCCTGGCCGAGCGGGGCTCGATGTTCGATCCCGGGCCGTGCGTCTACATGGAGAAGATCGCCGGCGGCCCCGAGATCGCGGATCTGCTCGACCTCGACCGCCCGCTGCCCGAGACGCTGGCTCTGATCGCCGAGCGCAAGCACCGTGACATCCGCGACGTGATGGTCGTGATGCTCGACCGCGAGCGCCACCACGAGGCGATGCGTGAGGTTCGCGAGGCCGGCGCGCGCGTCAGGCTGATCCTCGACGGAGACGTCTCGGCGTCGCTGCTCGCCGTGAGCGAGAACTCTTCCGTCGACCTGCTATGGGGCATCGGCGGCACGCCCGAGGGGGTGATCTCGGCAGCGGCGATCAAGTGCAGCGGCGGCCAGTTGCTCGGACGCCTGTGGCCGCGCGACGAGGGCGAGCGCACCGCCGCCGAGGCAGCGGGCTATGACTTGACCAAGGTGCTCAACTGCGATGACCTGGTCTCCGGTGACGACGTGTTCTTCTCCGCCACGGGCGTGACCGACGGCGACGTGCTCCAGGGGGTCCGCTACCAAGGTGACCGGGGTGCGACCACCGAGTCGCTGGTGATGCGATCGCGCTCGGGCACGGTGCGGCGGATCCACGCCCGTCACGACCGCACCAAGCTGCGGGCACTGACCGGCGTGCGCTACGGCTGACGCGCGCCGGGGCCAGGTCCCGGTGGGACAGGCGCAGGCGCAAAGCGTCCCACTTTGGACTCGGCGAGCTGGAGTTTGGCCAGCGAGCGCAGGAAGGCGTGCGTGACCAGCACGTGGATCGCTGACTGCGTGGCCTCGTAAACCGGGGTGCTGAAGCCGGCCGCGATCGCCGGATAGAAGTTGGCCACCTCGACCTCGATCCTCAGCCGCGCCTGGCCGTCGGGAAAGGTGGACTCGCGTCTGACCTCCAGCGTCAGCAGGCCGCAGCCCCGGCCGGCCCGCGCCACCAGCAGCCCGTCCCTGATCCGCCAGCGAACCGTCCCGTGGTCATGTTCCAGCTCGTACTCGGGGGCGTCGAAGCGCAATAGCGTCAGCGGCCGCCCGAGCAGCACCACGCGCCGATCGTGCTGGCCGTAGACGACCCGAATCAGGCCCAGCGTTACCCGCGAGAGAAAGCGCCAGTAGGTCCGGGCCAGGTTCTCGAGGTTGGCTGCGCTCCAGAGGCGCTCGAGTGCGGCCCCCGCCATCGTCAGCTCGGCCGATTGCACCGAACGCACCGCGCCGTCGCGCGCGATCACGGTCGATTTGCGTGGCGAGAGGATCACCGCTCGGGCGGGGAGCCGCAGGCGCCGGCGCCGGCGGGCCGCCACCAGCGCTGATAGGACGATCGCGATGATCGCGAACGGGCCGGTCACGGGTTTGATTGTGCCCCGTTTGCGCCCCACTCGTCGCGCGCACGCGGTTCACCAGGCGATCGGTTCCAGGGCGACAGTCGACCCGGTCGGCAACTCGCCCTCTCCGGCCGGGACCATGGCCAGCGCGTCGGCGCCGAGCAGCGAGCTGAGGATGTGAGAGCCCTGAGCTCCGGTGGGGATCGCGACCGTACGGCCGTCCCGGCGCTGCAGCGTGACTCGCACCGCCTGCTCGCGACGAGGGTTGCGCTGGACCGGGACGCCAAGCTGCGCCTCTACGTCCAGGGGCGCCGGGGCGCTCGCGCCCTGCAGCGCGGCGAGCGCGGGTGCGACGAACAGCGAGAAGGTGACCACCGCCGAGACGGGATTGCCCGGGAGCCCGAACACGAACTTGCCGTCGCGCGCTCCGAACCAGGTCGGTTTCCCCGGCTGCAAGGAGACGCTCCAGAACAGCTCCTGCACGGCAAGCGCGGCCAGCGCGGGCTTGACGTGGTCGTGAGGGCCGACCGAGACCCCGCCGGAGATCAGCAGCAGATCGGAGTTCTGAAGCGCTGTCTCCAATCCGGCCTCGGTCGCCTGGCGGTCATCCGGGAGCCGCTGGGCCGGCGCGGTCTGCGCCCCCCACCTTTGCGCCAGGCCGGTGAGCATCGGCGCGTTGGAATTATGGATCTCGCCGGGATTCAGCGGCTCACCCGCCGCGCGCAGCTCGTCGCCGGTGCACAGGACGGTAACCCGCGGCCGGCGGGAGGCGATCACGGTCCCCGCGCCCGCCGCGACCGCGGCGCCGACCTCCACCGCCCCCAGACATGTTCCTGCGCTGAGGACCGTTGCGCCGGCCCGCATGTCCTCGCCGGGCTGACGGATGTTCTCGCCTGGCTCTATCGCGCCCCGGGTCTCGATCGTCTCGCCGTCGCGCGAAACGACCTCCTGGGGAATCACCGCGGTCGCTCCGGCGGGCACCGCGCCGCCGGTGGAGATCCGAATCGCCTCGCCCTCGCCGAGCGTGCGTTGGATCGGCGCGCCGGCGCGCGATTCCCCAACGACGCGCAGCTTGCGGCCGGCGTCTCCGGCGATCACCGCATACCCATCCATCGCCGAGTTGCGGAAAGCTGGGACATCGCTCTGGGCCCTGACGTCGCGGGCCAGCACACGACCGAGGGCGTGATCGATCTCCACCGGCTCGGTCCCCAGCGGGGTGACGACGCTCAGCACCCGCTCCCGGGCCTGCGCGATGCTGATCAGGGGCTTTGACATCGACAGACGGATTGTCACCGCTTTTGGCCGGCGCTCGCTTTCTTGGGCGACTGACGTCCGTGATAAAAGACCACAATGGAGGCACGGCCGCCGCGTCGGCGCCGCGCGAGGCCGGTTGCCGACGCCCCAATCGACACGCTGCTCCTGATGACCGAGGGTCTGACCAAGGGGTGGCTCTTGGCGCTGCTCGAACAGGCCTCGCTCGATCAGGCACCCGCGATCCTGGCGGTCGATCTGACTCGCGACGGCCCGCGCCTGTGCGACGCCCTGGTGCGGGCGATCTCCGACGACACTGACCTGCGCCGGCTCGAGCCGGGGGGCGCGCTGGAGCCGCTGGTCGCGCAGGTAGGCGAGCTGGCCGGAGCGCAGACCCTGGAAGCCGTCTCGCGCGCGGTGGACGCCCTGCTGGCGGTTCTCTGGAGCGCGTTTCACGACGAGCTGCGAAACCCGGATCCCGACCAGGTCTCACAACTGGCCGAGCGGCTTGCCCTGATCGGCGAACTGGTGCGCGGCGCCGCGCTGCGTCGCCATGGAGCCGGCGACGACACGCAGCCGCTTGCCACGACAGTTTCAACCGGGCCGCGCGGCGTGGCGCCGCTGCGCGACGAGGAGCCTTCACTCGGGCCTCGTGGTGTGGCGCCGCTGCGCGACGAGGAGCCTCCACTCGGGCCGAGCGGCGTGCGCGAT
Organism: uncultured Actinomycetes bacterium; assembly: GCA_937888775.1. The sequence goes on along the minus strand of CALAQT010000465.1, from coordinate 3,001 downwards.
GAGGAGCCTCCACTCGGGCCGCGCGAGGTGGCGCCGCTGCGCGACGAGGAGCCCCGCCCGCGCTCGCCGGGCCGGCCCCAGGCGGTTTCTGGTCCGGTACTCGGGGGCGAGCGACCGACCACCCCGGAGCCCGCCGGCGTCTCCAAGGCGTTGTGGGTGGGGGCGCTCACCGAGGAGATCGAGCGCTCGGAGCACTCCAGCTCGCCACTTTCGCTGCTGCTGGCGGAGCTGGAGGACGGCGACCGCGTCGCCACGGTCGAGGCGCCGGCCGTGGCGGCCGTGACCTTTGGACATTTTGCCCAGGCGGTGCGGTGCGTCGTGCGCCGTCAGGACATCCTCGTCCGCGAGACCGAGACCCGGGCCTGGATCATCGCGCGGGAGACCGGCCGGGCGGGGGCGCAGGCGCTGGGATCGCGAATCGCCCAGGCGGTGGGTGAAGGGCCGCCCTGGCGCGGAGCGCCGATGTCGGCCAGCGTGGGGCTGGCCGTGCTCGGCGAGGACGGTCGTCACGCCCGAGAGCTGATCGAGGCCGCCGAGGAGGCCCAGTTCACCGCGGCGGCGAGCGGGATCGGACTCGTCCAGCCGGCCACAGCCAGCCCGGTCGATCCAGCCCAGGACGAGCCTCCGGCTGACGGTCCGCCGTCGGCCTCGTGAGCTGATCAGCTCAGGGAGCTGGCCCGTGAGATGAGATCAGCGCGCGGCATCGTGAGCTGATCAGCTCAGAGCGCCGGGGGCGAGGGCAGCGAGACGGCGCCGATGATCGCGGTGCCCGGGATTCCGAGTGCACGTCCGGTCGCCTCGGTGAGGTCCCAATCGGCCCCGTTGGCGTACGGCCCGCGGTCGATCACCGGCACCACGAGCGTGTGGCCGTCGTAGTAGATCGCGACCGGCATCCCGCACCGCAGCGTCCGGTTGGCGACGCCGATCGTGCTGGGCTTGAGCACCTGGCCGCACGCGGTGCGCTGGCCGTAGAACCCCGGCCCGTATTGGGTCGCCAGCGAAGGCCGGTAGACAGTGACCGTGAGCGTTGGCGAAGCGGCGGCGGCCTGGGCGCTGGTCGAAGCGCCGACCAGGGCACGGATCGAGAAGCGGCCGATGTGGTTCGTCTGCCAGCTGGCGCTGAACGAGCCGCCGGGAGCGACCGTCGTGCTGGCGGTCGTCGTCCACCTCCAGCCGGTCTCGCGCCCGAGCCGCTGGATCTCCACCGGTTGTCCTGAGGCGCTGGCGGGCACGTTGCCGTTGAACTGGAGCCGGTTGCGCAGCAGGGCCGATTCCTGGCTGGCGACCGTGATCCCGTCGCCGCTGGCGGAGACGGTCAGGTTGCCCGGCTGCACGATCGTGCTCGGCCCGGCGCTCATAGTCGAAGGCGATAGCGACGACCCGCCCGAGGACGCGATCGCGATCGATGGTACGGCCAGCAGCACCCCAAGGGCGGCGAGCACGACATGAGCGTCGACGCGGCGAATCCCGATCACTTACCAATCCTGATTTGCGTTTCGCCTACGAGGTGAGCTGACGGGCTCGCGCTTACGTAGCGCTACGGTCCTTTACCGGACCGATTCGCCCCTGCGGGTCCGAGCCCGCAAGTGGTTCCCCCGCCGATCGTCCGCGGACGGACGATCGCTCGGCTATGGCGCGGCAGTATACGGAACTCTGCCGGGCGCGTTATCCAAGTGCTGCCGGACGCGGCATGCCGGTGCACTTGGGGCCCGTCAGGGATGCGGCAGGCGAGATAGCGCGTTGCGCAGCGTCCGAGCCCCGACCATGAGGCCGATCTCCGCCAGTTCGGCTGCCGCCTGCACCGCGGTTCCCAGCACGTCGGTGCGCGTGGCCCTGGCTCCCGGGGTGGCCGGAGGCGTGGGGGCGGGCCCGGCCGTGGTTGGGTCTGCTCCGGTGGGAGCGGCCTTTCCGGTGGCGGCGACCCCACTGGTCGGAGCGGTCGTGGACGTCATCGTGGCGGCGGTCGTGGATCGGGTCTCGGATTTCACGGCGCTTGCGCTGGCCTTGGGTTTCGCCGCGGTGGCGACCCGCGCCCTGGATTTGGGGGCGCTTGTGCTGGCGTTCGGTTTGCCGGAGGTGGCGGCGCTGGCCTTGGGCCTGGCGGCGGCGGTCCTGGCCTTGGGCTTAGCCGCGGCGGTCTTCCCCCTCGCCTCGTCAGGTGCAGCTGGCTGCGCCGGCGCCGACCCGAGGTTCGGCTGGACGGCCGCGCGCCTATGGCTGCGGCGATGGGGGCGGCTGCGCGGCAGCCCGCCGAGGACTTGTGATGGACGCGGTTCGGTCATTGCCTTGAGATCATCGCGCACCGGCGGTTTGGAGGTTGCACTCAGGCGGCCGGCGGGGGGTTTCGATCGCACAGGAGGGGCGGTGAGCCGCTGCGTCGAGACGGGGCAGGCAAAACTTTCAGCGCAACGCTGAAACGAGACAGCCGGTTGTTTGTAGTAGATGTAAAGGCGAGCCCCGCTGACACTCCACGGCGTCCCTGCAGCGGACGCACCCAGGCCTAGCCGGTCGGCTCCGCCCCGATTGACTTCAAAAAATGTGGTACTTATAATGGATGAGCATGTTTGAGTAGCGGGTGTGCGCCTTTCTCGATCTCTCAGCCTGATTTGATTCTCGCGTCGGGACGTCACAGCCCGGTGCCTAAGACGGAAACGGAACCAGATGTCAGTAGCCGAACTGCAAGAACTTGAAGAGATCAAGGGCTTGGTCAACCGCGGTCAGCAACTCGGCGTGCTTACTTACGCCGAGATCGCCGGAGCGGTCTCCGAACTGGATCTCGACGAGGCCGACGTCGAAGAGCTGCACGGCTTCCTGGAGCGGGCGGAGATAGAGCTCGTCGAGGAGGTCGATCCTGCCCTGGCCGCGGCCGAGGTCGAGCGGGCGCCTGACAAGCGCGGACGGCGTAAGGCCAAGACGGCGCTCGATCTCAAGCCCGACATGACGACGGACTCGCTGCAGCTGTTCCTCAAGGACATCGGCAAGGTCCGGCTGCTGACCGCCC
>CALAQT010000464.1 GCA_937888775.1 uncultured Actinomycetes bacterium | reverse complement strand
CCGCGCTACCCGCGCTTAGGCCCTCACCTCACCCCCGGAAACAGCACAAGCGCCGCATTTTCTGCGGCGAAATGCCGCTCAACGATGTCCATTTCACTCCCTTGCCCGCCGGGCGATGGATTCCGGTGACCACGATCCCGGGTCACGCCGAGCTGAAGCAAAGCATCTACAGCGGCGGACATAAGCGCCGCCTGGATGGGGCGAGAACCCCCAGCGCCGCGCTAGAAGGCCCGCGCGCGCGGAGTCCATCGTCGTCGGCATGCCCGGGCTCGCGGCGATTTGAGCTCTTCGTCGAGCGCAGTGGTGCCCTGAGCGGTCTTCATCCCAGCTGGCATGTCAGGACCGCGTACGATGGCCGACCGATGTCGATGGTTCCCGGTGGGCTCTGTTTGATCCTTGGCGATAGAGAGAGATTGCGCGCAACTAGGTCTTGGTCTGCCCAATAACTCCCCGGTCGGTCTCAGGCCCGATCTGCTGCTCGACTGGGCACGCTTGGGCGACGACGCAGGTTTCCGCGTGCTGGCGACCGTGGATCGGCCTAACTACGACCTCTGGGATCCGCTGACCGCCTTGGCGGCGGTCGCCGCCGTGACGTCACGAGCCCGTGTCGCAACGTGCATCTTGGTGCTGCCTCCCCGCAACGAGGTCCCGGTCGCCAAGCAGGCAGCGGTCATCGACGTACTGTCCAAGTGACGCCTCGATCTCGGAGTAGCGCTGGGATCACGGGCGGGTGACTATGCGGTGTTCGGCGCGACCACCGAGCATCGGGTGACGCGTCTGCGCCAGCAGATCTCGCGGATCCGTGAGATCTGGGCAGACGCTCAGGCCAGCACGGTCGATCATGGCGTGTGCGGTCCTGCGCCAGTTCAGGACCCGCCGCCGATCCTCTTGGGCGGCATCACCGATTCGGCTCAGATGCGGGCCGTTGCACTTGGCGATGGCATCGTCTTTGGAGGCGCTGCGCGACCGGCAGATCTCGCACAAAAGATCCCTGAGCTTCGCGACGCGGCCGCGGCGCGGGGACACGCTCAGTTCACGTCACTGGATTCATGTACGTGTCGGTCGGCGGCTCTCGCGAACTGAACCACGCCGCCCAACTGACGCGGTATTACCCCACGCTCGTGCGGCCTGCCGAGGACATGGTGGTGCACGGCAAGATTGACGCGATCGCCGAGAGGGTCGCCGCGTACGCCGAGGCGGGGTTGGACCGCCTGATCCTCGCCCGGCCCTGCCTGAGCTGCGGCAGGTCTCAGCTCTCGCAGAGCACCTCCTCCCGACGATGAGCTAATGACATCGTCGTCGGGAAGCGCAGTCGTGCTCAGATCGTCTCGAACTGCGCCGCCGGGCAGCGGCCGGTGATTGCATGGCCCTGCCGCGCTCGCCGTCGACCGGCGGAGGAGCGCAAAGCGCGAGAAGCGCTCGCGACGGCCAGCCGGCACTGAGGTAGCTTGCTGGCTCGGGCGGCCCTTCTCAAGGTTGCTCGGCCGCGCCCTCACGAAGCCGGCGGCGTGAATGGCAGGTCGACAAGCTGGTCAAACGCCAGACCGCTTGATCCCTCGCCGCGACCGGTCTGGCGCTGGACACGCAGCCACGTGTAGACGCTGCCGTCGGTCCAGCGCGTGCGCTCCCAGCGCTCCACCAGCTGGGTGCCGGCGCGGGGAACCTCTTCCTGGTTGATGTAGTACGGCGCCGGCGGAGTGTCATCCAGGCCCTGGCGCATCAGCCGGGTGCGCGGTTGCACCTTGGCCGGCGGGTTGGGATCACCATCAAGGATCCGCGGCATGGCGGCGCGCTGCAGCTGGGTCTGGCGGTCGCTGCCGGTGACGTGGACGGGCAGGAACGGAATCCAGTTCTCCGGGACGGTGGTCATCACCTCATAGCGGATGGCGGCCTTCGCAGCGGGCGCGGTGGAGGCTGCGCCTCCGGGCACCAGACCTTGCAGGTAGGCGAGCGTCCCCCGCGCGGCTTCGATGCCGCGCTCGGTGGCGCCGGTCGGCAACAGGATGGTCTGTTCGATGCCCCACACCATGTCGGCCACCTCGTCACGGATCATCATCACCTGCTCGGTGGGCTGGCTGTGCTGAACCTTGGCCGAGGTCGGCAACAGCACGAGGCTGGGATCGGCCGCGGTCTGACCTGTCACGTTGATCGTGAACATCGACCACCGCCGCCAGTCGGCGTCGGCCCCGCTGTCGGCGGCGCTGATCCAGAACCGCTCGCCGAAGGTATTGGTGACCGCCACACCGGCGACCGTGCCGATCGTTCCCAGCGGCAGCGTCTGGGGGATCACGAACCAGTCGTTGGAGTACACGAGCGCGAACTCGATGAACAACAGCTTGGCCAGATCGGTGGTCGCGGCATCGATGTCACCGAAGTCGGTGTGACTGTCCTCAAACGTCCACCAGCGCGTGTTCGGCATTCCGGCAAATGAGACCGGCACCGGGATCGTGCTCATCGGGGCCGCGGGCGGCAGGCCCGTGTCATCAGAGCCGGCGACCGCGCCCAGCGGGGACGCGGTGGCGTCGCGGTCCAGGCTGTACCAGTCAAGCGCTCCCTGGTAATACTCCTGCGCCGTGTAGACACGCTCGCCGCCGCTGCCGTCCGGGGCCGAGGCGGCGAACTGGTACTCAAGCTGCCCGGGCACCCAGGCGTCATCGCCACTGACCGGCGGCTGCATGATCATCCGCTGCACCCACGCGGTGAAGCGCGTTGCGTCGCTGTCGATCGCCGTCTGGTCGGTGCCGGCGATCCCGGCCACGCCGTCATAGGCGTGGTTGCCCGCCGCGGCGGTGAGGTGGTCGTAGAGCAGCCCGCCGTCCATGGCGCGGCCGGCGAACGCGGCAAAGGTCGCCCATTCGGTGGGCGTGGCGCACTGGTCGGCGTCGGTGGCCTGGGTGGGGTCCGGCGCGGTGACCGGGTAGGCGTCGATGAACGCCTGGCGGTAGGCGGGGTTCAGCGAGCCGATCAGCTTCAGCCAGTAGCGACCCATCGCCAGGCGCAGGTCAAGCGACATCACGCGCCCACCGCTGGTCAACAGCAGTGGGCGACGTTCCACCTTGGCCTCGAACGGGACATCGTATTCGAAGGGTTCGGGTGCCTGTCCGGCGGGTTGGTACTTGGTCAGCCGGGTGGTGTCGATCTGGACCTTGGCGAACACCGGCGAGCCGGCGTCGCTGCCGCGGAACTCCCCCATCTGCCATTGCTTGGTGAGCATCCACAGAGGGTCACGGAGCTCGGCGCGCAGCGCCCGGTCGAAGTTGATCGTCCGTGGCCGCCCCTCCACCCGGTTCCAGGTGGTGATCGACGGGAACTCCCGGCGGGCCAGCGCGGCCTGCATGTCGGTGACCGGGCGGGCGCTAGACATGGGCGGACTCCTCCAGGCGGGCGATCACGCCGTCAGCCGCGGCCAGGACGGTCGCGATCGAGATGCCGTAGCTCGTCGCGGCGCTGACGGTCGCCGGCAGCAGCCGTGCATACCCTGTCGCGTCGAGCTGCGCGGGCTCCACCGCACGTTTCTTGGCCAGGTCGAGCGTCTCGTTGACCGCGCCGACCAGGTCCTCCCACAGCCAGCTCCCGCTGCTGGACGCGGGGGTGACGAGCAGGATCGCCTGCGGTGGCTCGTTGTCGGGACGGGCGAAGTTGAAGGTCAGGCCGGTGTCACGTGTGGCGCTTGGCACGACCTCGGTCCATTCATCGAGCAGTAGCCCGCACTGGTTGGCGGTGGTGTCAAACGGGGCCGGGTAGCTGGCGGTGTAACAGAGCCGGTCGGAGTCAAGGGCGTAGTCAGGTGGCAGGGTCATCGCCACCCACGCATCGCCGGACTGGTAGGGGAACTGCGCCGGCACGAGCTCGAGGCTGCCGCCGCCGAGGGCCTGTGCCAGGGCCGCCACCTGCTCCCACCGTCCGACCGCGGTTCGCACGCGGGCCACGCCACCCACCCACTCGTCGACCGGGAAGTCCAGGCCAGCGGTGGAGGTCAGGTAGGACACGAGCGCTCCGCTGGCCCCGTCCTGGTAGGCGCTGTTCCACGCGGCGGCCTGGGACGCGGCCGGCGTGAACTCCGGGACGAGGGAGAAGTCTGAGCCGAACAGCGCTGTGGCGGCCGTCTGGAGCGTCTGGGCCTGAGTGGCGGGGTCGGCGGCAGCGTCGAAGGCGGTCAGCTGCGCGGTGGTCGCCGTGGTGCGGTCGCTGACCGCGGCGCCGAGTCCGGTGAGGATCTGCTGTACGTCCTGGGCTGCGCTGACGCAGCTGTCCTGCGTGGTGTCGACGGTGAAGGGCTGGGAGTCAAAGGCGGTGAGCGGCAGCAGTGCCTGGACGGCGGCGATCGCGGCCGCGACGGTGGTGAACGGCTGGGTCTGCAGGGCGGTCAGCTCATCCTGGCGGGCCACGAACGCGGCGCGCATCGTGTCCAGTTGACCGCGCAGCGTGGCTGGGTCGGCGGGCAGGGCGGCAAGCGTGCCGACGGTCAGCACCTCGGCGGCGGCCAGTGCCTGGAAGCGGTCGACGTCAGAGGTGGCGGCCGGCAGGGCGTCATAGGCGGCGACGGCGGCGTCGAACTGCGCCAGCCGTCCGGTCCAGCGGATGGTCACGGCGGCCACGTCGGCCAGCAGCGAGCCGAGCGTCTGGGCTTTCCAGGCGTAGGCAAAGCCCCAGCCGCTCTGGGGCACGCCGAACCGAGCCGCCCGCTCCAGCAGACCGACCGCCGTGTCGAGATAGCCGTCGATCCCGCTGACGATGGTGGCGAGGTTGGTGGTGGTGTCGGCCAGCACCGGTGCGAGGGTGGCCAGCATGGTGGTGATGTCGGCGCCCAGCGCGGTGAGGTCGGCCAGCGGCGCGGCGATACGGTCGCGGTAGACGACAATGGCGGCGTTGTCCTGCAGGCTCGCGTCACCGTGGAGCATCACGTCGGTGGCCTGCAGCGGGCGGGCGCCGTGCACCAGCGCCGACAGGCCGCTGAACAGCGGCGCGGCTTCGAACACGCTCAGCGCTCCAGCCGGGGCGGTCATGTAGGCGATCGTCAGCTGCGCGTCGGGACGCGGCGCGGCCGTGGTCAGTGCGACGCGCAACACCCGGTCGTCGAGTTCGCTCATCGCCTGCCCGGCCTCGACGGTGATCAGCCCCAGCAGGTCCAGCGGGCGCAGACCAAGGTCGGCCAGGGTGACCGGCAGCGTCTCGGCGGTGCCGCTGACCGGATCGGTGTAGGAGACGGCGCAGCCGATCTGGGTCAGTGGCGGCAGCGTCTGGGCAAGCCACGCGTCCAGCGCCGGCTCGGCGACCCCGCGGGGCGTGGCGCCGGCGGGGGCGGACAGGCCGGGGGTCAGGTGCATGGCCACCCTGTGGGTCAGCGCGCTGCCGGGGGCGGGGGTCTGGACGACCTCGGGATCCGGTGGGAAGGTGCCGCTTGAGTAGGCGTCCAGCGTGGCGGCGACACGGGTGAAGTTGCCCTGCACGGCCTGGTGGACGCCCTCGGCCAGCGCGAGGTCGGCGATCGCATCGTGGAGGTCCAGCAGGGCGGCGGCCTGGCCGTCGATCGCCTCGGCGGCGGCGCTTGAGGCGGCGGGCAGCGTTCCGGCCGCCAGGCCGAACGGGTAAGTCGAGACGCCGCTTGACTGCATCTGGCCGGCGAGCTTTCGGCCGTCCAGCACGTTGCTGGCCTCGATCGCCTCGATCGGCACGTCCGGCGCGGTCTGGGTGGAGACCAGCGCGTCGGCGACCAGCGGAAAGGCCTTGCGCAGCGGATAGATGTAACTGTCGACCTCGGCCGTGGCCCACGCGTCATGGAGTCCGCGTTCAAAGCGGTAGCCCAGCAGCGCGCCGAGGCTCTGCCCTTCACGGATCCCCTCCAGGATCGAGAGCGCCAGCCGGACCCGGTCGGAGGACAGGTTGACCGACATCGTCTGCGGGTTGGCCGGCGTGGCGTTGGCCAGGTAGCCGCTGCGCAGGACCGCGGCCGTGCGGGCGTGCGGCAGCGACGGCGCGTGGATGTAGCCGCCGTTGGTGCTGTCGGACTGCAACGGGGCGGGGTCGGCGAAGCCGTCCTGCAGGTCGGTGGGCAGCTGCACCGGGGTGAGCACGGCGGTTGACGGAGTGAGGTTCTCAAGCCACGCGTAGGCGCCGAGGTAGACACCGAGCTGGGCGGTCCCGTTGGCGTCGTAGCGCATCTCCTGTAGCTGGGCAGCGACGAGGCCCAGCTGCCAGCTGTCAAAGCGGTAGCTGGCGGTGTCGATGTGTTCGGCGAAAACGCGTTCCAGCGCGGCGGTGGGGGCGTCGGCGAGCACCGCCAGCGCGCTGAGCTGGTCGGCGAAGTCGGCGGCCTCGCTGAGGGTGGGGTACTGGGCGGTGATGTAGTCGGCGATCAGCTGGTCGGGGCTGCCGGTGATCGTCGGTGCGGTCACGTACAGCTGGGCGAAGCGGCTTTCGCTGGTCCCCGCCGCGGCCTCGGCAACGTGGATGAACGGCGCTTCGTGGACCCAGGCGGGCCGTTGCGCGTCGGAGATCAGTCCGGCGGAGAGGTGCAGGCGGTAGCTGGCGCGGTAGTAGCCGAGCATCAGCGCGTGGCGCAGTTGCAGATAGAGCAGCGCCTGGGGGGTGGTGTCGGCGGTGAAGCCCTGCTCCAGGCGCAGCGCATCCAGCGAGGTTTTGGCGGCGGCGATCAACCAGCTGATGTAGTTCTCGCGTGCGTCGGTGTAGGCGCGGATGGGGTCGGTCTCCGACAGCGGGCGGTCGTCGATCACCGTGCTGATCTGGCGCGCGTCGAGCAGGAAGAAGTGGTTCATGATGTCCGGCCACGCGCCGCCGTCGTACCCCAGCTTGACCAGCAGCGCGGCGCCTTCGGCCTGCAGGGTCAGTTGTGACAGCTCGGTCGCGATCTGGGCGCCGAGTCCGAGCAGGCTGGCGGTGTGGAACAGCTGCTCGAGGCTCTCGGCGTACCGCGACCAGTACTCGACTGTCCCCGGGTGCAGGCCGATGATGTCCAGCAGCGTCTGCTGGGCGTCGCCGGCCTGGCCGACGTGGGCGGCCGCGTCGCTCATCGTCGTCCAGTCACCGTCGATGGCGCGTGACACGGCCAGCAGACCAGCGCGGAAGGCCAGCGCGGGGTCGAGCCGGCCGCGGCCCTGCGTGTAGGACAGGCGCGAGAACGCGGTGGTCGGCAGGATCCCGTAGGGCTGGGCGCCGACCGCTAGTGCCGGCACCGCGCCGCGGCCGCTGACGTAGGCGGTGAAGAACGCGCGGGCCTCGTCGATGGTGGTGTCGCCGAACACCGGGGTCAGCAGCGTGTCCATCCAGTAGCCGAGCGTGGCCGGCCACAGCGCGCGTTGCATGGCGCGGGCCAGCGCCTGATCGGTGCCGCCGGCGCCGTGAATGGAGGTCAGCGCCGTCGGGTCGATGCCGAGCAGTTCGGCCAGCCACTGTCCGTCGCTCTTGGCGTTGACGTCGGTGGTGGCGGTGAACAGTGGTGCGGCCTGTCGGTCGGCGAAACTCTCGGCGGCGTCGTCCAGCCGCGTGTACCCGGTGGTTGGCCCGCCGCTGTTGTGCGTCGGGGTGCCCTGTGACACCAGGGAGAGTCCGGCGCGTCCGGTGGCGTGGTGGGTGAGCAATTGCGCCAGCGCGGTGGCGCCGTCGGTGTCGCTGACCCCGGACTGCAGGCCGAGCACGATCAGCCGGTCGAACCCCTCTTGCGCCTGCGCGTCGGTGAGGTCCACGATGATCCCCATCCCCGCCGCCACGGCCGCGTCGAAGTCGACCATCCATTCAAGCTGGGCGGGGACGAATAGGTCGGCGCCGTTGGGGTGGATCGATTCGCTGGGGTCGGCGCTCGGATCCGGTCCCACGTACAGCGGGAGCGTCACCGGGCTGCCGAGCTGGGCGACCGTCTGCTCGGTGCCCTCATAGCCGAGGGCGATGAAGCGGTCAGGGAAGCACTCCACGCGCGGGGCGGTCGCCCACGATTGCGGGGTGGTTGCCGGGTCTGGGCCGAACACGAGAAACGCGGTCTGCACCGCGACCGAGGTGGTGGTGTCCGGGGGCGTCGGCGCATCGCTGAGGTTGGCCGGCACGTACTGCGCGACAAGGGTGGCTGCGTCTGCGCTGCCGACCGCTGCCTGCAGGGTGACCATCGCCTGCTGGGTGGCGGTGGCGTCACCGGCGGCCTGCCAGACCGACACCCAGTAGGCGGCTAGGGCGGCGGCGTCGAGGTCGCTGGACGGGGTCTGGGTCGCGATCACGAGGATCTCGTCGGTGGCTGCGGCCTTGCTGGGAGCAGCGGCCAGGTTGGTCGGCTGGTAGGTGTCGACCAACCACCCGGCGCGGCCGGATCCCACCGCGGCAACCAGGGCGGTCCACGCGCCCTGCTCGCCGTCGGTCAGGCCACCGGCACTCCAGATCGCTTGCCAGTAGCGCTGCACGGCCGCCAGCTCAGAGACCGACAGTCCGGCCTCGAAGGTGTCGATGGAGCAGTCGTCCGGGAAGATGCGGATCCACAGCTGGTGGCCGGTCGCGGGCGCGGCGGCGGTCGGGTTTGCGGCCTGGTCGATGGCGACGGGTTTGCCTCGGTCTGACGCGGTGACAAAGCGCGTCTCCAGCCGGACGGGGAAGAGCGCGATCGGCGAGCGGTCCGGCATGGTCGCGACCGACCGGCGGGGGTCCGGTGCGGTGTCCACGTCGGTCATCAGCTGAGCATCTGGTCGGCGTGGACGGCGACCATGATCGGCGCCCGGTAGAGCAGGTAGGCCCACCGCGCCGCGCTGACCGCGGCGCTGTCGACCTCCAGGTCCTCGGCGCGCTGGGTGGCCATCTGCGGGTCGGCGGTGGACAGGGTGACGTGGGCGAGGCTGCCGGAGTCCAGGAAGTCACCGGGTTGACCGCCGGGTTGGGCGTCGTCCCAGGTGAGGTCGTCGAAGACCTCCAACGTCCCGGCGTCCAGTTCAAGCCCGAAGCGGGGCTCGCCGGGGCGTTCGCGGATGACGAAGAACCAGCCGGGGTCATCGCCGGGATGCTGGCCGCTGTCACCCTTGGCCTGGGCGATGGTGAGGTCGAAGCCGAAGAAGTAGATGTCCGGGTCGGCCTTGGCCTCATACAGCGGGCTGCGCACGACCGACGGGTCGGTCATAGGCGGGTCATCGTTGTCGACCAGCGTGCGGGGCTGGCTGGTGTCGATCTGACCGTCTTTCATCACCCACGCCGCCCGCTGGGCGTAGATGACCGCGGTGGGGTATTTCTTGAGCAGCTCACCGCGGATCACCAGCACCGCCTGCTCGCCGGTCTGTCCGGTCGCCTCGCGGTTGTTGTGAGTGCCGAGCGCCGAGGTCAGCGGCCAGGTGTGCAACTGCGGGATGTCGTACAGCTTCTCCTTGAGCGGGTCGCCGCTCAGTCCCTCGGAGTCGATGTAACTGCGCACGTCCCAGAACTGGCGGAAGTAACTGCCGCGCTGGTCGGTGGGGTACTCGCGCCACAGCAGCGTCCGGGCGAACTCGTGGTTGAGGCCGACCATGTAGGACTCGATGAACTTCTGGTTGGTCTCCACCAGCGTGATGCTGTTCTCGGAGATCAGGTTGATGTTCGGCAACAGCAGCTCGATCGACCGCTCCTTCAGCGGCTCGTACATCGGCAGGTCGATCTTCGGATAGGCCATCACCTCGCCGAATGACTCGGTGAGCTGGCCGGCGATCCAGGCCGGGATGGCGATGTAGGACAGGGCGCGGCGTGGGATCACGGTGACCGGCTCACAGCCGGCGATCAGCTTGTCGGTCAGTTGCGGCAGTGCCAGGGTTTGGGGTTCGAAGTCCGGCGCCACTTCGCGGCTGGCCTGCAGCAGCGTGTAGGAGTCGGTCAGCGCGGCCTTGAAGCGGGTGGCGGTGGCGCTGTCGGTGGTCCCGATCGTCGGGGCCGGCGTGGCGCTCACCGGCAGCACGATCTGAAAGTTCGGACTGTCCGGCAGCTCGGCGACGCTGGCCGGGGTCTGCCCGGTCTCGGTCAGCGCCGCGGCGCTCTGACCGGTGGTCTGGGCCTGCTTGAGCCACTGGTAGACGACGAGCACCGCTGCTCCGAACGACGCCGCCAGCTTCAGCGCGCGGCGCAGCGGCAGGCTGAGGATGATCTCGATCACGATCAGGGCGGCGATCACCAGCAATGTCTGCGGCCCGCAGCCGGGCGTGTTCAGCAGAGTGGTCACCCAGCCCGGCAGCCCGGTGGGCGCGCTCTGCGCAGCGGTTTCGGCGGCGGTGGCGAATCCGTCGACGGTCGGCGCATCCTGGGGCGGTTGCTTGGGTGGGGCGGCGCTGACGGTGCCGGCGTTGACGCGGCTGAGCAGGTTGTCGGCGGTCACCGTGGCGTCGAACGGCAGCGAGCGCATCAGCCGACCGCCGGGTCGCAGCACGCGTCGCATCGCCGGTGAGGTCAGCGCGCCCTGCACGCGGCTGAGTGACTGCTGGTGGGCGATCGTCGTCGGGCTGGCCATCACCCGGGAGGTCAGTGGCGAGGTGATCAGGAAGGCGCGTTCGGCGCTGACCGCGGCCAGCGGTTTGAGGTGGACGTCGTACCAGCGGGTCGAGACGGCGATCGACAGGTGCAGTCGACGGATCAGCTGGTTGGCGGCCAGCACGTCGCCGATCTGCTGCCAGGCGTCGTTCATGTAGGGCTCGACGTTGGCCTGCACGACCGCGGTCCCAAACGCGGCGGGCACGCGGAATCCGGGATCCAGGTTCAGGCGGTGCACCCAGTTGGTCGGGTTGGGCGCCGGCGTCCCGTCCTGGTTGGTCAGCAGCCGCTGGGTCAGCGAGGGCCAGCGTCCGTAGAGCGGCGAGGTGATCAGCGGATCCGGGTCAGCGGTCAGCCCGGCGCCAGCGTTGGCGGTGCTTGAGTCCTGGACGCTGTAGGTGTCAGGCAGGTCGATGAAGGCCGCCAGCGCCGTTTCGAACGGCTGCGGGTAGGGCTGGTCCCAGTCGGCGTAGGCGTTGCGCTGGGCCAGTTCGTCGGCGGTGAGGTCCTGGTCTGGGACCTGCAGCGCTCCGCCCAAGCGCAGCACCCCGCTGTCTCCCGGCCCGGGGATCGCCGGGATGTTCGAGCCCGGGTCCTGGACGTCAAGGTCACGGGTGCCGACGCGGGCGTCCACCGGACGGGGCGTGAGCTGACGCACGAGGTACTCGAAGTCGCCGGTCGAGCCGGTGCGGAAGTACCAGCTGTAGTAGTAGGGGTGCTGGGTCGGTTGCGGTCGACCGCTGTAGTCGCTCCACGCCGAGGAGGTCGCGTCGGGTGCGCCGGTGGGATCGAGCCCCAGGCCGGCGAGACGGCCGGCCTCGAAGGTGGGGATCACGAACGCGTGGTAGCCGGTTTCGGCGGCCAGGCGGCGCGCGCACAGCAGCCGGGAGTAGGCGACGTCCGGGTTGGCCTTCAGTGCGGCTTCGAACTCGGAGACGACCGTGGCCACGTCGGTGCTGACCAGCTGGGCGGCGCTGGCCGCCAGCGAGTCGTTGACGTGGACGTGGGCCCAGGCCCACAGTTCGTCGGCCGGCGGCAGCGCGCTGGCATCATGGAGGTTGATGAACGGCAGCGGCCCCTGGCCGGTGGACTGCCCAGCGTCGTACTCGCTGTCGGCGAGCACGATCAGGGTGATCCAGGGTCGCAGTTTCAGGCCGCTGGCGTCTGGCGCGGCCGGGGTGTAGCGCCACGGAAAGTCGGCGTCGTAGAAGTCGATCGCCGGCATGTAGTTGTTCTCGAAGTTGGTGATCCAGTCCAGCGGCTCGGTCTTCACCACCGCGCGGCTGTCGATGCCGACCACATCCCCTGGGCCGTAGAGCTGCACCTGCTGAGTGATCGTGTCGGTCAGTTCGCTGCCGCCGCCCACCGGGTCGCCACTCAGTTGGACCGACACCCCGACCGAGGCCCGGGTCTTGACCGAGCTGTCGCCGTCCTGGCTGGTGATCGTGTTGGCCACGCCCTCCCGCAGCCATGGCAGGAAGGTGTAGGAGGCCAGGGTGCTCACGCTGCCACCTCGCTGGCGGGCAGGACGTGCAGGGCGCCGCTCAGGGACGGGTCGGCAGTGATGGCCCGGGCCATGTGATCGGCGGCCGCGGTGGCACTGGTGAAGGAGGCGTCGGCGCCCAGGGCGACGTTGGTGGCGGTCTGCGCCACCACGTACTGCTCGGCCGAGAGGTCGACGGCCCCATCGAACGGGTGGGTCTGGGCGTTGACGTAGCCCGACAGTGGTGAGTGGGCGACGCTCGCTCCGGCCAGCAGGTGGCCGAACAGGGCGCCGTTGGCGGTCAGCAGACGCAGCCGCGACTCGCGCAGCTCGGTGTCGATGATCGTCAGGTCGTAGCGGACGATCCGCGTGACCGCGATGCCGGAGGCGTAGTCGCCCTGTGCGGCACCGAGTTCGATCCCGCTGTCCTGCAGCTGGAAGGCGGGCTGGGAGAGCTTGGCCGCATCGGAGAAGTCGTTGTACTGGGAGGGCGCGAAGGAGTCCTGCAGTTCGCCGCGCTTGGCCATCGCCCCCGGGGCGGCGGTGAGCGAGAAGCGGTTGGCGTCACTGGCCGACTGGTTGCCGACCTTGCTGATCGTTAGGTCCAGCGGGACCGCTCGCTGGCTGATCAGCAGCGTGCCGACGGGGTGCAGGACGAGGTCGGTGTCGTCGGCGTCAAGCTTGCGCAGGGAGACGAGCAGGTTGGACGTGCTGGGCAGCACCGCCTTCCAGTTGGTGCGCTTCTGGAACTCGGCGTCCAGCATCGGCATCACGTCGACCGGTGGCAGCGTGGTGTTGCGGCTGTCACCCCAGGTGAAGTCGATCGGGATGCTGATCGAGAAGAAGAAGAACGACAGCGAGCCGCTGCCGCTGACATGCCACGGGGTCGGCCCGTCGACGGTCAGCGAGATGCCGATGCCGAACAGCCCCAATCCGAACACCGACACCGAGAACGACGTGGAGATCGACACGCTAAAAGCAAACGGCGAGAATTGGATCAGCGCGTCAAAGCTCGAGGACCCCTGAACGTTGCAGGCGCTGAAGCCGAAGTAGTAACTGCTGGAGGCACCGAACTGGACGGTGTTGCTGGTGACCGCGAAGTACCCCTGACACTGGATCCGGGCAAACGACTCGTTGATGATGTCGACCTCGACGCGATCCGGGACCGGGAACGGCAGCGGCGGCGGGTTGAACTGCGGGTTGAAGCCACCGACGGACACCACGAAGTTGGCGTTGTCACCCCAGGCGACGAGCAGCCCCATCCCGCCCTGGATGGTGATGAACAACAGGTGCGAGTCGTACAGCTCGGCGAAGAAATAGAGACGCTGCTTGTCGAACTCCAGCGCGCCGGCGAAGTTGACCTGTAGTTTGAGGATGGCCAGTTCGTCGGCCGGCAGGGCCAGCTCCAAGATCCCGAGGATGGCGATGTCCCCGGGTGGGATCTCGACGATGATCCCCAGTGACACGCTCACCAGCGTGGGCTCTCCCCAGCCCAGCTTCGCCATCGGGCCGATCAGGAAGGTCCCGTCCTGCGGCGGGAAGATCGCGCGCAGATCGCTGATGATGCGGTCCGCGTTGGCGATCACGTTCTGCGGGAACATGATGCTCTCGATCGCATCGCTCTTGACCGCGTCCATCAGCGGCTGGAAGAGCATCGAACGATTGAGGCCAACCAGCCCGCCGACGGCGTTGAGGGTGAAGCCGAAGCCGAGCTGAATCCCCGCTCCGAAGTCGGCGGTCAGCACCAGCAGCAGCGAGAACCCGGAGGAGCCGTCGGGAAGCTTGGTGTCGATCAGGCCGACCGCGGTGACGGTGACGATGTCCAGCAGCTCCAGCTGCAGCACCCCGGAGTACTGGCCGTGGGCGGAGTCGACATCGAGGAAACCGCCGCCGGAGATGACCGCGAGGTCCAGTGAGAGCCCGACGCCGGTCGGTGGCTTGAACCCCAACGACAGGTCCACCGGGCCGAGGTTGCCGCCGGAGCCCGGGAAGGTCGCCCGGACCTCCAGCCCGAGGTTGTCCACCTCGGCCTGCAGCGGTCCAAGCGCTCCGGAAATCGTGGCGCCGACATCGATCGGCAATGCGCCCGCGGCCGGCGACAGGGCGATCGTCGCCCCGCTGACGTCGATCGGGCCGATCGAGACGTGCAGTGGAAGCTTGATCTCCAGCGCGCTTGAGCCCGAGAAGTAGAACCCGGTCTTGCTCGAGAGGCCAACGCCGAAGTTGAAGGTGGCCTGGATGCCGCCGTCGGGGAGGATCGAGGCGATGAAGCCGTCAGCCTCGCCGGAGCCCGGTTTGATCTGCAGTTGCGCGCCCTGGAGGGCCAGCTCACCGAAGAAGTCCAGGGCGTTGTCGCTGGCCAGGCGGATCCCGGTGGTGAGCGAGGCGCTGTCGATCGACAGGTGACTGGCGTCTAGCGAGCCGACCAGGACCGTCGGCTGGTTGGCGGTGGAGGTCAGTACCACGGCCAGCGCGTTGCCGGTCGAGCCGCCGGGGGTCAGGAGGTCGAACTGGAGGGTGGGCGTGGCGCCGGGGCGGATGAGCACCGCCGCGCCGTTGCCGAGGTCGACCGGGGTGGTGAGGCCAAGCGACAGCGTGTCGGTGAGCTGAAGCGTGGGCACGTCGATGTCCGGGGCGAAGACCAGACCGGCAAAGCCAGGCTGCTTTCCCCCGCCGGTCGGGAGCATGTAGAGGCCGAGGCTCAGGCCGAACGCCGCCGGGCCGCTGGGGTCTCCGATCAGTGGGATCAGCCAGATCCAGTCCTGGACTTCGTCGGTGGGTATGGCACTGCCGGTCAGGGCGGTCCGCACCGGGTCCGGGACCGGTACGGCGCTGCCCACCAGGCCGATGCCGTCGATCAGCGAGCCGACGCTGTTGAAGAAGTCCTCGGTGTCGAAGGTGGCCGACCCCCACCCCCAGGCGTCGGTGAGGACCTCGGTCGGCTTGTTGAACACCTGGCCGAGGTTGTTCCAGTTGATCGAGCGTTTGGTGTACCCGGGCCGGCTGCCGCTGGCCGCCACCGGCGTGACTGAGATGACCCCCAGGACGCGCAGGGGCCTCCCCCACTGCGGCTGCTGGTCCAGCAGGTAGTCGACGAGCAGGAACTCCAACAGTTCGTCGGCGAACTGTCCGGCGTCGACCCCGGGCGGGAACGCAGCGCTCTGGCTGGACAAGGCGTTGATCGCGCCGATCACGCCGCCGATGGCGCTGATCACGCCCTCCACGGTGGACGCGTCGACCTGCCCGGCTTCCAAGAGCTTGACCAGCGACGCGACCGGGCCGGCGATGGCGGCCACCGGCGCGGGCAGCGAGTCCAGCGACCAGCCGAGCTCGATCGCGAACGCCGCAAATGCCTCCGGTGAGCCGAGCGCGTCCTCCAGTGGCGACAGCGCGAGGCCGACCTGTTCGGCCAGTTGTGCGAGGGTGTCGCGGTCGGCCATGGTTCCGGTCGCTCAGGGCGTGTTGTAGAACAGCGAGCCGTCGCTCGTGCTCAGGTTGGTGGTGACCGGGTCGGTGACGCCGGCCATCGGATAGAAGTTGAAGATGAGGTTGTCGCTGGCCAGGTCGTGGCCGCTGACGATCGGCACCAGCACGGTGTAGACGTGCTGGACACCGGTGCACTTCAGGGAGTTGGTGCCGGGGGTGAAGTTCCAGGTGAGCTGGTCGACGAAGTCGTCGACGCTGCTGAGGGCGAACCGCGTGTACACCGGGAACGGGTGCGTGGAGGCGTACATCGGATCGGTCTTCAGGACGGTCCGGAGCGTGTCGAGGTACTGCGCCTTGGGTGGCATCGGGGTCAGCGGGTCGATGGTGTAGGTCCACGGCCGCGTCGGGGTGTGGCGGAACTCGGCCTCCAGCTGCACCTGCTTCAGGGTGCCGATCTGCATCCCCAGGTTGATGTACAGGTTCTTGACGGTGCGCTCCCCCGGGCTGACGTTGTCCGGCACCCAGTCGGTCCAGTTGGTGGCGGGGACCGCAGTGCCGTCGTTGAAGGAAAGGTTGGCGGCGGTGAACCCGGCGACGACGGCGGCCTTGTTGGCCATCGCCGTCTTGTTCACGAACTCAAACGAGTAGGCCAGGTACTCCATCATCCCGGTGTTGACGAACTCGTAGAGCTTGTGGAAGTGCTTGGGTGCGGTCAGCCCGGACTGGCCGCCGAACGCCGTCTTGAACTCGTCGACGAACGGCTGTGCGATGCCGATGCGGCAGCCGCGGAAGTTGACCTTCATCGCGGTCAAGGTCCCGGTGGAATCGGTGTTGACCTTCGTCGGGATGACGATCGATCCCGCGGTGACGCCCGTGCCAAGCGGGTCGCTGGCGCCCGGCACCGCCGCCTGGACGACCTCGTAGAAGGTGCCCGGATCGGGGCCTCCCCCACCCCCGTGCTGGGTCTTGTCGATGTGGATCTGCATCCACGCCCGGTCATTGCCGTGGGAGACGATGAACAGGTCCCCGGCGGGCATGGCGAGCCCCGACGTCGCGTTCAGGTACTTCAGGAAGTCGGCGATCGTCGTCAGCCCGGCCGCCTGCACCACCTTCGTGTTGGGGCGCAACGCCAGCAGCTTGCGCGAGTTGGCGTAGTACGGGTGCGTCCCCGGTGAGAACGCGTAGTCCACCTCAGAACCCCGCCGCGACGCGGCTCGGCGTGGACGGTCGTCGTCTGGAGACGTCGGTTGCCATCGGTCCCTTGGTCTCGATCCGGCCTGACGGCCGGCCCCCAAGCGCCGCCCCCGCGGCGCTCACGACCATCATTACCAGAGTCGCGAAGGCGCGTCAACCAGTAGGGCCGGCGTTTTCAAACGGCTAGATAATGGTGCGAGAGGACAGGTCGCGCGGCCGGGCTAGGCCAACCTCAGCCCGCCCGCTCCGCTGAGGCAAGACCTCGGCGGGCGAAGGCCGAGAGCACGGCCACCGCGGCCGCCAGGGCGATGAAGGCGGTCGCCACCTCGACGGGGGTGCCGGCCAGCAGACCCCTACCGGCTTCAAGTACCGGCGTCACCGGATTGAACTTGGCGACGTCGTGGATCCAACCGGTCAGCAGCGAGAGCGGCACGTACACCGGAGCGAGGAACAGGAGCACGAAGATCGGCATCTGAATCACCGCGCCGGCCTGCTCGGTGCGCAGGAACATGGCCAGACCGATCGCCCACAGGGCGGCCGCGAGGTTCATGATGATTCCGAGGCCGAGCAGACCGAGCAGCTGGATGCCGTTACCGCTGACGTTCATCCCGGCGATCAGCGCCGCGATGGTGACGACGATGCCGGTAAGCGCCCAGCGCAACAGCGTCCCGACGGCGTATCCGGCAACGATGCCGCTGCGCCGCGGGGCCTATGAGCAGTCGCCGGGCAAAACCGGAGTCGAAGTCCCGCGCGACCGCGAACCCCGTGAACACTCCGCCGAACGCCGCCGACTGCAGGAAGACGAAGACGAACTGAAACGCCGTGTAACCCGCCGCATAGTGAAAGTTGGGGACGTCACTGATCCGTGACAGGCCACCGGCGAAAGCGACCAGGAAGAACAGCGGAAACACGATCGACGGCACAAGGAGCGCCGGGTTGTGGACGGTGTTGTAGATCGAGCGCCACGCGACTCCCCGCGCGACGTTGACGAAGCGCATCATGTGCGGGTCAGCCTCGACTTCATCGACGCCTGTGCGAGCCCCAGGGCGATGACGAGGATCACCGCCGCAAAGCCGAATCCCAAGGCCAACGCCTGCGCGTCCCAGCCGACAATGACGACGCTGCGCAGTCCTTCGAGCAGATAGGAGATCGGGTTATAGGTCGCGACATCGCGAAACCACGTCGCCTTGATGAGGTTGCGCGGCAAGCTGGAAGAGCTGAGGAACAGCGTGACGAACAGCAGCGGGAAGATCCCCTGCACGGCTTCGCCGGTGCCGAAGCGAACCGCGAGCAGCACACCGATGCTCGCGAAGGCGAACGCGATGAGAATCGACAGGGCCAGCAGCACGAACGCGCCTCCGATCCCGGTGACGAAGGTGACCCCGAACGCCAGGCCGACGAGCAGGTACACGATCGCCTGCACGACACCGAGGACCAACGCGCCGCCGAGCAACGCCTCCCCCCGCACCGGAGTCATCGCCAGACGATTGAGAAACCCGCTCTCGATGTCCTTGGCGAGATCGACCCCGGCGGTGATCGAGACGAACATCGCCCCCTGGACGAACGGCATCGCGATCAGGAAGTCGCGGTAATCGTGGGTGGGAAAGCCCGGGATCAGCGTCGCGGAGCTGAGCGCCGAGCCGTTTACGCGATGGCCCTGGCAGACGCGCTCGGGATCAACCTCGTCGAGACGTTCCTGGCCTTCATCCAAAGCGATGCCGAACAGCGCCACCGGCTGCTCGATATCGCTGGCGGCTCGGGATTGCTCGCCGAGGTCACCGATGAACTCGCCGACACATCGCCGGACGCCGACGAGCAGGCTCCCGTGCCAACGCCTACTGCCGGGGTGGACGAGGTCAGCTGTGAGACGCTGGCGACCCCACCCGATGCGTCGGCGCCCGCCGCGCCGCTCATCCCGCTCCTTCGCTTTGACGAGTTGACGATCGACGGCGAGCCGGCGCTCATCACTGGCGCCGTACCAGGCAACCACGCCACCAACGGTGGTGGACGTGGCGCGAACGATTCAGAGAGCCCCATAGCCGGCTATATGTATGCGACCGCTGACCTCGAAGGCGCGGGGGGCGATCTCATCGTCGACGTGCATAGCCCGGCAACGATTCGCGCGGCCGTAGAGACCAGCAGCGTAGTCGCCGACGTCATGACCGGTTTGGAGGCACTTGGAATCAGTCGGCTCTTCCCGGGGGTTCGACATCCTCACGATCGTCGACGGGCGGCCAGGACGGCTCATCGAGCTCAAGTCCTCTGGCGTCGACGCTCGTGTCCAGGTGATGAGTTGAAACGAGTGGAAGACGGCGAAGGCCAGCAAACCTCGGTCGAGCTTCTGGCTGTACCTCGTTGGCAACTTGCGCGCGGACCTTCCTCACGCTCTCCCGTGCGTGCGCGCGATCCACGACCCGTTCGCGACCCTCGTGGCCAATGAGGTCTCTGACCATCTGGTCCGTCGTGCCGTCCAGCTGCGCGTGCGCGAGTTCAAACAGGCGGAACATCTTGATCTTGGCGTTGCGCGCAAGAAGCCGGATGGCTGAGACACCTCGAACGGGCTCAGACCGCACGTCGAATAAAGGGGTCGCACAGGGTCTGCCGCACGGGTGAACACGTGACAGCAAGCAAGAAACGTGCACGTCGTGCGGACAGCTCGGGTTCGCCTGCCGGTCATTTCCCACCTGAGCGTCCGCGACGTCGGTGCTCTCTTTCGCCGCGGCCGCCCACGGAAGGACGTGCCTGGCGGCGGGGCCGACGATCGCATTGATCGGCCGCCCTACACGTCGATGACTTTCCGTTGCGCGACGAAGCACTCGTCCGCCGCGGGCCGCGCTGGCGAGCGCTTCGCCGCGAAAGGAGTCGTCAGGGCGATACCGATCCTGACGCTCGCTACCAACGGAAAGCACACGCCGGCGGTGGCGAAGCCGGACGCCTCCTTCCGCCCACGAGCAGGCGTCACCGGCCAGCATGCGAGACGACTCCTTCGCCGCTGATCCAGTCGTCCGCGCCAACGGCTTCAGACGGCTGGTGTCCGCGGGATCCAGCCACGAACGCGCTCCGGACCGTGTTCGCTACGGGTTGGGATCTGCCCGCGGACCGGGTATTCGCGCGCAAACCGGGGGTCCGCCCGGCTCGTCGTCGTCGGGAGCCCGTTCGCCCGCGAAAGCAGTTGCCTCCTGGCGGCACCGTGCGGCGGAAGAGCGTCCCCACAAGCCGGGGTGAAGTGGTGCCCCCGCCTCATTACCATGGGCCTGTGAGCGGCCAGAGAGTGCCCGGTGGGGTGGTGCATAAACTGCCCGCGGACCTGCGTAAGGCGCTGATCGCCAACGCCACGGCACTCGATGCCTGGAAGGACATCACGCCCCTGGCCCGCAACGAGTTCATCTGCTGGGTCGAGGATGCCAAGCAGGAGACGACCCGCGAGCGCCGCATTCGGCGGACCCAGGAGGAGCTGGAGGAAGGCCAGCGCCGGCCCTGCTGCTGGCCGGGGTGCAAGCACCGCGACCGCACCGGCAGGTAGCGGCCCGCGAGCACCATTTGTCGCCTCTTCCGAGGACCAGTGCCCATCGCCAAAAACGGCCTACCCGTCTGCGTTCTCCCAAAGAAGGCCCCTGTCCCGGATGAACCAAACGTTCGGCCCCAACCGGACGGACCCTTCAAACGCCATTTTCATGCCGCGAGGAACAGGGCGCTCCGTGCGATGCGGCGTGAGTCCCGCTCTCGCGTCAGCGCGGGTACATTCGCGCCACTTAGCGACGATGCTCGGCGTGCTCGGTAAGCACCACGAGGAGCCATCTCTTCGTGTCGGTCGACGTCGGCGCCTTACCGGCAAAGCAGAAGCCGGCCAGCGACATCGGCCGCGTTGCTCCTTCTGCTCAGGACGGCCCTGTGGTCGAGACGTGCGTTGGGGAAGTGATCGCCGGCGCTGTTCGGACTTGGGCTCTGGCCAGCTCGTTTGCCGGACATTCGGCGAGCGCGGTCCACGGAAGGCTCTCAGCAGCTCAGGATCCTGGTCTCAAGTAACAGCGGGATAGCACCGTTACGTCCGCGTTATCGGTCGTACCGTAACGTGAGCCGCCGATCGATTTAGGAGTTCCAGGCCGTGCATCGCCGGAGTACCCCCAGAGCATCGAATGGCCGCCGCGCGTTTGCCGTCTTGAGCTGCGCGTTGGCGATCGCTGCTTGCGGGTCCTCGGGCAAGTCGAGCACCGCGGCTGGGACGGGCACGACGAGCGGGTCGACCCAGTACGCCCAGGGGGTCAGGTTCTCGGACTGCATGCGCTCGCACGCGGTGCCGAACTTTCCCGACCCGAGCCCGAGCGGCGGGCTGCCAAGCGGCAGTCTGGCCGGGATCAGCCTGGGGTCGCCGGCATTCCTTTCAGCCAAGCAGGCGTGCGACAAGCTCGAACCGGGCGGCGGCACGGCGCCGCGGCTCTCTGAGAGCCGAAAGTTGGCGGCGCTCGCCTGGGCGAAGTGTGTGCGAAAGCACGGCCTGCCGGATCTCCAGGACCCGACGTTCCCCAGCAGCGGCGGGATCGTTATCGAGCGACTGAACCTTCAGTCACCGGCGGTCAAGGAGGCCAAGGCTGCGTGCGGGGTACCCTGACCTCGATGCCGCACTGGATGGCCGCTGCGGCGGTCGCGTAGCCGGCGCGCAGGGAGTGCCCGGAGAGGAACGTG
>CALAQT010000463.1 GCA_937888775.1 uncultured Actinomycetes bacterium | reverse complement strand
GGTCGCAATGCGAGTGTCAGCAACCCGCACTCTCCCTGCTCAGTCAGACGTTTCCGCGCCCCGGCCAGCCCGGGGCGCGGCGCTTAATGCACGATCCAGGTTGATCGCCTCAGCGACCGGTACGTTGCACTTCACGGCGGTTCCTCCTTCGATCTTGGCCGATCGCCCGTCACGCTCCCACCAGGAGCGGACGGGCCGGAGGGACCGCCGTCACCTCAAAGTTCTACGAGCCCCGGGACAACCTCCTCGAAAGGCCGTCCGTTAGCTGGACCCGTGCAAGCACCCGCGGTTGGCGGACTCTCGCTCGCACGCGAAACCACAAGCGGGCCGTGTTCCCCTCGATCGCTTGCAAAGACGGCGCCGGACTTGACTTCCAGCTAGCACCGAGCTCGTAGCGGGGGTGTGCTTGCAACGTGACCTCCCATGTCAAGCGTCAGAACACGCGCGTCGCCGCGGTCGCGCTGGCGGGCACGTCGCCGAGATGCCCGATTCTTGTCAGAAGGAGGGAAGCCCTGACGTACTCGCTTGGACCCGGATTGCCAGGCATAGTTGGTGCAGCGCTCCCGCGCACAGCCCGCAAGCTCATCAGCGCGCGCTCGTCGGATCGGGGGAAATCCGGTCTCTGTGCGACGCTGCGTTCGTCACGGGCGTGACATTGTCGGTGCGCTCGTGTCGATCGCCCGCCGGTACACCTGCTCGTAGCCGGCGGCGATGATCGCCGTGTCGTAGCGCTCGGCGACGCTGCGGCGGCAGCGAAGCGGGTCGATCGTGTGCAGGCGTGTGATCGCCCGCGCCATCTCTGTCTCGTCGGCCACGAGCATGCCGTTCTCACCGTCGATCACGATCTCGGTCGCGGCGCCCTCCGGGAACGCGATCACGGGGGTGCCGCACGCGAGCGCCTCGATCATCACCATCCCGAACGGCTCGCGCCAGCGGATCGGCATCAACAGCCCCGCCGCGTTCGCGAACAGCTCCTGCTTCGCGGTCCCGCCGACCTCGCCGACGTATTGAAACCGCCGGCCATCGACATGCGGCTCGACCTGCTCGTGGAAGTACTCCTCTTGGCCCGGTTGCACCGGGCCGGCGAGCACGAGCGTCCGGCCCGCCAGGCGCGCCGCCTCAATCGCACGATGCGCCCCCTTGACCGGGTCCATCCTCCCGACCCACAACACGTAATCCTGCTTGTCGGTCACCAGGGGCCAGTGTTCCACGGCGATCGGGTTGGGCACCACGGCGCTGATCCGCACACCGACCGGGGCGCTCTCGGCCTGCGTTTGGCTGATCGCCACCAAGTGCGCCTTGTGCCCGTACCGCCGGTAGAACCGCGACGTCATGCGCATGAACGCGCCGTGGATCGTATGCACCACGGGGACATCGATGTGATCGGCCATCGCCAACGCGGTGAACCCCGAGTGATCGTGGAGGACATCAAACGGGCAGCCTGCCGCCGCCGCCAGATCGATCTGCTCCCAGGCGCTCGCAACCTGGGCTGCCTCGTACATCGCCGAGCCGATCGCCTCCGGATGAGCATCCTGCAGCAGCGGATACACACGCGCGGCCGAGCGCGAACCCGGCGCGGCGAACAACGTCACCTCATGACCACGAGCCACCAGCCCTTCACACAGGAGATCGACGACCGCTTCGATCCCCCCGTACCCCGGGGGCGGCACCGGAATCCACGGCGGTGCCAACATCGCAATCCGCATCCCGCCGCTTGCGTCGTTGGAACGAAGCGGCCGAAGACGTGCAGAGGAGCCGCCCCTCGCGACGCTCAGCTCGGGCGCATGGTCGCTGCTCACTTCGACCCCATTGCCTTGGTCTTGGGGGCTCCAGGCAGCTTTGGCAGCGGTGCCGAGCGGTTGGTGTAGAGCCCGACCGTAGACCGCGCCGAGGAGGAGAACCCGACGGGGATCCGCGCCCGCGCCATGCACCGCGGGCAGTACTCGATCGCCAACCAGCGCGCTCTCGGTCGGATGCTCAGGCCGCAGCGCGGACAGATGAGCAAGAAGCCGACAGAAGCGCTTCCGGCAGGGTCGTCGGGCCTCATCAGGAGCCTCACCCGCCGGACCCGTCCGCGCCGATGACTAGCGGCCACTCGCGATGCCGGCAGCGATCGCCTGCCGCACCTACCAACGTCATGGTCAGCCCCGAGCTTCCGCCGGGACAACGGAGTTTGACCGAACATGGGCTTGGCTCCTTGAAGGTGCTCTGTCCGACGAGACTACCCGAGTAGGTCCAACCCGGTGGTGGTACATGAGGGCGAGCGGGTGGCGCCAGGCGCGTCCAGACGCCGTCGGAACCGTCAGTTACAAAGTCGTGAGCCCTTAGGGTCGAAAGCCGGACCGGGGCCTGACCCGAATATGGTCTGGACCCTGGTGGTGTCCTGATTTAGAAGTGTCGACCTCGGTCCGTGCTTTCGGGAACCGGTCTGACCTGATAGGAGCGTTTGCCGACGTGATCTGTTGGAGCGTCGATCCCGACCGGGACGTTGTCGACCGGTCCCTTCACGGTAGCGCGCAGCGCAACAGCGAGGAGGACTCTGATGGGTAGGAGCGGTAGGCAAGTCCGGCGCGGTCCGGGACCGTCGAGCACGCTGATCACGCCCGACCGGGCGGGGAACGTGGTCGGGGTCGATCCGCACAAGCGGACGCTGACCGCGACGGTCGTTGATCTGTGTGGTGGGATCGTCTCAAGCGAGCACTTCCGCGTCTCGGGCGACGGGCACCGTGCGCTGGAAGCGTGGGCTGAGCAGTTCGGGCCGGTCGTGCGTTGGGGTGTCGAGGGCGCCTCGGGGTGGGGGGCGCCACACCGCGATCTTCCTGGTCGGCCGCGGCCAGGATGTGCGCGACGTGTGCCCGAACCGCACCGGGCGTCAGGATCGTGCGCGCCAGCGCGGCAAGTCAGACACGCTTGACTTTCGAGCGGGTCGCCCGCGAGACGCTCGCGCATGCGCTACTGCCGCGGGCGTTCAAACGCGCCGGCGATCAGGCGGGCCCCGACCAGCAGACCGAGCTGCTGTCGGTGTGGTGGAACGCGCGCTGCTCGCTGCTCAAAAGCCGCCAGCATCTGCTCTCAGAGGCCGAGGCGCTGCTGCGCGGCCTGCCGCTTGAGCTGATCGAGCGGCTGCCCGACAGCACGGCGGTGCGCCCCAGGCTTGGGGCGCTCGCCACAGTGACCCGCCGTCGACGGTTCGATCCGCCAACCGCGCTGCGGCTCAGGCTGCTGGGCGAGTACCGCGCCCAGATCGCCAAGCTCGACTCCGAGGACAAGACGATCACGCGCGAGCTGGCCACGCTGGTGAACGCGAGTGCCAGCACGCTTGAGCAGCTGTGCGGTCTGTCGACCGTGTCGGTCGCCGAACTGTTGGTCGAGGTCGGCGACCCCCGCCGGTTCACCGAAGGCGGGTTCGCGCGCTTTAACGGCACCGCGCCGCTGGTCGCCTCTACCGGTGAGGGGCCGGGCGAGCCGGTCCGCCACCGCTTCAACCCCGGCGGCAACCGACGCGTGAACGCGATCCTTTACCGGATGGCCATCACCCAGTTGCGCTGCGAGCCGCGCGCCGAGGCGCTCTACGCCAACGCGCGCGCCCACGGCCACACCAAGAAAGAAGCCCGCCGGATCCTCAAACGCCACCTCTCCGATGTCATCTACCGTCGCATGATCCGCGACCTCCCCGAGCTCCCCGCCCGCCTGCCTGCCTGATCTCCACCCGAAAGCGAAACCCCCCTTCCTCCGCCCGCGACCGCTGCGTCGCGGGTCCTCCTCGCACGCCCGCAGATCGCCTTACACAGCGCCGATCCGCAACCTAGCCATTGCACGCATTGCGACTTTCGTGCATGGCAACCGCTCAGCCGGCGCCCCAGCCCTTCCCCGCACCCTCAACCGTCCGACGCGCCGACGGCTCCCCGACTTGACATAGGAGCTTCTAAGCGTCGAGCGCGACGAGCTCGGGCATGAGGTGGCGCTGAGTGCATCCCTGCAATTGGCCCTGCGGGCGGCGACCCCGGTCGGTTGCTTGGCGTTGGTCGGCCGAGATCGCGGCCCTGGTGATCCCGGCCCTGGCCCTGCGGCCGCGTTTGCTCGGTGGTGCGACGAGCTGGACGCGAGCAAGCGGCGCGACGACCAACAGCGGAAGTGCGAGGGTGCGGAAGATCTGTAGCGCTCCGGGCTAGGTCCGGCAGTCTGCCGTCGGCAGCTCGCGCCTCGGTTCGCTACTGCTCTGCGCCGGCGAAGCGGTAGCCGCAAAACACGCCGACGGCGTGGCTGCTTCTGAGCAATCTCAGCAGCCTGCGAGCCGGCGCGGACCAGACTGCCGCTCCGCGGCGATTGCAGAAGCCGGCGCGTCCGTGCGTTAGCTGATCCAGCGCGGGCCAGCAAGCGCCTGGCGGCGGTCCCTCGGAGATCCGCGACCGCTTGCGGGGGATCGACTCCGACTCCAGTGAGCTAGCACAACCGGCATTTCCGAGACGCTCGTAATCGCCCGGTCTGCGAGTGTCCGCCCAGCTACGTCGGCGCGATCGCTTCCGACGGCGAGCACTCGTCCGCCGGCGTCGGTCGGTGTGATCGCTTCGCCACGGTTGCGATCATGTGCTCGCCGTCGACCACGTCGCTGCTTGCGCTGCGATTCGATTACGACCGACGCCGGCAGGCAGGGGGATCAGGGACGACGTCGCCCCTATGCACCAATACCGACCAGCTCACCGATCCAGCCAACGTGCCCGCTAGCGGCGGGAAGGGGCAGTCTCGACTTCGCGGCTGCCTTGGCGACGAAGCGGCAGTCTCAGCTGGTGAAGTGGGCTTGCCCCGGCTCACTACCATGGGCCTGTGAGCGGCCAGAGAGTGCCCGGTGGGGTGGTGCATACACTGCCCGCGGACCTGCGTAAGGCGCTGATCGCCAACGCCACGGCACTCGAGGCCTGGAAGGACATCACGCCCTTAGCCCGCAACGAGTTCATCTGCTGGGTCGAGGATGCCAAACAGGAGACCACCCGAGAGCGCCGCATTCGGAGGACACAGGAGGAGCTGGAGGAGGGCCAGCGCCGGCCCTGCTGCTGGCCGGGGTGCAAGCACCGCGACCGCACCGGTAGGTAGCGGCCCGCCTACGACCATTCATCGCCTCTCCCGGGGGCACGCAGGCTCAGCGGTCTTACCGGAGCGCTCGAGGTTCGAACTTACTCCTGCTCCGATCCTGCGGGCAGCTGAAGCAGAACTCCCCGAGCTCGCTCCCCAACGGGCGACGAACCAGCAGTCTCGCCCGCGACCAGGCGGCGGCTGGTGGCGTTCCAACTCGGCAGCGATGTGGTCGGCGTGGTCGACGCCTGCTCCCGCGCGCGAGCGACAGCCAGGATGCTTGCTGGCGGACCGAGGCAGGGTGCGCTGAGCAAGCGGATCGGTCGCGCCGAGCGCGTCGCTCGGTTGCACAATCTGAGCGCTGACGTCCTGATCGCCAACGTGGCCGCTCCTGTCCGA
>CALAQT010000462.1 GCA_937888775.1 uncultured Actinomycetes bacterium | reverse complement strand
TCTCACGCAGATGGCGGATGTGCACGTCGATCGCGCGCGGATCGCGGTAGGCGCTATCGCCCCAGATCGCGCGCAGCAGCTCCTGGCGGTTGAGCAATCGGCCGGGGTCGGCCATCAGGGCATCGAGCAGCTCGAACTCCGAGAACGTCAGCCGGACCGGCTCGCCGGCGATCGTGACCTCGCGCTGGGCGCGGTCAAGCGTGATCGGCCCCACCACCAAGACCTCGTCGCCCATTGCGCGCGTCCCGGCCCGGCGCAGCACGGCCCGGATGCGGCTGCGCAGCTCGGCCAGGCCGAAGGGTTTGGTTACGTAGTCGTCAGCGCCGGCCTCCAGCCCGAGCACAGCGTCGGCCTCGGAGTCAAGCGCGGTGAGCATGATGATCGGCACGACGTTGCGCCGCGCGCGCAGCGCGCGGCAGACCTCGTAGCCGTCGGGCCCAGCGCCGAGCGCGACGTCCAACAGCACGATGTCGAAGTGATCCGTGCTGGCGCGATCGATCGCCGACCGTCCGTCAGCAAGGGCCATCACTCGATGGCCCTCTCTTGAAAACGAGCGCGTCAGCATCTCCCGCAGGTCTGACTCGTCGTCGACGACGAGGATGCTCAATGAGGCGTCGGGGCCTCGTCCGGTGGAGACCGACGCCGGCGAGCCGTCGTTGGTCGCGCTCATCCTCCCACCGGCTCCAGTTCACGAGCGCTCGCTGGCGCTGAGGCAGCGGGAACCGGCGCCGAGCTTGGCGCCGGCCGGCCCTCGACGGCCACGGCCCACAGCACCACCAGCCAGCTGATCGTCGCCAGCGTCACGTGGACCCAGACCATGTCGCTGGGCAGCTTGAGCTCGTACTGGACGCTGCCGACCAAGCCCTGGGCGGCCAGCAGCACACCGAGCACCGTCAGCGGCTCCAGCGCGGCTGTCGAGGCGCCACGGCGGCGGCGCAGCAACCAGACGCCGATCACGGCGACACCGAACAGCGCCCCGATCGTCGCGTGCTGGTTGACGATCCACTCCAGCGTGTCCTTGCCTTCGAAGGTCAGCCGGTGGATGCGCTGCCCGGGGGAACCGCCCGCGTGCGGCCCGGCGGCGGTCGCCGCAGTCCCGGCGAAGATCGTCAGCGCCCCCAGCGGCAGCAGCGCGCGCACCGACCACACCGACAGGCGGTCGCCCGAGCGCGAGCGCGATCCCGGTTCGTAGGTGGCCCGCCAGGCGAGCGCTACGGCCGCGATCAGGATGATCATCGAGAGGCTGAAGTGGGCCATCACGAACCCCGGCGCCAGATGCTCTCTAACCGTGAAGCCGCCGAGGACGGCTTGGGCGACCACACCCAGCGGCAGCAGCAGTGCCAGCTTGGCCAGGTCGCGCCGAAACGGCCGGCGCGTGAACGCCAGCACCGCCGCAACCCCGGTCAGGATCCCGACAAGACCTGACAGCATCCGGTTGCTGAACTCGATCAGCGCGTGCGTGGACAGCGGCGGCAGCGCCTTGCCGTAGCAACGCGGCCAATCCGGGCAACCAAGACCCGAACTGGTGAGCCGGACGGCGGCGCCGGTCAGGACGATCAGGGTCAGCGCCGCCAGCGTGACGTATGCGATCCGGCGATACTGGTCGGGGGTTACGGCTAAACGTTGGCGCATCGGTTCACACAGGATGACTGATGGCCGGTCACATGGCCACGAGCAGCCATCCGACTGGCTTTCAGTAGACGAACGGCAGCGCCGAGGCCAGCTCGGCCAGCGACGGGGCGCTGCGGTCACGTTGTGAGGCGATCAGCTCAACCTCCGCAGGCCATTCGATCGCCACGTCAGGGTCGTTGAAGGCAAAGCCTCCCTCGAGTTCGGGGTCATAGTAGGTAGAGGTCTTGTAGGCCACGTCGGCCACCTCGCTCAGCACGCAGAAGCCGTGCGCAAAGCCGTCGGGGCAGTACACCTGATGATGATCGACATCGTCGAGGACGAACGCCTCCCAGCGCCCGAACGCGGGCGATCCACGCCGGATGTCGACCAGCACATCGACGATGGAGCCCCGCACGCAGCGCACCAGCTTGGCCATGCCCGGCTGGAAGTGCATCCCGCGGACGATCCCCCGCCGCGAGCGGGAGTGGTTGTCCTGCACGAACTCGACGTAGACGCCGAGCTCGGCAAGGCTGCTGGCGCGATAGCTCTCCAGGAAGAAACCTCGCTCGTCGCCATGGACGGCGGGGGTCAGCAGAATAGGTCCTTCGAGCTTGGTCGGGAGCTGTCGCATCGCGAACACGAACGAGCTGACGATATCGGGGCGCCTGCCAGAGCGTCGCTGACGCGGCCGACGCATGCGCTCCTGAGCGTTAAGGCCGCCGGCCGATTACCAGAAACTGCTTGCCCAGCAACCGCCACGCCAGCGGTGTGCGCAGGTAGCGCCGCGTCAGTGTCGGCGACGGTGGCAGCAGCCCGGTAAACGAGTAAGGCAGAAAGCGCGCCTCAATGCGCTCGGGCTCGAAGCCGGCGGCGTACAGATGCTCGGCGATCGCGCGATGCGTGAAGGCCAGGGTGTGATCGGCCATGTCGAAGTACTGGTTGGCGCAGAAGCGGAAGTTTGGCCCCATGATCGCGATTCGCCCACCGGACGCTGTTGCCGTGTGTATGCGTTCGAGGAAGTCGGAGACCGCTTCCTGGGTCAGGAGATGCTCGAGAAAGTTGGAGACGAACACCCCGTCGAAATGGCCCTCGGGCAGCTCGGCCTCGAAGATGTCAGAGACGATCGAACGCACCCCGGCGTCGTATGTGCCCTCGGCATAGGAGACCCGATCGATCGCCCAGCGCTCGCTCGCAGGCACAGCGTTTATGAACTCGCCCCGTCCCGCCGCAGGATCGAGGACACGTTGTGGCCGGCTCAGCTGCTCATGAATGTAATGCGCTATCTCGCGCCACACGGCCGTCCGAGCCGACTGATCCACGTTGGCGAAGCGATACTCGTACAGACGCTGGTAGTTCATGATCTCCTGGTTGGTCTGGCCCGCGACGCTCGCCGATTCCGTGCGCCGGACCTTAGTACTTCCCGCACTTAGGAGTCACGACTTTATTGATCCTCTGATCGCCTGATGTTCGGATGGAGGAACCG
>CALAQT010000461.1 GCA_937888775.1 uncultured Actinomycetes bacterium | reverse complement strand
AGCCATACTCAGCCTCAAAACAGGCAGAAAGTGCCTACAAACTTCGGAAGTCCGGCCGCAACGTCTGACCGAATCGAAAGCAGCAGGGGCCGGGCGTTCACCGGGCCGGGCGTAGCCGGCCGACGCTGGTTTGGTGAGGCTGTCCAGATGCACCAGGACGAGTCACGTCGGCTCGCGCCCGACGTGGCTCCTTTGCGCGGGAGCAGTCTTCGTGGGACGCGACCTAGCTGCGGGCGGCTGCTGCTCTGCCGCTCGGCGCTTGCGCGGCGGATTGCAGCTAGCGACCCTGTCGTTGGTGCCGTCGCATCGAGGGGCCCGGCTGGCAGTGGTGAGATGCTTAGTGCGCGAGCAAAGCAGGTGTCTTCAAAGCAGGTGTCTTTTCTGGCGACGGCGTTGCGCGGCGAGGCTCGCGCCTCGCCGCGCCGGGCGGTTCACCGCACCTTGGTCCACGCGTGCCCGGTGAGCACGTCTCTGCGTGGAGTGCAGCTATCGGTGATCTTCGTGAAGGTGAGCTGATTGCCCGTGAGCGCGAACGTGTACTTGCCCTTCGTTTTGCAGTCGCCGTTCTTCTTGGGGGTGAGGGTGATCTTGGAGCCCGAGATCACGTACTTGCCCCCGCCCGAGCTCTTGCCGTTCCAGGTCAGTTTGGTCTTGCCGGACGTCGGGGTGCTGAGGTCGATCGTCCAGGTTCCGTCGAGCATGCCGTGTTCGGTGTTGGCGCCCTTGCCGGTGATCTTGGTCTGGAACTTGCCCAGGCCACCGCCCGCGGCGAGCGCCGCCGTGGCCACGATGAGAGCCAGCAGGAGAGACGCCAGGACCATGAGTCGCTTCATCGATTATTCCTTTCGTCGTCGGCGGTTGTCAGTGTGGACATGCGCGCCGCTGGTTGTGGAAGGACCGTCTTGTGGCTGGGACCGTATGCCGGTTGGTGTTCGCTGTCGTCGGCCTGGCGAACGTTTGGGTGTCGGCCGCGCGGCCGATCTCGATGGCGGCGCTGTACGTCTCGCGGAGTACGGCAGATCGCCCTGAAAGACGATGCCGGGGGTGCAACGGCGCGCTAGCGTTACCGCATGTTCAGTCCCCGGGGGTTGCTGGCCAGTGTCCGTGCGATCGATCGGGGGCGTGTCGATCGGCTGGTGGCGGCCGTCTTGCTCGTCGAGATCGAGCTCCATGTATGGCTGGACGGAGCGATCCACGCTCGCGTGTTCGCGGCGGCGGCGGGCGTTTTGCTTGCCTTGGCGGTCGCGGTTCGCCGGCGGTGGCCGCAGGTGGGGATACTCGTCGTCCTCGCGCTGATGTCCGAGCGGATGCTTTTCGGTCACCCGGCCGGCTTGGGCAACTCGGCCGGCGTGAGCGTTGCAGTCCTCTTGCTGTTCTACGGGCTGGGGGCATTCGCTCCCGAGCGACGTTCGCTGTGGACCCTGGCCGCCGCGGTCGTGGTCACCTCGGCCAATGCCTGGACTAAGCCCGGCGGCGGTCCGTCCAGCGTGGTGCCGATGGAGCTGTTCGCGGTTCTCCTGCCGTATGTCCTCGGGCGCATGACGAGAAAGCGTGCTGATCGCGAGCGGGTAGCTCGCGGCGTGGCTGAACAGCTCGATGCGGCGCGCGATTCGCGCGCGCGCGCCGCCGCCGATGGCGAGCGGGCGCGGATCGCGCGCGAGATCCATGATGTGATCGCGCACAGCGTCTCGGTGATGGTGATCCAAGCCGGCGGCGCGCGGCTCGTGATGGGCGACGAGCCCAAGCGGGCGGAGGAGTCCCTGAGGAGCGTCGAGCGCGCCGGGCGCGAGGCGCTGGCCGAGATGCGCCGGCTGCTCGGGATCCTTGGTGACGGGGACCTCCGTGCGTTGGCGCCGCAGCCCGGCCTGGCGAACATCGCGCCGCTGCTGGCCCATGCCCGAACGGCGGGCGTCTCGGCCGATCTGCACGTCGATGGTGATCCTACCCCGGTCCCGCCGGCGCTCGACCTGTGCGCGTACCGGATCGTGCAGGAGGCGCTCACGAACACGATCAAGCACGCCGCGCCGGCCAGCGCCTCGGTCAAGGTGCGTTGGGAGGGCAGCGCACTCGAGCTGGAGATCTCTGACGACGGGAGGCGAGGGAGAGCCGTCAACGGCACGACGGGGGGGCACGGGATCACCGGCATGCGTGAGCGCGTGGCTCTGCACAGCGGAACATTCGAAGCCGGCGCGCGCTCGGAAGGCGGGTTTGCCGTGCTCGCCCGTCTCCCGCTGGCAGCGGAGGACGAGCCGTGAGCCACGTACGCGATCGGCTGGGCCGGGTCGATCACCGGATCATCGACGCGATCCTCGCGATACTGGCGCTTGTTGTGCTCGAGCTGACGGTGTGGCTCACCTCAGGTACCTCCGCTTCGGATCGGATCGTCACCGCCGCTGCGGCCGTCCTGTACGCGGCGCCGATCGCCGTACGCCGCGTGTGGCCAGCCGCTGCGTTGGTGTTCTCGATCGCGGTGGTCACGGTTTCGATGCTGTTCGGCAGCCAGCTGCTCTCCAACGACAACGCCTACGTGATTCCCGTGCTCGTTCTCGGGTACTCCGCCGGCGCGGAGCCCGACACGCGGCGGAGCATGGCCGCGCTCGGCCTCGGGCTCGCACTGCTGTGGACGTGGGCGATCCTGCCCGGACCGGGTGGGTCGACCAATGATTTGGGGCAGACCGCCACGGCGCTGTTCTACGGGACCGTGCTGCTGGTCCCAACGTGGGTGGTCGGGCGGCTGACCCGCCGACACAGTGATCGGACCACCGCGTTCCGCGAGCTCGCGGCACAAGTCGACACCGAGCAGGGCGCGCGAGATGCCGCGGCGATCGCAAATGAACGTGCACGTATTGGCAGCGAGCTCCAGGACATCATCGCCCACAGCATCAGCGCGATGGTGATCCAGGCAGGGAGCGCCAGGCTGACCATGGGCAGTGAACCCGACCGCGCCCGCGAGTCGATCCTCAACGTCGAGCGCACCGGCCGCCAGGCGCTCAGCGACCTGCGACGTCTACTCGGCATGCTGCGCAAAGACGACGACCCGCGGGCGCTAAGCGGAAGTTTTTGAGGGGTTGAGGCCCGATCGCTTGTGTTTGCGGGGGTCGGGCTT
>CALAQT010000460.1 GCA_937888775.1 uncultured Actinomycetes bacterium | reverse complement strand
GCGGCCTCAGGGCGGCGTTGGCCGCCCGGCTGGACGGCCGCGCCCGCGGGCGCGAGGCTGAGCTGGCGTGGGCCCTGCAGGAGGCGCGTGACAGCGGGTAGCCTGGCGGGCAATGCTGCGCTCGCACAACGCGTTGCGCTGGGACGGCTCGCCCGGGCACTACGAGGCGTACTACCTGACGCTGACCGATCCGGCCAGCGGCGTGGGGCTCTGGATTCGCTACACGATGCTCGCACCGCGCGGCCCGGACGCCACGCCCACCGCCGCACTGTGGTTCGTGGCGATCGACCCGGACCCGGACGCTGCCCGCGCGACGATCGGGCGTCGCGCGACATTCCCGATCGACCGCCTGCACGCGCGCCGCGAGCCCTTCGGCCTGCGGATCGATGCGGCGACGCTTGGCGATGACGGGATGACCGGTGCGTTTGCCGACGTGAGCTGGGATCTTCGCTGGCGCCCGGATGATCGCGGCTACGCCCACGTGCACCCGGTGCTGGGTGATGCCGGCATCGCCGACACCGTGCTCGTGCTGCCCCACGCGGATCTGTCGGTGGACGGCGAGGTGGGTTTCGCCGGCCGGCGGCTGGAGCTGAGCGGCGCGCGTGGGGGGCAGGCTCACGTGTGGGGCGTCAGGCACGCCCGTCGGTGGGCATGGGCGCACTGCAACGACTTCCGCACGCTCGATGGGGCACCGGTGCCAGGCGCATTCGTCGACGGCGTTTCGGCGGTCGTGAGCCGATCCGGCCGCGAGCTCGGCCCCAGCACCCCCGTGCTCGCGCGCATCGACGGGCAGGATTTCCGCTCGGCATCGCCGTTTCGCCTGCTGCGCAATGCGAGCACGTTCGCGCTCACCGGCTGGCGCTTTGAAGCGGTCCATGGCGCGCGCCGGCTGGTCGGCGAGGTCGACGCCGATCGCGGTCAGCTGGCCGGCGTGACCTACCACGACCCTGACGGCGAGCCCGCCTACTGTTACAACAGCGAGACGGCTTCGATGCGGCTGCGCGTGTACGAGCGCGCGCGCCGGGTCGGCGGCTGGGCGCACCGCCAGACGCTCGTCGCCCCCGGCCGCGCACACTTCGAATACGGGCAGCGGAGCCCGGTGCCCGGCCAGGAGCTCGTGATCCCGTGACCCCCGAGCCGCCGTTCAGCTTCCGTGGTGAGCACTTTGCCATCGACCTTCCCGGAGCCCACGCGCTGTTTAGCACCCGCCGCGGCGGATTCTCAGCCGGCGCCTACGCCAGTCTGAACCTCGGCCGGCTGACCCAGGACGACCCACGGCACGTCGCCCGCAACCGGGCGGCGCTCCAGGCTGACGTGGGCGCCGAGCTGACGTTCGTCACCCAGGTTCACGGCTCTGCGGTGCGGGTGATCGACGCAGCGCAGCCTGAGCCGGCCGAGCCGCCCCAGGCCGACGCCCAGGTGACGGCGATCGACGGCGTCGGACTCGTCGTGCTGACCGCGGACTGCCTGCCGATCGTGGTCGCGGGCGAGGGTGCGGTGGCGGTCCTGCACGCCGGCTGGCGCGGTCTGGCCGCCGGCGTGATCGCGCACGGGGTTCGGGCGCTGGCCCAGCTCGGCGCCGGCGAATCGGTCGCCGCGGCGATCGGCCCCGGCGCGGGAGCCTGCTGCTATGAGGTCGGGCCCGAGGTCCACGAGGCGTTCGCAGCGCTGCCCGAGGCCGTTCATCGCGGCGGGAAGCTCGACCTCAAGGCCATCGCCCGCCACCAACTGCAGGCCGCCGGCGTCGCGACGGTGCATGACATCTCGCTGTGCACGATCTGCTCTGACCAGGGCCTGTTCTTCTCCCATCGCCG
The DNA here is from genome assembly GCA_937888775.1 of uncultured Actinomycetes bacterium. The sequence goes on along the minus strand of CALAQT010000460.1, from coordinate 8,028 downwards.
CGATCACGGCGTGACCGGGCGCCAAGCGGGTGTCGCGTGGTTGAGCTGATCGAGGGCCTCACCGCCGAGCTCGTACGGGCAAATCTGGACCGGGCCCGAGCTCAGATCGCGGCCGCCGGTCGCGATCCCGATGAGGTGCAGATCCTCGCCGCGGTCAAGTACGTGCCGGTCGGCGAGCTGGGCACGCTCGCCGAGGCGGGCCTGACGCTGCTGGGCGAGAACCGAGCGCAGGACCTGCTGGCCAAGCAGGCGGCGTATCCGCAACGCTTCACCTGGGACTTCATCGGCAACCTGCAGAGCCGCAAGGTCCGTCAGATCCTGCCCCACGTCCGCTTCATCCACTCCGTCGCCAGCGAGTCCGTGCTGGAAGCCCTGGAGCGCCACGGCGACGAGCACACCAGGGTGCTGATCGAGGTCAACGTCGCCCAGGAGCCCGGCAAGGGGGGAGTCGCGCCCTCCGAGCTTCCCGGTTTTCTGACCCGCTGCCCGGTCCCGGTCGTGGGGCTGATGACGATGCCGCCGGAAGCGCGGGCACCGGAGGACAGCCGGCCCTATTTCGCCGCCCTGCGGGAGCTGGCGCAGCGCCACGGGCTCTCCCACTTGTCGATGGGGACCAGTCAGGACTACGTCGTCGCGGCCCAGGAAGGGGCCACGATCGTGCGTCTGGGAACAACTCTGTACGCCGGCGCGCCATAATCATGTGCAGGGAAAACCGCCCCCTACGCGAACCCTGACACGCACATGGCCTTCCGAGACACCTGGCATCGCACGCTCGTCTACTTCGGGCTCGCCGAAGACGATGCGTACGAGGACGAGGAGATCGAGCCCTACAGCGAGCCGGAGGTCGACTTGCAGGACACCTACCGCGAACGTCCCAACGTCAGGCGCCTGAGCAGCCGGCGGCGCCGTGACGAGTTCGACGACATCTTCGCCGACGATTCCGGCAGCGAGCGGCGGACCACCTCGCTGCGCCCGGTCGGCGGCGCGCGCGCCGGAAATGGCCGCGGCGGCGACGTACGGGTGCACGTCGTCGCCCCCAAGAACTTCAACGACGTGCAGGACGTCGCGGACAAGTTCAAGGACGCGATTCCGGTGATCATCAACCTCCAGGGCACCGACACGGACTTGTCCAAGCGGCTGATCGACTTCTCCAGCGGCCTCACCTATGCGCTGGACGGAGGCATGCAGCGGATCGCCGACAAGGTTTTCCTGCTCACGCCCCGCAACGTGGAGGTCTCCGCCGAGGAGCGTGCGCGACTGGTTGAGAAGGGCTTCTTCAACCAGTCCTAGGGTGTCGCCGCCCGCGCGGCCATACGATCGGCGCCCGGTCGCCGGGCCCAGTAGATTTCAGCTATGCGAGTCGGCCTGATCGGAGCTGGCAACATGGCGCGTGCGTTGGCGCGCGGCTGGGGCGATCCCGTGCTGTGTTCGGATTCGGGGTCGGGTCGGGCCGCGGAACTGGCCCGGGAGCTGGGCGGCGAAGCGTTGGCCGACAACCTCGCCGTGGCACAGCGCGCCGATCTGATCGTCCTATGTCACAAGCCCGCCCAGCTGAGGAGCGTGGCGGGGGAGCTGGCCGGCCACGTCAGCGCGGTGGCGTCGGTGCTCGGAGCCGCCTCGATCGCCCATCTGCAGGACGCCTACCCGGGCGTGCCTGTGTTCCGTCTGATGCCCAACACGGCGGTCGAGGTGCGCCGCGGGATCGTCTGCTACGCGCCGGCCCCCGGCGTCGACTCGATCCTGGAGGCCGAGGTCGTCGCGCGATTCGAGCGGCTGGGGCTGGTGGTCGAGCTGGAGGAGCGCCTGATCGATGCGGCGGCGGCCGTGATGAGCGTCGGCCCGGCTTACCAAGCGCTGCTGGCCGAGGCGCAGATCGACGCCGCGGTCCGCTACGGCCTGAATCCCGGCCTCGCCTCGCGGCTGGTGGTGGAGACGATGGCGGGCAGCGCAGCGCTGCTGTCGGCCCGCGGCTACGACACGCTGGCGGTGCGGCGCGAGGTCACCTCGCCGGGTGGCTCCACCGCCCGCGGTCTGTGTGCGCTGGAACAGGCCGGCGTGCGGGGAGCGTTCCAGTCCGCGATCGACGCGGTCTGCGGAGCGGCGTGCTGATGCTGCTCACGGCCGTCACCCGGGTCGACATCGCCCGCTATGTCAACGCGTTGTTTGAGGTCTACATCGTGTTGATCTTCGTCTACATCCTGCTCAACCTGCTGTTCTCGTTCGGGGTGCGGACACCCTATTCGCGGTGGTCGGATGTGGTGCTCAATTTCCTGCGCGACGTGTGCGAGCCCTACCTGCGGATCTTTCGCCGGTTCATCCCGCCGATCGGGATGTTCGATCTGACGCCGATGATCGCGATCATCCTGCTGGTCGTCGTGCGCACGATCGTGGTCAACCTAATCTCCGGCTAGTGGTCTCCGCCGGGGCGAGGGTATCGCCGAGGACGCGTCTGGCCGCGGTCGCGCGTGCGGTGGCGGTCGTGATCGTGGTGGTGATCCTCGATCAGGTGACCAAGCAGGCGGTCCGGTCCGGGATCGCGGTCGGTGATGTCCACAAGTTCCTGCCCGGCGTGAATCTGGTCCACGTGACCAACAACGGCGTCGCGTTCGGCTTCCTGGCCGGTGGCGGCGCGGTGGTGCTGGTGGTCACCCTGGTCGCGCTCTCGGCGTTGGTCGGATTCTTCATCCTGCACCCGGCGCGGCGTTGGCTGTGGCTGGCCTGCGGTCTGCTGGTCGGCGGCGCGCTGGGCAACCTGATCGACCGGCTCGCCCACGGATCGGTGACCGACTTCGTCAAGCTGCCGCTGTGGCCGGCGTTCAACTTGGCCGACACGGCGATCACGTTCGGGGTGTTGGCGCTGCTGTACGTGCTGGAGGGCGGTCGCCGGGATGAGCGGTGAAGCCGCGAGGGGAATGCCGGGATGAGCGGTCAAGACGATGGTGGCGCGGCGTGGCCGGAGCCGGCGATCGTGGCCATCACCGTCCCGGATGATGCGCAGGGCATCCGGCTCGATCGCTTCCTGGCCACTCCGCTGGGCTCGCGAGCCCGCGCCCAGTCGCTGATCGATGCCGGCCGGGTCCGCGTCGACGGTCGCCCGCGGGCCAAGCGCCATGCGGTCAGCGCGGGGGAGCGGATCGAGGTCGATGGCCGCGTCGAGCCGCCGGAAGCCGAAGCGGTCGATGTGCCGTTCACGGTGGCCTATGAGGACGAGCACCTGCTGGTCGTCGACAAACCGGCCGGGGTGGTCGTCCATCCGGCCCGCGGGCACAGGACCGGGACGCTGGCGCAGGCGCTGGCCGGCCGTGGAGCCGGAGGCGACCAGGCCTGGCGGGCGGGACTCGTGCACCGGCTGGACCGCGACACGTCCGGCCTGATGGTGGTGGCCAAGAGTGATCCGGTCCATCGCGCGCTCAAGCAGATGCTGTCCGATCGCCAGATCCGCCGCGAGTACCTGGCGCTGGTGGCGGGACACCCGGCGGCGCGCACCGGGACGATCGACGCGCCGATCGGCCGCGACCGCCGCGACCGGGTGCGGATGTCGATCGATACCGATGTTCCGCGTGATGCGCGGACCCATTTCGAGCTAGAGCGGCTGCTGGCCCGGACGGCGCTGCTGAGGGTGATGCTGGACACCGGGCGCACGCATCAGATCAGGGTTCACCTGGCGGCGATCGGCAATCCGGTGTGCGGTGATCCCACCTACGGGACGCGCGGTGCCTATGGACTGGAGCGCCAGTTCCTGCACGCCCAGCGGCTCGCCTTCGTCCATCCGGTCACCGCGGCGGCCGTGGACCTGCGCTCGCCACTGCCCGAGGATCTGGCCCGCGCGCTGGAACTGGCCGAGGCCGAGGGTGAGGGCTGATGACCCCAACGTAGGTGCGCGCCGGTACTTGCGTAAACTTGATCGAAACCCAATCGACGACCCCGTTTGCGCGGATCGCGCCCTACCCCGGATCCCTGGGGCCCGCGAGCGCCGCCGCTCGGGCCAGCACTCACAACATAAAAAAGGGAGCAGTAACCGTGGCTCAAGTCGGAATCAAAGAGCTGCTGGAGGCCGGTGTGCACTTCGGTCACCAGACGCGACGATGGAACCCCAAGATGCGCCGCTTCATCTTCGGTGAGCGGGATGGTATCTACATAATCGATCTTCTCCAGACCGAAGAACTGCTGGAGAACGCCCGGCGATTCGCCTCTGACATCGCGCTGCGCGGCGGCACGGTCCTGTTTGTCGGGACCAAGAAGCAGGCCCGTGATGCCGTCAGGGATTTCGCCTCCGCGGCCGACATGCCGTACGTCAACCACCGCTGGCTGGGCGGTTTGCTGACCAACTTCCAGACGATCTCGCTGCGGATCAAGCGGCTGCACGATCTGGAGCGCTACGAGGCCGAAGGACAGCTGCAACTGCTGCCGACGCGCGAGCGGATGGCCGCGCAGGCCGACCTGGCGAAGCTGCGCGCCAACCTCGGCGGCGTGAAGAACATGCAGCGCGTTCCCGACGCCGTGTTCGTGATCGATCTCAAGACCGAGGTGATCGCTGTCCGCGAGGCCCAGCGGCTGCGGATTCCGATCATCGGCCTGGTCGACACCAACTGCGATCCCGAGGGCATCGATTACGTGATTCCCGGTAACGACGATGCGATCAGGTCGTGCGCGGCGATCGCCGGGGCGATCGGCGATGTCGTCGCCCAGGGCCACGGCGTGTTCCGCGCCGAGGAGGAACGGGCGCGACTCGAGCGCGAGCGCCAGGAGGCAGAGGAGCGTGCGCGCCGCGAGGCCGAAGAGCTGGCGCGCCGGGAGGCCGAGGAGAAGGCCCGCCTTGAGGCCGAGGAGAAGGCCCGCGCAGAGGCAGAGGAGCAGGCCAGGCTGGAAGCCGAGGAGCAGGCACGCCAGGAGGCCGCCAACGCAGCCGCTGCGCAGGTGGCGGAAGCTGCACCGCCCGTCGAGGCCCAGGCTGCGCCGGGCGCAGCTGAGCAGAACGCGCTGTTGCAAGCCCAGGAGCAGGCGCTGTTGCAAGCTCAACAGCAGGCGCGTCAGGATGCCGCCAACGCAGCCGCCGAACAGGCGCGGATCAAAGCCGAGACCCAGGCGGCTCAGGATGCCACTGACGCGGCCGCTACCGAATCGGCAAACGCCACCACGGGGTTGGAGGCTGCGCCGGCTGCCGAGGCCGCGCCTGCTGCGGTCGAGGATGTCGTGCCGGTGGCGGAGTCCGAGTCCGTTCCCGAGCCGCCGCCTGTCGCGGAGTCCGAGCTCGAGTCCGCGCACCAGACTCAGCCCGCTTCCGACGCCGATGCCGCTGCCTCAGCCGACAGGCCCGCCGAGGAGACAGCATGAGTGCGATCACCGCGAAGGACGTCAAGGCACTCCGGGACCGGACCGGCGCCGGGATCCTCGCGTGCCGAGAGGCGTTGAGCGAGTCCGCCGGGGATATCGACCGCGCGATCGAGCTGCTGCGCGCCCGCGGCGAGGCGCAGGCCGCCAAGCGCGCAGGGACCGAGGCGCTAGAGGGCGTGATCCAGAGTTACATCCACGCCGGCAACAAGATCGGCGTGCTCGTGGAGGTCAACTGCCAGACCGACTTCGTTGCGCGCAACGACAGATTCGTCGAGTTCGCGCGAGACCTCGCGCTTCACATCGCCGCCGCCGCGCCGCTGGCGGTGACCGAGGACGAGGTTCCGGTTGAGGACCGCGAGCGCGAGGAGCGGATCGCCACCGAGCAGTCCGCTGACCGGCCGGAGAACGTCCGCGAGAGGATCGTCAAGGGCAAGCTCGACAAGTGGCTGGACGAGGTCGTGCTGCTGCGCCAGAAGCACGTGAACACCGACAAGCACGAGAACCAGACGATCGAGGAACTGCGCGCGGCGCTGTCGGCCGAGACGCGTGAGAACATCGTGGTCAGACGCTTTTCCCGCTTTGCTGTCGGCGGCTGATGTCCTCCGGCGCCACGAGCCTGCCGCCGGCCTATCGCCGCGTGCTGCTCAAGCTCTCCGGCGAGGCGCTGATGGGAGAGCTCGAGTACGGCACCGATCCTGAGCGGGTCAAGGCGATCGCTGCCGAGGTGGCGGTCGTGCATCGGCGCGGCGTTGAGGTGGCGATCGTGGTCGGAGGCGGCAACATCTACCGCGGACTGGCCGCAGCAGCCCGCGGCATGGACCGCGCCACCGGCGATTACATGGGCATGCTGGCGACGGTGCTCAACGCGCTCGCGCTGCAGGACGCGCTGGAGAAGGAGCAGATCGTCACCCGCGTTCAGTCCGCGATCACGATCTCCGAGGTCGCCGAGCCCTACATCCGCCGCCGCGCGATCCGTCACCTGGAGAAGGGCAGGATCGTGATCTTTGCCGCCGGCACCGGCAACCCGTTCTTCACCACCGATACCGCCGCGGCGTTGCGGGCCGCGGAGGTGCACGCTGAGATCGTGCTGATGGCCAAGAATCAGGTCGAGGGCGTTTACACAGCCGACCCGGCGCTTGACCCCGACGCCGAGTTCATCCCGGAGATCACGCATAAGGATGCGCTGACCCGGGGCCTGCAGGTGATGGATTCCACCGCATTTGCGCTGTGCATGGACAACAACCTGCCGATCGTCGTCTTCAACATGGCCGACGGGCGGAGCATCGACAAGATAGTGTCCGGCGAACGCGTCGGGACGCTGGTGAGGACATGACTGATAGCGAGATGATCGACGGGCTGCTGGAGGACGCTCGTGAGCGGATGGCCAAGTCGGTGGAGGCGACTCGCCACGAGTTCGGGTCGGTGCGAACCGGGCGCGCCAGCCCGGCGCTGCTGGACCGGATCTCCGTCGACTACTACGGCACCGTGACGCCGCTCAAGCAGCTGGCGACGGTCACCGCGCCCGAGGCGCGAATGCTCACGATCCAGCCCTACGACAAGACCTCGATCAAGGCGATCGAGCGCTCGATCCTGGAATCCGACGTCGGTCTGACGCCTTCCAACGACGGAAACCTGATCCGCCTGGTGGTCCCCGAGCTGACCGAGGAGCGCCGGCGCCAGCTGGTCAAGGTGGTCAAGAACATCGCCGAGGAAGGCCGGGTGGCGATCCGCAACGTCCGCCGGGACGTGATGCACGATCTGCGTGAGCTCAAGGAAGCCGGTGAGGCGGGCTCCGATGACGAGCACCGGGCCGAGGTCGAGCTGCAGAAGGTCACCGACACGCGGATCTCAGAGCTCGACGAGCTGCTCAAGCACAAGGAAGACGAAATCTTGGAGGTGTAGTGGGCCGCGGAGTGCAGGCAGACGGCGCCGACGTGCCGCAACGGGCCCGCTATGTCGCGATCATCACCGACGGAAACGGCCGCTGGGCCCAGCAGCGAGGGCTGCCCGTCGTCGCCGGGCACGAGGCCGGCGCCGACGCCGTCAAGGCCAGGCTCCGTGATGCGGTGACGCTGGGCATCGCCGAGCTGACCGTCTACTCGTTCTCGACCGAGAACTGGAACCGCTCCGATGGCGAGGTCGCCGCGCTGATGGACATGTTCGCCCGGCGGATCGAGGCCGAGACTCCGGAGCTGCACGCCGAGGGCGTGCGGATGCGCTTCATCGGCCGCCGTAGCGACCCAGTGCCCGTGGCGCTGATCGAGCGGATGGAGTGGGCCGAGCGCACCACCGCCGACAATCGGCGGATCACCCTGTTCGTGGCCTTCAACTACGGCGGCCGGGCGGAGATCGTCGACGCAGCGCGAACCTTTACCGGAACCACCGAGGCGGAGTTCCATGACCATCTCTATGCGCCTGACATGCACGACCCTGACCTGATCATCCGCACCAGCGGCGAGCAACGGATCTCCAACTACCTGCTGTGGCAGGGCGCTTACTCGGAGCTGATCTTCTGCGACGAGCTCTGGCCGGACTTCTCCCGCGAGGTGTTCGAGCGCGCGCTGAGCGAGTACACCGCCCGCCGGCGTCGTTTCGGAGGCCGCTGATGCCCTCCGCGCGCCGCCCGCCAACGGGCCGGCGCCAGCGCAGCGACGACCCAGCGACCGAGCGCCGCCGCGCCCGAGCCGGCGCGGC
>CALAQT010000459.1 GCA_937888775.1 uncultured Actinomycetes bacterium | reverse complement strand
AGCTGCGCGCGGCGGGCAAGCTCGAGGAGTTGGCGGATCGCTGCGAGAAGGTCGCGTCCCAGATCAAGCAGCGGGTCGCGGGCGAGGCGATCACCGACCGGTTGGTGTCACTCTCAGATCCCGACGCGAGACCGATCCGCAAGGGGAAGATCGGCAAGCCGAACCTAGGCCGATACCGCGGCTATGCCGATATCGATCTTTGGGTGGCGGTCAATGCGCAGCGTTCGCGGCGGTTCTTGGGGTTGGAGCCAGCGGGTTTGTCGGCATAGTTCCCTGGCCCGACTGAGCCATTTCTGATCGTCGGGGCGGTCGCCCCGACAAGGAGGCGATGTCGGTGTCGGAGTCTCGTTTGAAGCCCGGGCGGCTGGGTCCGTTCGTGGACGGTTACCGCAGCTGGTTGTTGGAGCGTGGCTACTCGCCCGGTACGGTCGGACATGAGTTGAGGTTTCTCAGCGCGCTGGGTCGGTGGATGATCGATCAGGGGCTGGAGGTTGGGCAGCTCGACGGCGGCGTGGTCGACGCGTTCGTGGAGGCGCGTCGTGCCGAAGGGTTGTTGTTGTCTGCGATTGCTCGTGGGTCTTGCTCGCTGTTGATCTACCTCCAGGAGCTGGGGGTCGTCGGGCCCGGGCGTGATGAGGCGCTGTCGCCGTTGGGGGAGCTGATCGATAGCTACCGCGAGTGGCTACTGGTCGAGCGCGGGCTGGCCGTGATCACCGTCGTTCGGTATGAGGCGCTCGCACGTCGGTTCCTCGGCGAGCGAGTCCGCTCAGGGGACCAGCTGGGGGTGAACGATCTCCGTGGCGAGCACGTGACGGCGTTCCTGCTGCGGGAGTGCGAGCGGCTGTCGGTCGCGTCGGCGGGCGGGAAAGTTGGGGAACTGCGGTCGCTATTGCGGTTCTTGTTCGTGCGCGGGTTCACGAAGCTGGCGTTGGCGGAATCGGTGCCGTCGGTCGCCGGCTGGAAGGACACCGAGATTCCGCAGCTGATGCCCCGCTCGGACGTTGAGCGGCTGATCGCGTGCTGCGACAGGTCCACGTTGGACGGGGCGCGGGATGTGGCGATGTTGCTGCTGCTCGCGCGGCTGGGGTTGCGGTCGGTCGAGGTCGCGCGACTGGAGCTCTCGGATCTGGACTGGCGGGCCGGTGAGCTGGTCGTGCACGGCAAGGGCCGGCGCGAGGACCGGCTCCCGCTGCTTCAGGACGTCGGCGCCGCGCTGGCCGGGTATCTGGCGTTGCGTGGGAGGCGGGACCACCGGCGGGTGTTTCTGACATTGCGCGCGCTGACGCGTCCGATTCGGCCTGATCTCGTTGGCGATGTCGTGCAGCGAGCCTGCAAGCGGGCCGCGGTCAGGCATGTCGGGGCGCACCGGCTCAGACACGCGCTCGCGAGCGAGATGCTGGCCCGCGGCGCGTCGCTTGTGGACATCAGCCAGGTGCTGCGCCACAACGATCTGTCGACGACCGCGATCTACGCCAAAGTCGATCTCGGACGTCTTCGCCAAGTCGCGCAGCCATGGCCAGGAGCGACACGATGAGCGCGCTCGAGCAGCACGTGGATGATTATCTGCGGCTGCGGCAGACGCTCGGCTACGACCTCGCCGAGACATACCGGCTGCTGCGCCGGTTCGTTGCTAATCTCGACGCTGAAGGGATCGAGCACGTCACGACCGCTGTGGCGGTGCAGTGGTCGCTGGCACCGAACGTGAACGCACCGAGCAGCGTCCCGGCTACCCGGTACATGGCGGTGCGCGGGTTCGCTCGCTACATGGCTGGGATCGACCCGCGAACGGAGATCCCGCCCGCTGGGCTGCTGCGGCGTCCGAGGTCCTGGCGTCCGCCGTTCATCTACACCGACGAGGACGTGCTCGCGTTACTCGCGCAGGCCCGTCGATCGATTCCGCAACCGTTGCGGGCCGCCACGATGGAGACGCTGATCGGGCTGCTCGCCGTGAGCGGTCTGCGGGTCGGGGAAGCGCTGCGTCTGGACCGCGGGGACGTCGGCTGGGCCGAAGGAGTGCTGCACGTGCGCCACTCGAAGTTCAGAAAGTCGCGGCTGGTGCCGCTGGCGCCCAGCACCGTCGAAGCGCTCGAGCGCTACGCCCACCAACGCGATCAGCTCTACCCGAACCCATCGGGCGAGAGCTTCTTCATCTCGCTGCGTGGAACCCGGATGATCTACGAGTGCGTCTGGAAGACGTTCCGGATGCTCTGTGATGCCGCCGGGGTTGGCGCTGGCGGCAGCGTGCGTCCCCGTATCCACGATCTGAGACATCGTTTTGCTGTCCGGGCGCTGCTCGGCTGGTATCGCGACGCTGTCGATGTCCAGCCCCGCCTGGCGTGGCTGGCGACGTACATGGGTCATCGGGATCCGCGCTCGAGCTACTGGTATCTCTCCGCGGCGCCGGAGCTCCTCGCCCACGCCGCCCGCCTGCTCGACCACCACCAGGAGGGGACGCGATGACCCTGGTCGCACCTACCTTGCAGGCATGGTTCACCGACCGCTTGACCCGCCAGCTACAGGCCAGCCCTCGCACGATCGACTCCTACCGCGACACGCTCCGGCTGCTGCTGGTCTTCACCCAGCAAAGGACCGGCAAGGCGCCGTCCGCACTGGACTGGGATGACCTCGATGAGGAGCTGATCTCACGATTCCTTGATCACCTCGAGACCGACCGGCACAACGCCGCCAAGACCCGCAACCTGAGACTGACCGCAATCCGGTCGCTTTACAAGTACGCAGCTCTCAGGCATCCAGAACACGCCGAAACGATCGCGAGAGTGCTCGCGATCCCACCCAAACGCCACCAGCAACGCACGATCACGTTCCTCACCGCTCCCGAGGCCGCAGCGCTGATCGCCGCACCCGACCCAGCCCGCTGGGAAGGCCGCCGCGACCGCACGATCCTCACACTCGCGATCCACGCCGGCCTTCGAGTCTCCGAACTCACCGCCCTGGATTGCGGTGACATCACGCTCGGGACCGGCGCGCACGTCCGCTGCCGCCACACCAAAGGGCGAAAACAACGAGCCATCCCGCTCACCGCGCCCGCGCAAGCAATGCTCGCGGGCTGGCTCGCCGAGCGCGCCGGCCGACCAGCAGACCCGCTGTTCGCGACCCGCACCGGCAGACGGCTCAGCCGCGACGCGATCGAGCAACGCGTCAGCACCCACGCCGCCGCGGCAACCACGAGCTGCCCGTCCCTGCACGGCAGGCAGCTACACTCGCACGCCCTCCGGCACAGCTGCGCGATGTCACTGCTCCAAGCCGGGGTCGATACCACAGTCATCGCCCTCTGGCTAGGGCATGCGGATGTCCGCTCGACCCAGCCCTACCTCCACGCCGACCTCACCATCAAAGAGAAAGCCCTCGCGCTCGTCACCCACACCGACGTCAAGCCCGGCCGATACAAGCCACCAGACAAGCTGCTCGCCTTCCTCGAATGCCTGTGACTATGCCGACAAACCCGCTGGCTCCAACCCCAAGAACCGCCGCGAACGCTGCGCATTGACCGCCACCCAAAGATCGATATCGGCATAGCCGCGGTATCGGCCTAGGTTCGGCTATGCGGATATCCGCATAGCCGAACGAGTTCGGGTACGTGACCCAGCTGGCCGAAGTGACCGAGAACACCAAGCGCGGCGCGCGCGGGCTGATCCTGC
>CALAQT010000458.1 GCA_937888775.1 uncultured Actinomycetes bacterium | reverse complement strand
GGGGCTGGCCGCCGCCGCCGCCGCCGCGCGGCTCGGCGCCGATGTGGTCATGGCCGACGAGGGACCCGAGCCCGGCGGCCGGATGCTGATCGGCCCCCAACGCAACCGCGTCGCCGCGCTGGCCCTGAAGGCCCGCGCGGCGGGAGTCGAGATCCTCTCCCGCGCGCCGGCCCTGGCCTACTTCGACGGGATGGTCCCGGTCTGGCAGGAAGACACGCTGCACCAGGTGCGCGCACGCCATCATGTTTTCGCCACCGGCACGATCGAGCAGCCGCTGGTGTTCGCCGGCAACGATCTGCCGGGCGTGATGCTCGCCGACGGCGCTCGGCGCCTGGTGTCCCTCTACGCCGTCAGCCCCGGGATGCGGGCGGTGATCGCCACCACGTCGGATCGCGGCCTGGTCGCCGCACAGGAGCTGCGGGCCGCGGGCGTGGAGATCGTCGCCGTCGCCGACCTGCGACCGCAGACGAGCGAGGCGGCGGCGTCGCTGCGGCGCTCGGGCATTGCGGTGTTCGCGGGCCACACGGTGATCGAGGCCGCCGGCAAGAAGGCGGTCAGCTCGGCGGTGATCGCACCCGTCGACGGACGGGGCGGGGCGGCCGGCGAGCGCAAGTACGAATGCGATCTGGTGATCGTCTCCGGCGGCGCGATTCCGGCCACCTCGTTGCTGCTGGCGGCCGGAGCCCAGAGCGCCTACGACGAGCGGCTGGGACATTTCGCGCTGGCCCAGCTGCCCGATGGTCTCAAGGCTGCCGGTGAGCTGACGGGCGTGCTCGGCACCGAGGCGATCGAATGCTCCGGGGAGCTGGCGGGCCTGCAGGCCGCCCACGCGATCGGCCTCGGCGATGGGGAATCGCAGACCACCGAGCAGGACTTGCGCGAGCGCCTGGCGGCGCTGCGCGACGGGAGTCCGGCGGTGGCCGTACCGCCTCCGGTCAGCGGCGCCGGTCGCGGCAAGTGCTTTGCTTGCCTGTGCGAGGACGTCACCAGCAAGGACGTCAAGCTCTCAATCGACGAGGGCTACGACTCGATCGAGCTGTCCAAGCGCTACACGACCGTGACGATGGGGCCCTGCCAGGGCCGGATGTGCCAGCTGCCGGCCGTCCGGCTGATGGCTCAGTGCAACGGCCAGAGCCTGGCCGACGTCGGGACCACGACGGCACGGCCGCCGTGGGTCTCGGTACCGATGGGGATTCTGGGCGGCCGGCCGGTGGAGCCGGCCAAGCGTTCGTCGATTCACGGCCGTCACCGTGAGCTGAGCGCGAACGTCAAATGGGCCGGCGACTGGCGTCGCGCCTATGACTATGGCGATCCGCAGGGCGAGGCGCTGAGCGTCAACCGGGCCGCCGGGCTGATCGACGTCTCCACGCTGGGCAAGCTGCTCGTGCGCGGCCCCGATGCGGGCGAGTTCCTGGACACGATGTACCCGAACCGGTTCTCCAACCTCAAACCGGGACGGATCCGCTACGGGGTGATCAGCTCCGATGCCGGGCGGATCGTCGACGACGGCACGGTCTGCCGGATCGACGACGACACCTTCTACGTGACCACCACCTCCAGCGGGGCGGGCGCGGTGGAGGAGTGGTTCTCCTGGTGGCTGGCCGACTGGGGCATGAAGGTGGCCCTCACGGATCTGACCCAGGGCGTGAGCGCCGTCAACCTGGCCGGCCCCCGCGCCCGGGAGATCATGCGCGAGGTCACCGACCTGGACTGCTCCAACGAGGCCTTCTCATACCTGGACGCCAAGCACGCCGAGATCGCCGGTGTGCCGTGCCTGATTCTGAGGATCGGATTCGTCGGCGAGGTGGGCTATGAGATCCATTTCTCCGCCGCCTACGGCGAGCATGTCTGGGATGCCCTGCTGGCGGCCGGCAAGCCGTTCGGGCTGCGGCCGTTCGGCTTAGAGCCGCAGCGGATCCTGCGCCTGCAGAAGATGCACATCCTGGTGGGCCAGGACACGGATTCGGAATCGACCCCGTTCGGTGCCGCGATGCCCTGGATCGTCAAGCTCGACAAGGAGCAGGACTACATCGGCAAGTGGGCGCTCGAGCATTACTCCCAGGAGACTCCCGTCACCTCGCTGGTCGGGTTCACCTCGGCCAACGGACACGTCCCCACCGAGGGCTCGGTCGTCGTCGATGACCAGGGCGAGCCCGTCGGGCAGGTGACCAGCTCGCGCCACTCGCCGGTGCTCGACCGGGTGATCGGGATGGCCTGGGTTCCCGGGGCGCTGGCCCGCGACGGCGCCCAGATCACGATCTCCGACGAGGGACATACTTACCACGCGGAGATCCAGACAAGGCCGTTCTACGACCCTGACGGGGAGGTGCTGCGCTCGTGAGCTTCGATTTCCTGACGCCCGACGCCGCAACGCAGAGCGAGCGCTTCAACCCCGTGGCGCGCTCGCCGATGGAGCGCAGTGCCCGGGCCGCCGGCGCGCAGTTTGAGCTGCGCGACGGCTGGAACGTCGCGGTCGCCTACCGGTCCGCCGAACAGGACGCCGAGGCCCTGCGCCGGACGGGCGGATGGGCTGATGTCTCGCACCTGGGCAAGCTCGAGCTGCAGGCGCCGCCCCACGAGCTGGAGGCGCTCGTGGCCCGTAGCGCCGGTGGCGCCACGCTGGAGCTCGGCCGGGCTACCCGCGCCTCCTGCGCCTGGTGGTGTCCGCTGACCCGCTCACGGGCGCTGGTGATCTGCCAACCGGCGGTGCTGGGCGCCCTGCGCGAGCAGATCACCGAGGCGACGCAGAGCGTGGCGCCGGCGGCCGGCGTGGTGGAGGTGACCACGATCTTTGCCGCGATGACGCTCGCCGGGCCGGTCGCCCGGGAAGTGTTCGCACGGTTCAGCGCGCTGGACCTGCGGCCCCAGATCACCCCGGTAGGGGCTCTGCGTCCCGGCTCGATCGGCCGCCAACCGGCCACCCTGATCTGTGAGGCCCCTGACCGGTTCCTGTTCCTGTTCGGCTGGGCGATCGGCGAGTACATGTGGAGCATCGTTCAGGACGCCGGCGAGCATCTCGGCGCCAGGCCGATCGGCGTCGACGCGCTGGCGCCTGTCCACGATCCCAAGCCGGCGGCGTCGACCCATGCTTGACATCTTCCGCAAGCGCCGGATGTGGAAGCGCCAGCCCGAGCTCAAGGACTCCTACGACGTGGTGATCATCGGCGGCGGCTCGCACGGGCTGGCGACTGCGTACTACCTGCAAAAGGAGCACGGGATCGGCAACGTGGCGGTGCTCGAGAAGCGATACATCGGTTCGGGTGCCTCCGGGCGCAACACGACGATCCTGCGCTCCAACTACAAGACCCCACAGGGCGCCCGCTTCTACGACGCCAGCGTCAAGCTCTACGAGGGTCTGTCCCAGGATCTCAACTTCAACCTGCTGTTCTCCCAGTGCGGCCACCTGACGCTCGCCCACTCCGACCGGGCGATGTTCGTGATGGCCAACCGCGCCGAGGTCAACCGGCTGCAGGGGATCGACTCACGGCTGATCTACCCGGACGAGATCAAGCAGCTGGCGCCGGCGATGCAGGTCGACAACCCCAACGCGACCTTTCCGGTGATCGGCGCGCTGTACCCCCCTCCCGGCGGCATCATCCGCCACGACGCCGTCGTCTGGGGCCTGGCGCGCGGCGCCGACCAGGGCGGCGCCGAGCTGCACCAGAACACCGAGGTGATAGGGATGGACCGCTCCAACGGCCGGGTGACGCAGGTGCGCACCAACCGGGGCAACATCCGCTGCGGTCAGGTGCTCAACTGCACGGCAGGCTGGAGCACGATGATCAACGACATGGTCGGCGTGCCGCTGCCGATCACCACTCACATCCTCCAGGCCTGCGTCACCGAGGCGATGAAGCCGCTGCTCGACGTGGTGATCGTCTCCTCCCAGATGCACGTCTACGTCAGCCAGACCGACCGGGGCGAGTTCCTGATGGGCGCCGAGATCGAGCCCTGGACCACCTATCGGATGCAGGGCACGCTGAACTTCCTGCAGGACGTGTCCCGTCACGTGCTGGAACTGTTCCCGCAGCTGGAGCGGGCCCGCCTGCTGCGCAGCTGGGCGGGACTGTGCGACCTCAGTCCGGACTACAGTCCGATCCTCGGCAAGACCGAGGTCGATAACTTCCACGTCAGCGCGGGCTGGGGCACGTACGGCTTCAAGGCCGCCCCGATCGTCGGTAAGACGCTCGCCGAGCTGGTCGCGACCAACCGCACCCCGGGCCTGATCGCGCCGTTCGCGCTCGAGCGCTTCTACGAGGACAAGCTCGTCTCCGAGCTCGCAGCCGCCGCCGTCAGCCATTAAGGTCAGAAAAAGGGGAATACATGAAAAGCAGCCTCGAGATCGCCCAGGACGCAATCCTCCAACCGATTGGGTCGATCGCCGAAGCGGCCGGACTGGAGGCCGACGAGGTCGAGCCCTACGGACGCTACAAGGCCAAGATCGAGCTGTCGGTGCTCGAGCGGCTGGCGGACCGGCCCGACGGCAAGCTCATCTGCGTCACCGGCATGACCCCCACCAAGGCCGGGGAGGGCAAGACCACGACCCTGGTCGGGCTCACGCAGGGTCTCGGAGTGATCGGCAAGAACCCAGTCGCCTGCCTGCGCGAGGCGTCAGTCGGCCCGGTGTTCGGGATCAAGGGCGGCGCCGCCGGCGGCGGTCTCACCCAGGTCGTCCCGATGGAGGACCTCAACCTGCACTTCACCGGCGACATTCACGCGATCGGCGCCGCCAACAACCTGCTGGCGGCGATGATCGACGCCTCGATCCTGCACGGTAACCCGCACAAGATCGATGCACTGCGGATCGGCTGGCGGCGGGCCGTCGACATGAACGACCGCGCGCTGCGCCAGATCGCCGTCGGGCTCGGTGGCCGCGCCAACGGCTACCCGCGTGAGACCGGCTTTGACATCACCGCCGCGTCGGAGGTGATGGCGATCATGGCCGTCGCACGCGACCTCCGGGATCTGCGCAAGCGGATCGGGCGGATCACCGCGGCCTACTCGTTCGACGGGGCCAAGGCGATCACCGCCGAGGACCTCGGCGCCGCCGGCGCGATGACGGTGCTGCTCAAGGACGCGATCAAGCCCAACCTGGTCCAGACGCTCGAGGGCCAGCCGGTGCTGATGCACTGCGGGCCGTTCGCCAACATCGCCCACGGCAACAGCTCGCTGATCGCGGACCTGATCGGAATGAAGCTCGGAGACTACGTGGTCACCGAATCGGGCTTCGGCTCCGACATGGGGATGGAGAAGTTCTTCGACATCGTCTGCCGGTTCGGCAAGCTCACCCCGTCGGCGGCCGTGCTGGTCACCACGGTGCGGGCGATCAAGCACCACTCAGGGATCCAGGACGACCCGCGCGTGGACCGCGCCGCCAGCATGCATGCGATCGAGGTCGGCTTCGCCAACGTGCGCCGCCATCTCCACACGATCCAGACGTTCGGCGTCCCTGCGGTGGCGGCGGTCAACCGCCGCCCGGGCGACACCAACGAAGAGGTGGAGATGGTCAAGCGGCTGGCGCTGGAGGCCGGGGCGTTCGCGGCCGAGGCCAACGAGGGCTTCACCAAGGGCGGCGCCGGTGTGGCCGACCTGGCCCAGGCCGTCGTCGAGGCGTGCGAGCAGCCCAACACCTTCCACCAGCTCTACCAGGACGACGAGCCGATCCAGGACAAGATCGAGGCGGTGGCCAAACAGGTCTACGGCGCCAAGGATGTCTACTTCTATCCCGAGGCGGAGGTGAAGATCGGCCAGTTCACCCGGGAGGGCCTCGGTCACTTCCCGGTCTGCATGGCCAAGACGCACCTGTCGCTGTCCTCCGATCCGCAGCTGCTCAACGCGCCGGAGAACTTCACCCTCCCGGTGCGCGACATCCGCGCCTACACCGGCGCCGGTTGGCTCGTGCCGCTGTGCGGTGACATCACCCAGATGCCGGGGCTCGGCAAGACGCCGGCGGCGATGAACATCGACATCGATGAGAATGGCAAGACCGTTGGTCTGTTCTAGCGGGACTGGGCCGTCCTGTTCTGTGCCGCCCGGTTCCAGGGGCTCGCGACGATGAACCAGGCCGAGTTCGCGCTGGGGGAGATGGCCCTCGGCCGGCTCGTGGACGAGCTGGCCCAGCGCACCCCGGCGCCCGGAGGCGGCGCGGCCGCGGCGACCGCGTGCGGGCTGGCGGCTGGCCTGGTGGAGATGTCGGCTCGGTTCACGCTCGCCCGCCCCGATTACGCGGATCGCCCTGACGAGCTACAGGGCGCCCTGGCGCGCGCCGGGCAGCTGCGCGCGCTCGCGCTGGAGCTCGGGCAGCGTGAGCTGAGCGCCTACGTACCCGTGCTGGAAGCGCTGGCGCTGGACGGGGCCGACCCCGAGCGCCCGGCCCGGCTGAGCGCCGCGCTGTCGGCGGCCGCGCAGACGCCGCTGGAGATCGCCCGCGTCGGCACCGAGCTCGCTGAGCTCGGTGTTGAGCTGGCGCGCACCGGGAACCCGAACCTGATCGGCGATGCGATCACCGGTGTGCTGCTCGCCGAGGCCGGCTGCCGAGCGGCCGCGTCTCTGGTCACGATCAATCTGGCCAGCACCGCGGGCGATCAGCGCCTCTCCGAGGTTGGCCAGCTCACCCGGCACGCGGCGGCCGCGCGTCAGGAAGCGCTGACGCTGGCCTCATCAAAGCGCGCGCCCAGGCGCAGCCTCAACGAGGGCCGCCATAAGGACGGGCGCTAGCTTCTGCGGTTGGCTAGCGGTCGGCCCAGCTTGTCTCGTTCGACGGTGATCGTGCGCTTGTTCTCCCAGCCCTCGTCGCGCAGCCAGTCCTTAAGCGTCCACAGCGCGAGTTCGGGATACCTACTGCGCAGACCATCGACGTCAGCCCGGTAGCCGCTGTCGTTGAACCAGCGGAACATCTGAAAGAACTCCTTGCCGAGCGCGACGCGGACGACCGGCATCGGCAGGCGGCGGAACTTGACCGGGCGTCCGAGCACTTCCGCGAAGATCTCCGCAGCCTGCTCGTTGGTCAGTTCGCTCCCCGCGATTTCTAGCTCGGCTCCGATGAACTCTTGCGGGCGGTCGAACGCCAGCGCGACGAACTTGCCAACGTCGTCGGTGGCGATCGTCTGGTAGGGACTGTCACGTTTGACCGGATCGACGAGCCTGCCTTTCATCAGGCCCTGCTCAACGGCTGGGATGTAGTAGTTCTCCGTCAACGACGCGGGTCGGATCACCGTTGCCGGAATTCCGAGTTTGCGAATGTGCTGCTCGATCTTCCACTTCGAGTCCCAGTGGTCGATGCGGGCGTTTCGCTCGGCGCCACCGACAGAGGAGTAGACGAGATGCTCAAGCCCGGCTGCGCGCGCAGCGTCAGCGACATTGCACCCCTGGTGCACTTCGCGCTCGAAACCGACGGTGAAGTCCTGGACGCTGTAGGCGCCGTATGACCCCTGCATCGCGCGCTCAAGGCTGCGGGCGTCTTCCATGTCCCCGGTGACAAGTTCGACGCCGAGCGCGGCCAGGTCACTCGCGCCGGCGGAATCTGGGTTGCGCGTCAGCGCACGGACGCAAGCCCCGCGGGCCAGGAGGTGCCGAACGACGGCTCCGCCCTGGCGGCCGGTCGCTCCGGTGACTAGAACTGGGCCGGGCACCATCGTGGTCTCACTCCTCGCCACCGGCACTGATCGTCCACTGGGACTGAATCGCGCTTCATCGGCATCAGTCTTCTCCAAGCTCGCCAGCAACCGTAACTTCAGTGCTACCGTAACACACAAGTTACCAGCTACCGCTTGAGGAGACGACTTCATGCCAGCTCCGACATCCACGGGCTCGGGCATTCCCGAAGATCCTTGGATCCTTCAGACCCCGCCCGGCCGATCCGAGTACCGGGCATACCGGGACGAGGCGGCTGACCCACCAGCGGTCGTCGTACAGGTTGGAAGCACCGAGCTGCGCTATCACCTTGGCTGCATCGCCGATCTGCATGCAATGCTCGAACAGCATGGCGACTGGATGCCCCTCGGCAATGCCGACGAGCAGAAACCCGCCGCCGACGGCACCGTCGAAGCTTGGGGAAGGTCGCCTGACAACCCCGTCGGCGGGTGGTATGGGCTGAAGAAAGGTCTCCGTGGTCGGTTCGGCAACTACGTTCCGCCGATCCTCGAAGTGCTCGGCCTGGCCGAGGTCGAGCACAATGCTCGCAACAATCGAATGCGCGCCCGGTGAGCAAGCCGTGGTGGGCGCTTAATGCCTGTGAGCCCCGGTGCAACCTCCACGTGGACGCGGTGGCGCTCGGCTCAGATCAGGATCCCGCGGCTTGACAGCTCGACCGCCCGGGCCAGCGTGTCGGCGAAGATCGATGCGAGTCCCGGCTCGCCTCTCAAGTGCCAGAGGATCTGGGCGTGGCCCCAGGCGATGTCGCGGGCGGCCACGATCGACCACATCGCGATCTCGTACGCCACCGGCTTGGTGGTGACGTCCTCGATATCGGCGATCAGACCCGACTGAAACCAGCCGGCGACCTGCCCCTCCACCGTCTTGAGCAACGCATTGACCCGCTGGAAGTCGCGGTGCTGGGGCGAGTCGTCGGATGGCGCCAGATCCAGCTCCTCGCAGGTTTGCACCAGTGCAAGCGGAAGGTCGTGACTGATGTGGGCGTTCATTCCCGCCAGCGCAAACTGGATCGGAGACACCGGATCGGCACGCTGCGCAACCAGCGGCCGCCAGGCCATCGGGCATTGCGCGCCCGATGTGATCGTGTCCTGCGCAGCGAAGTACAGACCGGCGAACACCACATCCAAGCGGTCCAGGAACCGCGGGTCCTCGAACGTGGTGTTCGCACTCGCCGCCTGCACCGACTTCGTCACCTGCAGGTAGAGGCGATTGAAGTAGGCGACGCCGTCCTTGCGCGGAAGCTGGCCGTCGATCGCCTCCATCCGGGCGAGTACATCGGCGATCGTCGCGCCGCCGCCGGTCGGCTCAGTCCCGCTCGGGGTCGCGGTCCCCATCGGCGTACCGTAGCGTGCGGTCGTGTACGAAAGGAGCTGACATGGGACAGACGTTGGTGGTGCTGGGAGCGCGGAATCTCGGCGGCGCGATCGTCGAGCACTTTCTTGGTCTTGGCTGGAACGTAGCCGCCGTTGCCCGCAGCGAGGAAACGCTCGAGCGTGTGCGTGGCCGCGGAGCCCTGGCCGTGCCGGCCGACGCGTCGGAACACGGGGCGTTGACCGAGGCGCTGGCGACCGCCCGTCGGGAGCTGGGGTCACTCGATGCGGTGGTCAATGCCGTCAGCGCCAGCCGCCCACCGGTCAGCGGACCGTTTGGAGGCGGCGAGCTCGCTCTCGCCGACATAGAGGCGTTTCGCGGTTGGACGGTGGCCGTCGCCGAGCAGGCCTTTGTGTTTCTCTCCGCCGGCGCAGTTGCCCTGCGGCAAGCTGGCGGTGGCGCGTTGGTGCAGATCACTGGCGGTTCGGCGCGGCGTGCGATGCCGGGTAAGGGGCTCTGGGCCGCTGGCGCCTTCGCTACCCGCGCGCTTGTCCAGGCCGCCGCGCAGGAACTGCGCGGCGAGGGCATCCACGTCTCGTTGCTGGCCGTTGACGCTACGATCGAATCTCCCAAGACGGCCCCGTTCACGTCAGGGCAGCCACGTGAAGCGCTGGCGGACATGAACGAGGTCGCTTCGGCGGTGGGGTTCCTCGTCAACCAGGGCGCCCGAGGCCTGACCCATGAACTGGTCCTCACCCCTGCGGGCGAGCGCTGGGTGCCGTAGCGCTTCCTGCCATAAGTAAGGTCCCACCGAGAGTGGTTCCTGGTGGACGCCTAGCGCGGACGCAGGAGGCGAGGTGCAGCCGCGCTGCATGAGCCCGGCACAGCCGGCGAAGCGGGTGGTG
Source organism: uncultured Actinomycetes bacterium (assembly GCA_937888775.1). The sequence goes on along the minus strand of CALAQT010000458.1, from coordinate 12,614 downwards.
AGACAAAGCCAGGCGCCGTCAGCCGGATGACTCGAGCGCGGCCCGGAAAGGCGAGGCAGGATGCCGAGCGGGCCGCTAGCGCTAGCTCGAGCCGCTGCAATGGGATCGTACTCATGGCGGGGAGCACTTAGGCGTTCAGCGCCGGGGCCGGTTCTCACGGTGTCAGGACCGAGCTTGCGATCGGGCCCGCCCGTGCCTCGAGCGCTCGCTGGCGGCGAAAGTGCTCCAGGATCAGCAGGCTGACGAAGGCGACGTACAGACACCACAGCGACGTGAGTTCGTCGACTCGCACGAGCGCCACGGCGATCACTCCGACCAGGCTGACCAGCCCGAACCAGCGCAGGTATGGACGACTCGAGATGAGCGCGGGGCCGCACGTCGAGATCACGTAAAGCGCTCCGATCAGGACATCGTTCGGGGTGTGAGTCGTGTAGTCGATGCAGTGGGCCTGCGGTTGCGCCCCCACCGGATAGGCGGTGACCTGCCACAGCAGATAGACGCCCAGCAGCAGCCCGAGGCAGGCCAACGGCCACATCCAGCGCGAGCGCCGACGGTCGGGCTCCAGCAGCGTGAACCCCAGCGGGACGATCGCCGGCAGGACCGCGTGTGCGTACACGATGTAGACCTCCTTGGCCACCGCGCCCACGCCGCTTGAGACCTGTCCGCGCAGCCCAAGCCAGACAAAGCCCTCGGTGAGCTGATGGAGCGCGAACAGCAGCGGTAGAGCTCCGACGATCAGCTCTCGTGGTACGCGCACACGACGCAGGGTCTCCACCCCGACGCCGGCAACCACTGCACCAGCGGTGAAATCAGCCTCGGGCGAGAAGCACATTGGTGCCTGGACCCTAACGCGGGGGTGTGGCGTGACATCCGCCCCGCTTGGTGGCGCCCGGTGTGCGGGGCGGTGGTGCAGGCGCTGACGACGCGAGCACAGCGGGGCGGATGCCCCCGCCGCACTTGTTTCCCCCGGTTGCGCGGGGCGGATGCCCGCGGCGCGCTGGTTGCTCCCGGCGTCTTCGGCCGCTAGCCGGGGCTGACCGGGGTTGGCGGGGGCTGGCCGGCGAGCACCGCGATTGCGTTGCGTGCCGCCAGCACTGCCATCGCGGTGCGGGTCTCGATTGTTGCCGAGCCGAGGTGCGGAATCAGCACCACGTTGTCGAGTTCCAGCAGGCCGGGATGGACCGCAGGCTCGTGCTCGAACACGTCCAGCGCCGCACCGGCGATCGACCCGGCGCGCAGCGCCTGCGCCAGCGCCCGCTCGTCCACGATCGGCCCACGCGCCGTGTTGACCAGGTAGGCGTCCGAATCCATCAGCGTCAGGCGGCGAGCGTCGATCAGATGGCGGGTCTGTGGCGTCAACGGACAGTGGATGCTGACCACGGCTGCGCGCGCGAGCAGTTCGTCGAGCTCCAGCGCCCGCGCCCCGCCGAGCGCCTGCTCCACGTCCGGGAGCGCGCGGCGGCGAGCGCTGTAGACGATCTCCATCCCGAACGCGCGCGCCCGGTGCGCGGTGGCCTGGCCGATCGCCCCGAGTCCGATCACCCCCAGCGTCTTGCCCGCCAGGCCGTGGCCGAGCAGGAAGAACATGTCCCACGACCACGGCTGCCCCGAGCGGATCCGCCGCTCGCCCTCGCCCAGCCGTCGCGTCACGTTGAGGATCAAGGCCATCGCCAGGTCCGCGGTCGCATCGGTGAGCACGCCCGGCGTGTTGGTCACGATCACCCCGCGCTGCGCCGCCGCTCGCGCATCGATGTTGTCGTATCCGACGGCGACGTTGGCGACACAGCGCAGCTGGGGTCCCGCGGCGTCCAGGCAGGCCGCGTCGACGCGGTCGTGCAGCAGGGTCACGGCCGCGTCTGCCCCGGCGATCGCCCGGTGGAGCTCGTCGGTGTCAAGCGGCCGGTCGTGGGGTGAGACCCACACATCCGCGGTCTCGCGCAGGAGCTCGAGCGCGGGTTCCGGGATCCGTCGCGTGACCGCGATCCTGGGATTGGCGATGGCGAACATCCCGGTGGTCGAACTCATACCACAGCCGGGTCACCGCGGGCAAGCGGTGGCCGGCGTGCGATCGCCGTACGTCCCATGGCGGCGCCGCACCTATTGGTTCACGCCGGACACGGAGAGCCAAGGCTTGCGCCCCAAGTACACAACGCGCCGCCGCCGACGACAATACGATTGACGCAGTCGGCAATAGGGAAGGGAGCCATCGAGATCGCACGCGCAGATTCACGACGCCGGCCCAAGCAGCTCCCTGGCGCCGGTGAGCTGGCGGCGGCGACCGGCAGCCGCCCGTCGCTCGTCGACAGCGCCGAGCAGGCGCTGCGCAACTGGCTCGCGCCCGGACGCTATCGCCAGGGTGATCGCCTCCCGCCCGAGCATGAGGTCGCCGCAATGCTCGGCGTCTCCCGGGGGACGCTGCGCAGCGCGCTGGGGCGCCTGGAGGAGAGCGGCGAGATCGTCCGCCGTCAGGGCAGCGGCACATTCGTGGGCCGGATGGCGGTTCCGACCGCGTTCGGCGAGCGGCTCGAGCGGCTGGAGCCGTACTCGTCGGTGGCCGCTCGCCGCGGGCTGAGGCTCTCCTCGGTCGATCTCAAGATCGAGCATCGCGCGGTCGGGGGCGAGGCGGGCGAGGCGCTCGGTCTGGCTCCGATCGCCAAGGCGACCACGATTTCCCGCACGCTGGTGGCCAACGGTGCACCGGTGGCCGTGATGTTCGACGTCGTGCACCCGAACATCAAGCTGCCCGGCGAGCCGGAGCTGCAGGCGGCGCTGCAGCGCGGCCGGATGGTGCTCGACGTGTTGATTGAGATTGGCGTTCCGGTCACCTTCGCGCGCACGCGTGTGATCCCGGCACTGCTGACCGCCCGCGAGCGCGCCGGAAAGCTGCTCGGCATCCGTAGCACCACCGCCGCGCTGGAGCTGGAGGAGCTGATCTTCGCCGGCCGCGATGACCGCGTCGCGTACTCGCGTGACCTGTTCGCGCCGGGCGGGATCGAGGTGATGGTGATGCGCTCGCTGGAATCGCCGCGGCCGGCGCGCGTGGTCAGCGGGCGAGGTCCGAGTGCGCGCGGAGGCGACGCCAACGGCGCGCGCCCAGGTCGCGCGCGGCGCCCGGCTCGTAGCTCGGGCTAGTGAACCGATCTGATCGGGACCCGACACTCGTGCCGCAATTCCGGGGACCGGGGGCGACTTGCGTCGCTATCTTAGGATTCTGTCCCACCCCCCCAGAATTACGACGGTAGATGAGCGTGGGCGCCGACGGCGATTCTCCAACTCGGCGGCCGGTGGGCTCGGTGGCGCGAGCGCTCGCTTTGCTTGACGCCCTGGCCGCCAGCGATGCCGGCCTGGGGGTCAACGAGCTGGCCCGGCGCATCGGGGTCAACGCCAGCACTGCCTCGCGGCTGCTTTCAACCCTGCAGCAGGGCGGCCTGGTCGAGCGCTCCCCGGGCGGCCCGTACCGGCTCGGCCTGAGGTTGGTCACGCTGGCCGACCGCGTGGTCGCGCAGCTTGACGTTCGCGAACGCGCGCGACCGCTGCTGGTGCGGCTGGTCTCCGAGACGGGCGAGACGGCGACCCTGTCGGTGCCCGGCGGCGGTGAGGCGATCACGGTCGATTTCGTCCCCTCGGCCTCGAGCGTGGTCAGCATGGCGAGGGTCGGGCGGCCGAGCGTCCCGCACGCCACCGCCGCGGGCAAGGTGATGCTGGCCTACGCCGGGCTTGGCGCGGACGCCGCGGCGGAGCTTGGGTCGCGTGGTCCGGGCGCGGGTACGGGCGCGGGTGACCTGGTCGCCTACACCGAGCGCACGATCACCGACCCGCAGGTCCTGGCCGCCGAGCTTGGCCGAGTGCGGGAGCGCGGCTATGCCGAAGCCGTAGGTGAGCGTGAGCCCGATCTCAACGCGCTCGCCGCTCCGGTGATCGGCCGCGCGGGCGATCTGGCGGCGATCCTCGGGCTCCAGGGCCCCGCCGCGCGGCTGCCGGCGGGTACGCGCAGAGCGCTGAGAAGGCCGCTGATGGACACCGCGGCGGAGCTCAGCCGCGCGCTCGGCGGCCCCGGGGCCGGTCAGCTCGAGGGATAGGCCGGCCGGCGCCGGTCAGCCGTGCTGGTCAGCTGTGCCGGTCAGCTGTGCTGGTCAGCTGTGCCGGTCAGCTGTGCCGGTCAGCTGCGCCGGTCGTCTCCGGGGCGGGGCCGTCAGCTCCACGGGTAGGGGCTATGCGAGACGGGGTGCAGGTCGCCCGTGGCGAAGCGCTCGTAACGGAAGGGGTGCAGCAGCGAAGAGTGCTCGCCATGCAGCACGCGCGCAATCTCACGCCCCACGGCAATCATCTTGTAGCCGTGGTTGGAGTCTGCGGCGACGAACACGTTCGGGCGCATGTAGTCGAACACCGGGAAGTTGTCGACGGTGAATGCTCCAACTCCGCCCGATCGCACGTGGCGGAAGTACATGCGGCATTCCTCGAACCGCCCCAGGCAATGCGAGAGGGCGGCGGGCCACATGTCGACAAAGGCGGGGTCGACGGTTCCGCTCGGGTAAGGGTCCACCTCGAACTCATGGCCCTGGCGCAACGGCTGGGCACCGCCCTGCACGGTCTTGCGATCGGGCTTGAAGTACACGCCCCACGGCTCGCTGGTGATCAGGCGACCGTTGTCATCGCGCAAGGGCTGATCTGAGTCGACGTGCAGCACGGGTGAAGGCCGTCCATCGGCGGTGACGAAGCCCGCCGGGTCGATCTCAACCTCGCCCTCCTGCAGATACCAGTAGGTCCACATCGGGAGGTTCTCGTGCACCGCCCCATCGGGCTGGCGCACGTCGATGTGGTCGGACAGGCCGAGCATCGACCACAGCGAGGCGACCCAGGGCCCCACGGCGACCACCACCTGGTCGACCTCCACCGTTCCGGCACTGGTGTGAACGCGCCGGGCTGCCCCGGACTCATCGAGATCGAAGCCGGTGACCTCGACGCCGGGGAAGATCTCGGCCCCAGCGGCTCTAGCCTTGTCGGCGAGGCCGAACATCGACTCCCGGTTGAACGCGAAGCCACCGACATGCTCGTGCAAGCAGACGGTCAGTCTCGGGGCCCGCCAATCCGGGTACAGCGAGCGCATGTGACGCTCCACCTCGCTGACGCCGACGTGCAGCTCGCTGGGATATCCGATCCGCTGCTGGCGCTCGTATACCTCGATCAAATCGCTCTCCTGCGCCGGCGGACCGAGGGCGATGTAGCCGCTGCCGTGATAATGGAAGGCGTCGGCATGGGATTCCCACACCTCGACACAGGCCGCCATCAGTTCGGACATGGCGGGCTGGAAGTAGTTGTTGCGGATCACCCCGCAGGCGATTCCGGAAGCCCCGGCGGCGACGCCGGTCTTGTCGACCACGAGCACCCGCTCGCCTCGCGCGGCGAGGTGCCAAGCGGTCGAGAGCCCGTGCACACCGGCGCCAATCACCAGCGTCGGTACCGAGGCGGGAAGATGGGTGGACATGTTGCTCCTAAACGAGGACGTGGTCGGGCTTTAGTTGCCGATAGCGCAATGGCATTGCAAATTACGCACTAGTCTACCGTCGCCTCCGGAGCTCGTCAAGCGCCGCGCTTGCGGACGCGCGGGGCAGCTGGTATAAACGCGCCATGTACCAATTTGTCCAGTCTTGTAGACAGCCTCTGACGCGGCGGCGGGGCTGGGCGGATGCCGGCGGAGGGTCTCCGGCCGCCGCTTGACGGCGAGCCGCAATCAAGGGCGCAACTAAGGGCGTAAGTTCCGGCCCATGGCTGCGCGCAGCGCGTGGGGAGCTAGAGAGGAGTGCAGATGGCGACAGCAGTCGGGAGCGGGGAAGGCGCGACCAGCACGCGTACGGGGCAGTTCGGCGGGACGGTGCAGACGGTGCTGGCCTCGCCGCAGATCGAACCGGCGCCGGCGACGCTCGAGGCGGCGCGCAACGCACCCGGTCGCGCCGAGAAGATCGAGCAGCTGACGCGCCGGATCGAATCTGAGGGCGTCAAGTACGTCTTCTTCCAGCAGGTCTCGATCACCGGCCGCGTGATGGGCAAGGGCGTGGTCTCCTCGTTCTTCCCCCAGGTCGCTCAGAAGGGGTATCAGCTCGTCTATGGCGCCACCGCCAACCTGTTCACCGACCGTTACGGCAACTACATCGGCTTCGGCCCGGAGGAATCAGAGCTCGCCGCGGTCGCCGACCTCGACACCTTCGCCGTGCTGCCCTGGGACCCGCGCGTGGCCCGCGTGTACTGCGACTGCTATGACACCGAAACGGGAGAGCTGCTGGACGCCGATCCGCGCCAGAACCTAAAGCGGATCGCCCACGACTTCGAGCAGGAGCTCGGGTATCAGTTCCTGATCGGGATCGAGCCCGAGATGATGTGGCTGCGGCGCAGCGAGGACGGTTCCGCCCCGGAGGGCGTCACCAAGCCCTACTGCTACCACATCCATCAATTCGAGGAGCTGCGTCCGGTTCTGCTCGACGTGGTCGAGTACGGCCAAGCGCTCGGTCTGGACATGAGCTACGGCGACCACGAGGACGCTCCCGGTCAGCTGGAGCTCAACTTCCGTTTCGACCGGCCGCTGCGCACCGCCGACAACATCACCACCTATCGCCAGGTCTGCGCGGCCGTCGGGCGCAAGCACGGCCTGCTGCCCTCGTTCATGCCCAAACCGTTCACCGGCGTCTCGGCAAACGGGCACCATCATCACTTCACGCTGATCGACGACCAGGGCAACAACGTCTTTCACGACCCGGACGGGCCGGCGCAGCTGTCGCAGTTCGCGCGTCACTTCCTCGGCGGAATGCTCGAGCACTTCCCGGCGCTGATGTGCGTCGGCAACCCCACCGTCAACTCCTACTGCCGCATGTGGGACACCGGCTTCTGGGCTCCGATCTACAAGAACTGGGGCTGGCAGAACCGGACGACGACCGTGCGGGTCGCCTCCGGTGGGCGGTTTGAGTACCGCGGTGTTGACTCGTCCTGCAATCCGTACCTGACCGTGGCGACGCTGCTGCGAGCCGGCCTGGACGGCGTCAGGCGCGAGCTAGACCCGGGCCCGCCCCAGCAGGGAAACACCTACGACCTGCTCAAGGAGGGCGCCGAGATCGAAAAGGTGCCTGACAGTCTCGGTGCGGCGCTTGAAGCGCTCGCCGCCGACGACGTGATCCGCAGCGCCATGCCCGGTCGTCTGTACAAGGTCTTCCATCACTACAAGCGCGACGAGTGGGAGCGCTACCTGGCGGCCGTGACCGACTGGGAGCAGAACGAGTACCTGGAGGTGCTGCCCTAGGGGCAGCCGGAAGGAGAACTCGGATGTGCGGAATCGCTGGAATCATCTACAAGAACGGGAACGGCGCGCACCGGATCGGACGCGACATGACCAGCATGTTGCAGTCGATGAAGCACCGCGGGCCGGACTCGACGGGATACGCGCTGTACCACGCGCCGACCCAGGAGCTGACGGTGCGCATCAACCTGGCCGAGTCGACCGCGCCCCGGGATCTCGACTTCGCCGAGGACGTGCGCCGGCGCCGTAACGAGGTCCAGGCGCAACTGCACGCGGCGGGCGCGAGCATCAAGAGCACCGAGGATGCAAACGACTACACGTTCAGTGCCACGCTCGTCTACCACGGTGACCTCAAGACGCTGGCCGACCACATCGAATCGGTGCCGCATGCCGAGGTTCTGTCGCTGGGGCACTCGCTGGAGATCATCAAGGATCTCGGCGACGCGCGAACTGTGTCGTCGGCCTATCAACTCGACGACTACTTCGGCAGCCACGGCATCGGGCATGTCAGGATGGCCACCGAATCCGATGTCGACATCGCCAACGCTCACCCGTACTGGGCCTATCCGTTCTCCGACGTGGCCGTCGTGCACAACGGTCAGCTGACCAACTACCACCAGTGGCGTCGGCGGCTGGAGGCGGCCGGACATCGCTTCGCGTCCGCCTGCGACTCGGAGATCATCGCCGTCTACCTGGCCGACCGGATGGCCAACGGCGACTCACTGGAAAGCGCCATGCGGCGCAGCCTGGAGGAGCTCGACGGCGTGTTCACCTACATCTGCGTGAGCGAGGACGCGCTGGGGATGGCCAAGGATGAGCTCGCGGCCAAGCCGCTGGTGCTCTACGAGGGCGACGACATGGTCGCGCTTGCCTCCGAGGAGATGGCGATCCGCGCGGTGATCGACCACGAGATCGAGACCTATGACCCCTACGAGAGCACGGTGATGGTATGGACACGTTGAATCAGTCCCCACCCGCCCAGGAGCCGCGGTTTGACCCCCGCGGACTGGTCGAGCTCGACGCCCGCGTCCCGCGAGTGTCGGAGATCGACGGCGATCGCGCCAGCTTCGACGCGGGTCCGCTGACCACGCGCCAGATCAACCTCGAGCTGCGCTGGCTGCTCTACGAGCAAAGCGTGCGTGAGGTGACGATCCTCAATCCGGCCGCACGCCACTCGCTGGGTGCCGGCCTGCTGACTCGCTGCCGGCTGAACTTCGAAGGCAGCCTCGGCTACTTCGCGTTGGGGATGATCGACGGGCCTGAGGTCCACATCGCCGGGCGCGTGGGGTGGTCCTCGTGCGAGAACATGATGTCGGGAGTTGTGGTGATCGAGTCAAACGCCGGGTCGCTGACCGGCGCGGCGATCCGCGGCGGTGACCTGGTGATCAAGGGTCGCGTCGGGGCCCGTACCGGGATCGACCAGAAGGGCGGCACGATCATCTCGCTCGGTGAAGCCGGGTCGATGACCGGCTTCATGATGCAGCGCGGCCGCCTGATCCTGTGCGGTGACGTCGGTCCGGGCCTCGGCGACTCGATGTACGACGGCGAAATCTACGTCGCCGGCAAGGTTAAGTCGCTGGGGGTCGATTGCGTGGAGGGCGAGTGGTCAGACGCCGACACCGAGCTGATCGAGCGCAAGTTCTCGCTCTACGGTCTCGGCTCGCCGCCGCAGTTCCAGAAATTCGTGTGCGGCAAGAAGCTCTACAACTACGACACGCTCGAGCCATCCGAGCGCAAGCTCGTCCTCTAGTGCATCGTTCTCGAAATCCCTTTGCGCTCTGCCGGCCTCGAGCTCGCAGCCCGCTTGGCATCCTGCCTCGCCTGTTCGGGCTGCGATCCAGTCGTCCGGCTGACGCGCCTGACCGCGTCCCCCGGCCATCCAAGTACGTCCAGTACGAGCAAGGCCGGGGGACACGCCCAGTCACGCCCAGCCACTCGCCAGACCATCAAAGTTCTTTCGCAACGCTGCACTAGGAGGTGGCCATGGCCGACGAAAACGCACCCTTTGCCCACAACCGGCTGGGGCACAGCCGCATCTTCACCCCTGAGGTGATCGATGACATCCATGTCAAGTCAGAGCTTGGGCGCTACCGCATGCGGGGCTTCTCGATGTTCAAGAAGATCCCGCACTGGGACGAGCTGATGTTCATGCCAGGCACCCTCACGCGATTCGTGATCGAGGGCTACCGGGAGAAGTGCGTGACCAAGACCGTGCTCGGCGCCCGCTTCGCCGCCAAGCCGATCGAGCTGGATATCCCGATCTACATCACCGGCATGAGCTTCGGGGCGCTGTCGCTGGAGGCCAAGATGGCGCTGGCCAAGGGCGCGTCGATGGCCGGCACCGCCACCTGCTCAGGTGAGGGCGGGATGATCCCGCCCGAGCGCGACCTGTCGACCAAGTGGTACTACCAGGTGATCCAGAGTCGCTACGGATTCAACCCGCATCACCTGATGCTGGCCGACGCCTGCGAGTTCTTCATCGGCCAGGGCTGCAAGGTGGGTCTCGGCGGCCACCTGATGGGTCAGAAGGTGACCGAGCAGGTGGCGGAAATGCGCTCGCTGCCGGCCGGGATCGACCAGCGCTCGCCGGCTAGGCATCCCGATTGGCTGGGGCCTGACGATCTCTCGCTCAAGATCCAGGAGGTCCGCGAGGCGACCAACTACGAGATCCCGATCCAGCTCAAGCTCGGTGCCGCGCGGGTCTACGACGATGTGCGGATGGCGGCGAAATGCGGCCCGGACGTCATCTACCTGGACGGTGCCGAGGGCGGTACCGGAGCCGGCCCGCACACCGCCGCCGAGGAGACCGGCATCCCGCTGATGGCCGCGATTCCCGAGGCACGGCGCGCTTTGGAGGATGTCGGGCTGGCCGACGAGATAGACCTCGTGGTGGCCGGCGGAATCCGCAACGGCGGTGACGTCGCCAAGTGTCTGGCGCTCGGCGCCGACGCGATCGCGATCGGCCACTCGGCTCTGATGGCGCTCAACTGCAATAAGGAGATCCCCGGCGTCACCGACTACGAGGGCACGATCGGCGTTCCGGCGGGTCAGTGCTATCACTGCCATACCGGGCGCTGTCCGGTTGGCATCACCACTCAGGACCCCGAACTGCGCAAGCGGCTGGTCGTGGATGAGGCGGCCAACCGCGTCTACAACTTTCTGCACACACTCACGCTGGAATGCCAGATGCTGGCGCGGGCGTGCGGCAAGACCAATGTGCACAATCTGGAGCCCGAGGATCTATGCGCGCTGACCGTTGAGGCCTCGGCGATGGCGCGGGTTCCGTTGGCCGGGACCGAGTACATCCCGGGTGTCTCGGAGGAGCGCACGCTGGCCCGGATCGAGCGGCTGCTGGAACGCCACATCGAGAACCCGATCGGCTATCTGACGCCTGAGCAGCAGGGCGTGGGGCAGCCCTAGTTCAGTGAGAGGGGAGAATCATGAGCAGTGAAGTCAGACGCGCTCCCTCCGAGCCCGAGAAGGTGTTCGCGATCGATGCGGAGTACCTGTCGGGCAAGCGCTTCGCCTATCAGGAGGATATCGGCCTGGTGGCGGACATCGACCTGATCGCCGCCACGCCCGGCGAGGACATCAACTGGCTGGAGGACGTCACGCTGCTGGAGGAGGAGGGCGTGCCGGCGGTGTTCGACCGCTACTCCAACTCGTTCATAAAGATCTATTTCCAGATTCCCCCGGGACGTGAGAATGAGCTGGCGCGCAAGGTCCTGATCAAGCACCTGCAGTCGGGCAACTCCTACGGGATCACGCTCAAGGACCGCCACTGCAAGTTCCCCCAGCCCGAGCTCGGGCCCTGGGTTGCCGACTCCCGGACGGTCGGTACCGACTACGCGCCGTCGGTGCTCGAGGGCTGGGAGCCTCCGGACCATTGACGGCTGCGCACGCTGACCTTCCGCGAGCCGTCCGAAAGGGGCCGCCGATCACGGTCAAATGCGAGTGCGGCGAGCGGCGGGACCTTCGCTACGGGGAGCGCTGGCGCTGCGATGGTTGCGGGCGCAGCTACGACACCAACCGGATCCCGCTCGAGGAGTATGCCTCGCTGCGGCGCAACCGGGTGCGCGATCGGATCCTCCCGTCGATCGTCTGCGCCGCAGCCGCGGCCGTCGCGCTCGTGTTCGTGCTGATCGGGCGCCCGCTGGCGGTGGTTGTCGTCCTTCCGCTCACGGGGTTCCTATGGTCGTCGTTCGTTCGTCCTGCCCGCCGGCGCCGGCAGTATCAGGCGATCGCCGATCGGCCGCGGTGGAAGATCGAGTGCGACTAGTGTCTTGGGTCGAGATCTGCTCCCGAAATCTCGACTCAAGACACTGGCCATGTGCCCGGGTGATCGGGGCCAGTTGCGAGGTCGTCTCGTCGACCCCGAGCCGGTGCTCGAGCGTAGCTGCGATATCACGCACGCCCAGCGAGTACCGGCCTCGGCGTGCTCTGCGCGTCAGTGCACGATCAGAACGTCGCAGTGGGCGTGGTGCGCGACCGAATCGCTGACGCTCTGACCCAGCAGCCGCTGCACGACGCCAAGCTCCCGCGTGCCGACGATGACCAAGTCGGCCGCGCGCTCGTTGGCGAGCTCCACGATCGTGTCGGCTGGGTCACCGACCGCTGGAAAATACTCGGCGCTCAGGCCCTCACCCTCGAGGTACGAGCGCGCCGCCGCGAGCTCCTCGGCGTGCTTGGCGGGCGGGTCGACGGGGTCGACCGGGCCCGCGGAACGCCCGATGCCGGCCAGGATGGGAGCCACACTCGTGACCATCAACTGCGACTCGAATGCCCGGGCAAGGGTCGCCGCGCGCTCCAGCGCCCGCTGTGACGCCTCGGTGGCGTCATAGCCAACAACAATCTTCTTCATCCTGCCTCCTTGGAGCCAGCCGTGCGTTGGACATCTCTGAAGCCGAGCTCTCAGATCAGCTCGCCACCGGGGCAACCGTCGGCGGGGGGGCCTCGAACCCATCGGGCCAGTCGCCCTCCGCCGGCATCGTCGGCGTCTCCTCGCGGAAGTGGATCCGCTCGCCGTCCTGGACGACGCGCCGGAAGATGAACAGCAGCACCGACGCTGCGAGCACGCCGACGCCGATCGCGAAGTCCGCCCATGTGCCGTAGCCGTTCAGGTGTGGAGCGCCGGCACCGACGATCAGCAGGAACGCGACGAGTGCCGTCATGAACCATGCGATCGGCACCCAGATAGCGGACAGCTTGTATGGCCTCGGCCAGTTCGGGCGGTCCTTGCGCAGCAGCAGGAAGCCGCTGACCGCAAGCAGATGAGCGAGGACGTAGCCGATGTTGCTCATGTAGAGGATCGCCAGGTTGCTGGAGATGA